>DATHOO010000214.1:0-20136 GCA_035484815.1 Candidatus Acidiferrales bacterium
TTACGCGTCTCGCGGGCGCCGAGCATCCACCACTCGTGTCCCTGCGTACCGGGCAGCACGGTCGATTGGTCGCGCGAGATGTCGCGCAAGATGCGGGTCTGATCAAAATCGCTAACAACTTCACTCAGTACAAGAACAGCCCGTATTGGGGCTGGTCCGGCTATGCGATTTGCGGGCCGCAAGGGGGCTGCGCCGACGCGACCGAGCAATGGCTGGCCACTGCGTTCACCCCCAAGGCAAACCATGTCGCCACCAGAATCGAGGTACCAGCGCTTTATTATTCGGGAACCAACGGTGTCGTTCTCAGCCTGTACGACGATGCCGGCGGGGTCCCCGGGAAGCCTCTTCATAGCTGGCAATTGAGCAACCTTCCAAACGTCGCGTGCTGCACCGTCGTCGGTGGTTCGGATAAACGCGGCATCCCGCTAACGGGTGGCAAGCAGTACTGGATCGTCATCGGCACGAGCGCCAAAGACGCCACCGCCGTAGCGCTATGGGCTTTGACGGAGTTCGCCGACGTGCAGAAGCACGGGTCAAGCTTCGATATTTACTGCTCCGGCAGCGGTTGCACGCAACTCGGTTATAAGGAGAATGCCTGGAACGTCATGGCAAACATGATCTACGGGCTTGCTTTTTCCGTATTGGGTCCCCGCTAGCTCGCCAATACCTTCGCTTTGATGGCGTCAAACTGCGCCTGATTGATCGCGCCGCTGTCGAGAAGCCCTTTGGCCTTCGCGATCTCGCTCGCCGGTCCACCGCCACCGCCACCGCCAACCGAGCGAATGTAATCGTCGAGCTGGCCTTGCGCCGTCTTCGCGTCCGCAATGCGCCGGTCGTTCATCCCGTCGTGGTTGATGATCAAGTAGATCAGGACGCCCAGCCAGGAGAAGACGACGATGGCGATAACCCAGGCGGCTTTTCCCCAGCCGGAGAGATCGCGGCGCCGGAAGATGTCGACCAGAACGGTAATCGCGATCCAGATGTAGAGGACCCACGCAAAAACGAAGAGCATGGTCACGAAAATGTCGAGGAACGGGTATCCCGTTGAAAACGTCGTGATATCCATTGAAACGCCTCCGTGTCGCTTATCTTGCGGACGGCTGCGGAGCTTTCCCTGCCCGAGGCGCTGCAAGCCCTGGCCGAACCGCCCGTGATCGTTCATCTCATCGACGGGACTTACGAGCTCTTCCGCCACTTTTATGGGCTGCGTCGCTTCACCGACGGAAATGAGCGGCGCTTCGGTGCGGCTGTCGGAGTCCTCAAAACCGTACTGCAAATGATCGAAGAGGGAGCTACGCACTTAGGCGTCGCCACCGATCACGTTATCGAGTCCTTTCGCAACGGTCTTTGGAATGGCTACAAGACCGGAGAGGGAATCGATCCGGCGCTGCGCGCGCAGTTTGAGCCGCTCGAGGACGGCCTGCGCGCGATGGGAGTTCCGGTGTGGGCCATGATCGAGCTCGAGGCCGATGACGCGCTAGCATCGGCGGCTTCAAGCGCCGCGCTGGACCCCCGCGTGCAGAAAATTTGCATTTGGACTCCGGATAAGGATCTCGCGCAATGCGTGCGCGAAGAGCGCATCGTACAAATCGAACGAAGGACCAAAGTCATTCGAGATGCTGACGGCGTCCGAGCTAAGTTTGGGGTAGATCCCGAGCTGATACCCGACTATCTTGCGCTGGTTGGTGATGCAGCCGATGGCTATCCCGGCATCGCGGGGATTGGACCCAAGGGCGCAGCCGCTCTCCTCACGCGCTATGGCGCGATCGAGCAGTTCCCGTCGGAAGTGCTCGGTGAGCGGCAGCGTCTTGCGCTGTTATTCAAGACGCTAGCAACGCTTCGAACCGATGCGACACTCTTTGCGAGCGTCGACGAGTTACAATGGCAAGGACCCACTGCTGGGTTCCCGGCACTTTGCAATCGGCTCGATGCGCCTGAGCTGGTTGCGCGCGCCACGCGAGCCGCGCAATCTTAGACTCCCTCAACGATCGGGCGTTATAAGCTTCTCACCCCCGAGGAGATCTGCAATCATCCATGCGACTCCGGCTATCGCAAACGTCTCGAGGCCTTCACTCCAGTTCCCCTGCGTCTTCGGGTCTGCGATCAAGATGGGAATCCATATCGCAACTCCAAATATCACGAGCATCAACGCCAGAAGGCGTGAGGCGAGCAGCGACTTGCAGCCGACGACGAGCGCAACTCCGGCCAGCCCAAACGCAACTGTCGTAGCGATGGCCCAAAACATCCCGTTCGGCGGGATCCATTTCGGCACCAAGCTGACCGTCCTGGCAAGAAACTCGACCTGTTCGATCGCAAACGAGATGTTGCACAGGCCAAAGAGCATCACGGCGCCCCTGCACAGGGTCGCCGTATAAGGCGGGGAGGGCGTCGCCAATCCGTAGGCAATCACGGCTCCCGCTACGAGAGCTAGCTGATAGAAAACGTTCCCCCAACTCGCGTAGACACCGGGCTGCGCAAAGATCCCAGGCACAAACGTCAGCGAAATTACGAGATACGCGACGCTCAAGATG
Organism: Candidatus Acidiferrales bacterium; assembly: GCA_035484815.1. Taxonomy (GTDB): domain Bacteria; phylum Vulcanimicrobiota; class Vulcanimicrobiia; order Vulcanimicrobiales; family Vulcanimicrobiaceae; genus Cybelea. The sequence continues at coordinate 2,532 of DATHOO010000214.1, forward strand.
ATCGCGCCCGCCACGATGGTCTTGCGGAACAGTATCGCCGCACCGCCGACAATCTGCGCGACCGACGCTACGACGATGAAAGCCCAGACGCCGGGGAGCTGCCAGTTCGATATCAGCTGAGCGTGCAAGACGAGGCCGGCGACGCCCAACAGCACCGCCGCACCTCCAAAGACATAACGCCCCATGGCGTTAGAAGCGCAGTGGCGGGGCAGAGCGTGACGATCGATGAGCCCGCCGCCGATACGGCGCTGCGATCAGCACGAAGTAGGCGAGGGAGGAGGCACGACTTCCTCGTTTTTCGCCGCCCACGGCTGAGATGCGACCACGATGCCACGCTGCCGGTATCGATCCAGCAACCTCTTGTAGAGTTCATGCCGCGCGCGCGGAAGCTCCCAGGGGCGCGCGACGTTAACCAAAACGGCGACCGTCAAGCCTATCTCGTTTGCGTTCATGAAGCGCACCACCGGCGCGGCAGCGCGCGGAGCAAACTCCTCCGAGACGCTCGCCGCGACCTCGCGCGTCTCCGATTCGACGAGCGACGGATCGTTGCCATACGCAACGTTGACGGTAACCTGTGCACGCGTCTGCTCGATTGGAAGGCTCAAGTTTGTATAGGTGCCCGTCGCGAGTCTTTCGTTCGGAACGACGATGAGCGCATTGGTCTCATCGCGTATCACCGTCTGGAGCCAAGTGATGTCCGAAACGAAACCTTCGCGTCCATCTTCCAAACGGATGTAATCTCCTACGCGTAGGCGCCGCGATGCAATGATCACCAGACCTGAAAAGAAGTTTGCCAGCGTGTCGCGCAGAGCGAGACCGACGGCGAGACCACCGACGCCTAAGGCCGTCAGCATCGGACCGATGTTGATACCCAAGTATTGCAGGACGACTAGCGCGCCGACCACGTACAAGACCGCCGAAATGACGGTCTTGAAGAGCGAAGCTTTTTTGGCACTGGCCTCGCCTTCCCCGGTTAAGCCTCCGACGAGCCGAACGGCAACGCGCGCGGCGACCACCGTTACCGCCCAAATCACGATTACGATAAGCGCGCGATTGGCAGATCGTTCCTGTTCGGAGCGAAATGGAAAAAGCAACAGGTCGACATAGATTCCCAGCGCCGCGCACAACAACAGCACGACGCCGCGGATCGATTCGAAAAGCAGTTGCCAGGCGGTCCAGCCGTTCCGTTTTGCACGCTCGTAGAGCGCGCGCACGACAAACCATTCGAGGAGGAAGCCGACGATGACGGCGGCGACGAAAACCACCAGCGGCGCCCATCCGTCAAGCAACTCGTGGAGCCGAGCTGCGATCGAAGAGCCGTTCATCGGGACCCTATTCTACATCCTGACACGAAAAGGCCCGCGCACGGTCGCGCGCGCCCCGGTCTCGTTCTTAGGCGAGCGCCAAGTGCCGGACAACTTGTTGTTTGTCAGCTGTCGGCTGATTTGAATGGTCCCGCCGCTCTGCGCCGGTAGGGTTCCGACAATCCGCGTGCCTCGCTGCGTAAGAGGGGCCGTGCCGGGCGGACCCTCGAAGTGGTTACAAATGGAGCCGGTCGGCTGCCAGGTTGCTCGCATGCTTCAGATGGATCCGTCGGATCGAACGGAGGGAATTGATGCGGCCTGAATCGAGCGCTGAACGACTGATTCGGCCACTGCTCGCCTTGGCGTGTGTCGCGTTATCGTTTGCGATCGCGGCGTTCGTCGTGTACCTTATACGGTCGTTCTTTACGATCGCGGTCATCGTTGTAGGATCGGTCTTCCTGATCTATCTGATGGCACCGGCTATCGCGTGGCTGCAGCGCTTTATGAAAAAACATTGGGCAGTTGCGCTGGCGTTCGTCGGACTCGTTGCGGTCTTCGCCATCTTCGTACTCATCATCGTGCCGCCACTGGTCAGCCAAGCCGGGCAGTTCGCCGCCGCGTTGCCGGGAGCTGCCGCGCGGGCTACGAGCGCTGTCAGCGATCCGAACAACGGACTCGGGCGTTTTCTCCCGACTTCGATCCGCAACGAGCTGGCGCAGCTACCGCAGCGGTTGTTCACTCTAACGGCGCGTTACGCCGTTACGCTTGGGAAACAGGGTTTCGCCGCAATCGTCTCGGGCTTCGGGCTCATGCTGCTCTTCATCATTATCCCAGTCCTGGCCGCCTACGCGCTGTTCGACTATCCCGAGTTACAACGCGGGTTCCTAGGCTTCGTCCCGAAAGATCGAAGGCCGCAAACAATAGCGATCTTGCACGACGTCAGCGCCGTCATCGGTGCATTCGTCCGGGGCCAGCTGCTCGACTGCGTGATCGTGGGCACGATGATCGGGGTCTGGCTACTGATCACGGGCGTCCCATTCGCGCTGGTCATCGCCGTCGCGGCCGGCATCTTCAACCTGATCCCGTACGTGGGCGCGATTGCCGGATTCATCCCAGCGGTGCTCCTGGCCCTTGCCTACAACGGCTGGCAGAATGCCGTGATCGTCGCAGTAGGATTCGCGGTCATTCAGCAGATCGACGGCGACTTCGTCGTGCCGCGGATCATGAATGCGAACGTCAAGCTTTCCCCGGTGATCATCATCCTGTCAATCGTCGCATTCGGAGGGCTCTTCGGTATCCTCGGCGCGTTCGTCGCGGTGCCGATCGCGGCGATCCTTCGCGTCTTGAAGTTACATTTCGCCCCGAGTCCTTCGCTGGCGGAAATCGAGACCGATCGGCAAGCCGGCTTACCCCTTATGCAGTTTCAAGATACCGGCGCCCGGTCGCGAGTCGAACGCCGGCGCTGAAGCCAGAGCCAGCGCGCGGCCACGACGAGCAGGGCGAGTATCGTCGTGATCGTCAACGGGTGCAGGTGCATCATGCGCCGGAGTGTTTGGACGAGGTCCTCACCGAGATAATATGCGCCGAGTCCGAATGAAATCGCCCACCATACCCGCGACAAGGTCGCAAACACAAGAAACGTCCGAAACGGCACGCGCAGTACACCGCTGATGGTGGAGGGTATAAGGAACGACGCAATTGCGCCGTACTTTGCAAGCTGCGCTTCGCCCGTGGCGAGAAGGTTTCGTCGCAAATCGAGAAACGGACCCGGCAGTTCGAGGAGCGTACGCCCGTACTTGCTGCCCACTGCGTATCCGATGAGGATGCCGAGCACGCCGCCGAAAAAACCCGCGGCGAGTACGTAAGCGAGGTCGAGTTTCCCCTCGGCGGCCGCGATGGCGGCCGCGACGAGGGCGCCATCGCCCGGACCGATTACCCCAATCCCGGTAATCGCCGCCAACGCGAAGAGACCGAGATAGGCGAGGATTTGCTCGAGCGGGTAACCGTTAAGGTGAATGCGGCGCTCCCTCTTTTCCTGAAACCCGAAGGTGCTGCTTGGGGGCTTGTCCTTGGTTTTTGAACTGCCTACAATTCACCCGCTCCCGCGTAGGGGCGGAAGTAATAAGCGCGATGCTCCCGACAGGCGGGGTTGAACGGCGCGCCGCAGTCGGGACACTCACTTGAGCTTTCGATATACTCCGCGATCGTCAGCTCCGAACCGCAGGCGCCGCAGAGTATGGCGTGCCGTTGCCATTCCTCGCGGGGCCACGGCTCGAGCACGTGATCGGCGAGCGCAGCGTGACACTCCTTGCACGCGAAGTACCCACCGCAGCACTTCATCTTGATCGCGACGATGTCGAGCGGCGAATTATAGTGCGCGCAGCGACTCTTGGCGTCGAGCTCGATTCCGCGCACCTCCGGCCTCATCTGGGGCAGTGCCGGACGCGAGCATCGAGGCGGTTCCACTAGCGACGATTTCGCCATCGCTTCTCGCACAAGCTAGCGAGCTAGCCTTCGGTTCTTTAGTTTGACCTTGACTTTCGCGCCGCGAGCATCACAGAAAGAGCCTGCGAATCTCCCCAGGCGCAAAGCCACTGCTTTAGTTCTGGAGTGGATGCTAGCCGGCCGGCTCGATGTTTTGATTGACGTGGAAGAGATTGCCGGGGTCGTATTTGGTTTTGATTTTCGCGAGCCGCGGATAATTGTCTCGATAGGCAGATTTGACGTAATCGCTTCCCTCATCCATCACCATGTTGACGTAGGCGCCGCCGGCGGAGAACGGGTGCAGGGCCTGCCAATAATCCTTCGCCCACTCTATGATCCGCGTGTTGTTCGCGGGATCGGGGTCAACCCCGACGATAACTTCCGCAAAGTTTGCATCGCGGAAGCTAAAGGCCGTCTCGTCGCGGGCGACGCGGTGCGCCGCCCCGTTAATGGGATAGAGATGCATCGTCGAGTGCATGCTGGGAAGACGCTCTCCATATTTTAGGTGCAGCTCGATCGCAGCGTCGGGCAGATCACGAAGGAAGTCCGCTTTCCAATACCATTGCAAGCCGGGCGGATAGACCGGGTCGAACATGCTTTGCAGCACCGGAAACGGAATCGGGCCCGCAAAATCCATTACCGGTGGCGCGAACTTGCGCACCGGACGCAGCGCGGCTTCGCCTCCATCGAGCGCGCCGGTATAGCACCACACGGTGGCGCACATCTTCTTAAGGTGATGCTCGGCGGGAAATGGCGGGCCTGGCGGCACGGTCACGAATGCAAACCAGCCGTTGATCTCCTCCGGCGCCTGCAACATGAAATCGCGCCACTTCGGCAGCACGTCTGCAGCATACTTGAGATCCCAAAAAATCGGTCCGCCGTAGACGACGTCAACCGGATGTGCCTTGAACAAGAAGGACGTCACCACGCCGAAGTTTCCGCCGCCGCCGCGAATCGCCCAGAAGAGATCCGCGTGCTCGTTGGCAGTGGCGCTGACAAAGGTTCCGTCGGCGAGTATGACGTCGGCGCCGAGGAGGCTGTCGATCGTCAATCCATATCGCCGGGCCAGATAGCCGATCCCTCCGCCGAGCGCGAGTCCGCCAACCCCGGTGCTCGAGATGAAACCGCTCGGCACGGCGAGCCCGAACCCATGCGTCGCGTGATCGACATCTCCCCAAACGCAGCCGCCGTCTACGCGAACCGATGCGGTTGCGGGATCGACTCGGATGCCTCGCATTCGTGACAAATCTATAACGAGTCCATCGTCACACGTGCCAAGGCCAGGCCCGCTATGGCCGCCCCCGCGTACCGCCAGCGGCAATTGGTGCTCGCGCGCAAAGCGGACCGACGCCATGACGTCGGCGACATCGGCGCAGGCGGCAATCAGCGCCGGACGCCGGTCAATCATCCCGTTATAAACTTTGCGCGCCGTTTCGTAGGCGTCGTCGCCCTGAGCGGTCACTCCGCCGCGCAGCTGCGAGCGTAGCTCCCCGGCGAGTCCTTCGATCGTATCGGACGTTATCATGATTATTTTAGCCTCAAACTACGCAAGAATTTGACGCAGCGACGCTCCAAGAAATCATTATTACACCGCAATAGTAAAGAAAAAGTGAAGCTAAATAAATACTAGATCGCCGGTACCTTTTCAAGTGCCGCGAGTAGTACACTTTGGATGCACGAGGTTCCATCAGAGATACGGCCTCCGAAAGGAAGGTAAGTTATGGCAGAGAGAGCGGCTATCGTGGTCGTTGATGACGAGCCGGCCGCGTTGGCGGATATGCTCGACGCTCTCACGAGACGATTCGGTGCGGACTATCGCGTCTTACCGTATCTCGCCCCGTCTACCGCTTTAGATGGAATTCGCGGCATCATGAACGATCGCGAAGAGATCGCATTGGTCATCGCCGATCAATGGATGCCCGAAATGACCGGGAGTGAGTTCCTTACTCGGGTACGTTCCCTCGAGCCTTCGGCGAAACGCGCGCTGCTCGTTGCGTGGGGCGATCACGAAGCGTCGCCGACGATCCTTCAGGGATGCGCGCTAGGTGAGTTAGATAATTACTTATACAAGCCGTGGACCCCCGCGGAGGTTCACCTATATCCATTGATAAGCGAATTCTTAGCGGAGTGGACGCAAGTCCATCGGCCCGGTATGGAGCTGATCAACATCGTCGGCGATGAAGGTTCCCCGCGCTCGAATCAGATCCGCGAGTTGCTTAAGCGCAATGGCGTGCCGTATGGCTTTCACGAAAGCACTTCGTCGATGGCACACCGGCTGAGCGAAAGGTATGGCGTCAACCTCGAACGGGTTCCCGTAGTCTTTCTACTCGACGGATCAGCCCTTGCCAACCCCACCGATGCCGCGATTATGGACGCGATCGGGGGAAACCCGTACGAGCTATTTTGCGACGTTGCGGTCATCGGCGGCGGCCCCGCGGGGCTTGCATCGGCGGTCTACGCCGGATCGGAAGGGCTACGAACGCTCGTGATGGAGCGGCATGTGATCGGCGGACAAGCCGGCGCGAGTTCGCGGATTCGCAACTACCTCGGCTTTCCGCGCGGCATCAGTGGCGCCGAGCTTACGCAGCGGGCTTATCAGCAGGCGTGGCTTTTCGGCGCCAAATTCGTGTTTGGCCGAGAGGTCACGCGAATCGATGTCGATAGCTCCAACAAGAAGCTAACGCTTTCGGACGGTCGGCAAATCACCGCAAGAACGGTGGTCATCGCTACGGGCGCGAGTTATCGACGGCTAGACGCGCCAGCAGTGGCGCGGTTCGACGGTCGAAGCGTCTTCTACACGACTTTTGCCGGAACTCGACTGGTGGGCGGTTTTGATGCGGCCGTGGTTGGAGGGGGCAATTCGGCCGGCCAGGCAGCAATCTTTCTCGCGTCGTTCGCGCGTCGCGTGACGCTGGTCGTGCGGGGCGACTCGCTCGAGTCCGGAATGTCAGACTATCTAATACAGCAGATTCGGCACGCACCAAACATCGATGTTCGGCTCCGGGCGGAGGTTGTTGGCGCCGACGGCGGCGATCTCATGGAAAGCGTAACCATCGCCGACGGAGCGACGCACTCCGTAGATACGATTCCGGCCAAGCTGATGTTCGTGCTCATCGGCGTGATCCCGCACACCGACTGGTTGGCGGGCACGGTTGAGCGCGACGGCAAGGGATTTATTGCGACCGGTCACGACGTTGATTTGAGCGTTTGGCGCGCGGGCCGCGCGCCCATGAGTCTCGAGACGAGCGTGCCCGGAATATTTGCGGTGGGCGATGTTCGTCTCGGATCGATGAAACGCGTAGCCTCGGCGGTTGGCGAAGGAGCGTCGGCGGTACAACAGGTTCATCAGTACATGGAAGAATCACGAGAGCCGACGCTTGTTTAAGCGAACATGGTAGGGCGCCCCCCCATGCTGCAGTCGCGCGCGGTCAGCTATCCTAGTCGGGTGCCCGTACCCGAGGTCTTGCGCAGTACCATGCTCCGGCGCTTTCGCTCACTGGAGCGCGACGAGCGCGCGATCGTGATGCGCGTCTCGGCGATTGGACGCGATTTTGATTTTCGCATCGCAGTAGCCGCGGCGGGGTGCGCCGAGGCAACGGTGCGTTGCGCACTGGAGCGCGCGCGAGGCCTGCAAATCCTCGTAGCCTTGGAGGCAGATCGCTATTCATTTCGTCACGCGCTGACGCGCGAGATCGTCTACGGCGAACTGCTCAGCGGACAAGTCCGACCTCTCCACCGTCGAATTGCAAAGACGCTCGAGGCGGCGTTCGAATCCGGCGAACCGGTGCTGGAAGCGTTGGCTTATCACGCCTGGACCGGCGGCTACACGCAACGCGGCATACGCTACAACGAACTAGCCGGCGACAATGCTGTTGCCGTCCATGCGTGCAAGGATGCGCGCAACTACTACAGCCGCGCGAGAAGCCTCACCGAGATCCACTCGTCGCAATACTCGCGGTTGACCAGGAAGCTTTGCGCGCTTGAGTGAGTTAGAGTAGGCCGACCGGGCGCCCCGGCGAAAGCCCTTTACGTGATCGTTCGGCAGGTCTTATGCCGGCCGTTTGTTGGCCGTCGGCCGGAACTTGCTTTCCTCCACGAGCGCCGGCTCGAGGCGGGGCGATCCCATGGCGGCCTTGTGCTCGTTGCCGGCGATGCGGGCGTCGGCAAATCGCGCTTGATTTCAGAGTTCTGCAAATCCCTGGCGTACTCGCGATGGAAAATCGGTTACGGTGCGTGCTTGGAGTTTGCTAGTCGTCCCTATGGTCCGGTTCTCGAGGTATTCTCGCGCCTCGAATCCGCGCCGTTCGAGCTTGCGGCAACCGGCACCAAACGCGAACAGTTCGATGCGTTTGTCAACCGCATTGAACGAATCGCCTCACGGACGGCCATGATCGCCGTCATCGAAGATCTCCATTGGGCCGATGCCGCGACGCTAGACTTGCTCGCCTTTCTTGGTACGAAGCTGCACCACATGCGCGTCTTGGTCGTCGCGTCGGTGCGCACTGACGAGCTGCATCCGGAGCATTTCGCAACGGTGGGAACCGCAAAAATCACTCGCAATGCACGGGCCGAGCGCATCGAGCTCGGTCCATTGCGTGGGGCCGAGTTGAAAACGTTCATCGACGAGGCTCTCGATGGGATGACTTTACCGGATGAGACTCGGCGAGCCGTCGCCCTTGCCGGCGACGGCAACCCATTCTTCACCGAAGAGCTGCTCAAGAACGCCGTCGAGCGGAGTTCGGCGCACGAGCGATCGCGGAGCCCTCGCAGTCTGCCGCAAACCGTTCGCGCGACGCTCCTCGAACGCTTACGGCCATTCGACGAAACGGAACGGCGTATCGTCGCTCATGCCGCCGTGATCGGTCGTAGCTTCGGAATAGAGCTGCTAGCCGCCACGCTCGAAACCGAACCGAGCTTTTTGCTTCCTGCGCTTCGTCGAGCGCGTGACTTCCAACTCGTCGAAGAGGTCAACTCAAGTCAGTTTCGTTTTCGCCACGGTCTAACGCGTGAGGCAATTTACGGCGAATTCCTTGGCGCCGAGCTGGAGCCGCGGCATCGGACGATCGCGCTCGCTATCGAAAGCGCGCCGCCCGAACGGCGATCGCTCGAGGCGCTCGCGTACCACTGGTGGGCGGCCAAGGACGCCGCGAACGCGGTTCGATACAACGAACGAGCCGGCGACGCCGCCGCCGATATTCACGCGCACGAGGACGCAATCGCGTTTTACGAACGAGCGCTCGAGTTCGATGTCGATTCGCTACGGCGCGGATCGATCGTGAGAAAGATTGCCGATCGGCGCCTGGCCTTGGGCTGGACGAAGGAAGCGCACGCGACGTACTCGTCGGCGGCCGACATCTACCGTGCGGCCGGCAATCATGAGAGCGAAGCGGCTTCCCGCGCCATCGCCGCCATCACCGCGTACGGCATCGGACTTTCAGATCCGGCTGCCCCGCTCGAGGCAATGCTGAGTCGATTGGGCGACGATGAATATCTTGCGCGCGCACGCGTGCACCTTGGATTAGCATGGCTTGCGGCTACCTTCGCATTCCCGACACGCGCCCGGCGGCACCTCGATCTCGTCGACCTTCGCGCGCTCGACGAAGCCGCAGACATCGCCCTTCGATTCCATAACGTCTCCGCCTTCGTCGCGATGACGCTGGGCGACCTCGTAACATTTCGACGCGAGCACGAAGCTTGGCTCGCGGCCGCCAAAGCGACGGGTTCGCTCCAGAAGATTGCGAGCGCCCACACGAATGGCGCGATGTGTTACTCGTTTTTCGGATTGCACGAGGAAGCCCAAGAAAGCATCGATCACGCCCTCGCCTTTGCGCGTCAAGCGAACAGTTCGCACGATGAAGAGAGCGCGCATGCATTCGCGGCGATGTGTTATTTCATGCGCGGCGACCTCCAACTCGCGCGCGCCGAGCTCGATCGGGTGTCCACGACGAGTGAGAATCGCGTCAACATCACCTTCGCCACCGCCTGGGGAGCTCTCGTCGGCGCAGCGCTTGGCGATGATGCGCTGATTGAAACGTGGTTTGATAACTTCGAGTCGGCAATATCTCCAGCGCCGGAAATCGAATGCGGAGCGGGGTTCGCCGAAATCATGGTGCGCCGCGGCCGCCGCGACGATGCAGCGGCGTTGTTGCACCGGGCGCTCCCGGAGTGCGAGCTCATTCGCGGCAATATCGCGACATTGCTCGCGGTCGCGCGGCACGGCGCTGCGGTCGACCGGGCGCGAGCCCGACAATATCTCGAACGTGGCGCCGAGAGTGCCGTCGAGCTACCCGAGCGCCCAGCGCTGGCGCTGTTCGCAGCGATTGAATGCCGCCGTGAAAGACGCGATGCGGACGCGACGTCACTCGCACGCGAGGCTGCCGCCGGCTTTGGGCGTCTGCGCCTGCTTTTCTTCGAAGCGCAGGCGCTAGAGGAGGCTGGGGATCTCGACGCCGCCCTTACGCTCTTTCGCCGGTGTGGGGCGGCATATGATGTGCTGCGCCTGGAAGGCGAACGACCTCAACCGATGCCTTCCCTTTCGCTGCGCGAGCGCGAGATCGCGGAACTGGCCGCCGGTGGCCGATCCAATATCGAGATCGCTCGGGCGCTCTCGATCACCCATAAGACCGTGGAAAAGCACCTTAGCTCGGTCTACCAGAAGCTTGACATCTCCTCGCGCGCTCAGCTCGACTCCTACGTTGCGCCGCTAAGGGAACGAGCCGGTCCAAACGGCGACGTAGCCTAAATGGTAGGGTAGCCCCCCATACCACCTGCCGGCACGGAAGCGTACGATTCTAGCGGTCGGGCTCGTCCGAGCCGCCTAGCCGTACAGGAGGTATCATGCGCTTCAATCGATCGGGTTTAGACCGTTGGGGATTTTTCGTTTCCGCGCTTGCACTCGGTCTGCTGGCCGGCTGCGCGGGTCAAACGACGCTCACGCCGCTGCCGGCGAATCTCGGCAGCGCCGATACGCTTACGCGCCTAGGGGCAGACGTGCCGGACGTTTCGCCGCCGCCGAAGTGCACCGGTCAAAAGACCACCCAATACTACGCCGAGGTCGCAAAAGAAGTCCTGAAAACCGGCGGAGGGTCGCTCTGCGTTCCGGCTTTCGAAGGGTGGGGCGGCGCGCTGCAATACCCACGCACTTACGGTAGCTACACGTACACCGTCAAGCTGGTTAGCAGCATCAGGGCATACAAAGGGGCAATGCTTCCTCCGGGCGGCTCGAAAAAGCCGATCTTTTATCTCCAAATCGGGTTCAATAGCTTTCCGGGATTCTACCCGACGCTTCCCAAAGGAGCGCCGCTTGTGAGTTCACACCTCACGCCCAAGAAGAGCTACACGGTCGAGCTGTTCGAGTATTTCTACGGGCTCGGCTGGTCCGAAGAAGCTTCGTGCTACCAAGTCGCCCAGGCTTCAAAAAACGGTGGATCGCTCGCGGACGCCGGCGCACTTCTTGAAAATGTAACGTTCTTGGAGCACAACGGCGCGATCGAGATTTTCGCTAGTGCGCTGGTGCCGAATAAATGCTAAGCGACGCCGGCCCGCTCGCTCCGATCCGTCTTCATCACCTAGCGCGCGATCTGGCCCAGGTAGTATCCGAGCCGATTTTCGACATCCCCGGGCTTGTGGAAGCCGCGCGCCATCAGCGCTTTGATCCCATCCTGGGCGGCGGATCGCTCGAGCGAAGCGATGCACGCATCCCACCCGGCACCGAGCTCGACATCCGGCGGCAGGCTGGTGTTGACGAGGCGTTTCGTGTTGGCGATCGCCCACTTGTCGAATCCGGCGATCCGAGTTGCGAGTGCTTCTACGAAGGCGTCTAGCTCGGCGTCGGGCAAGGCGCGATTAACGTAGCCGTAGGCCTCGGCCTGGTCTGCCCTGATATCTTCGGAGCTCAGTAGGATCTCAAGGGCTCGGTTTCGGCCGATGAGTTGGGGCAGCCGCGCCATGGGGCCGCCGCCGGCGACCATCCCTACGCCCACCTCCCATTGCGAGAGGATGGCCTTTTCGCGGCTCGCGAAACTCATGTCGCAAGACAGCGTGATCTCGCTGCCGTTGCCGGTTGCCCGGCCACGGATGAGGGCAATGGAGACTAGGGGCAATCGTGTCAGACGCACGAGAAAGTCCGGCCAAGGCGGCAGACCAGTGGGACCCGACGGCAACGCGGTCAGGTCCTCAAGCTTGGCTGTGAAATCGGAGTGATTCAAGAAATAGTCGTCGACGGCGCTATCGAATACTACGACCCTGACAAACTCATCGGCCTCGAGAGCGTCGATGACTTCCTGAAACTGCTGGAGCATTTCCGGGCCCATGACGTTGATCGGCGGGTTGTCGATCGTGACACGCCAGTAGGCGGGTGACCGCTGGGCCAGGTGAATCTGTTGCTTCGTACCTGGGGCTGCTGTTGTCATGGCATTCTCCTGTCGATGTTTACTACTGCCGCACCCGCCCTGCTGACGATCTCGTCCTGCGAATCCGTGCCTCCCGAACAACCGATTGCACCGATAATCACCCCTTGTTCGACCAGCGGGATGCCGCCTCGAGAGGCAATCATTCCATCAAACGCGAGCAGATAGTTGAGCTGCATAAGCTGGACGCCGTCCTCGAAGACCTTGGTCTCGCGTCGGAAGGTCGCGGCCGCCCGAGCCTTGTGTTGGGCAATCGCAATCGAGGCAAGCATCGCACCGTCCATTCGCGCAAAGGCGACGAGGTTACCGCCGGAATCAACCACCGCTACATTCATCTTCCAGTTCCGCTTCTTCGCTTCTGCCACCGTTGCGTGAATAATTTCCTGGGCTCGGTCTAGCGATATCGGTGGACCGTACGGAGTGTCGAAAGGAATTTTGTCGGGCACAAAATCGAGAGGATTGGCATTTGACATACCTTCCAATGTACCACCGCTACGGATCGACGTCTGGCAACTGAAAGTGCGCAAACGTGCGTCGCGCTTCCGCGCCAACGCTTGCCCGAAATTGCTTTACTCGGGCCCGGCGGAGCGCTGAGAATCCTCGCACGCTATTCGTTTGAGCGATATTGCACCGAGGGCTATTTGTCGTCGACGGGCCGCAGGTCGAGCGGCTGACGCATGAAGAAATTCTCGCTGCGCTTGGCTTGGATCGTGATGAACTTGCGAGGCGGTTGATTGAAATCGAAGCAGTCGGCCGCCGGCGAGGTGGCACGCTGATCGCTGGCAGACAAGCTTGGCACGCCGTCACGATCTTCGATGAAGCGCAGAATACTGGAAAGCTCGTAGTGCGTGTGGGAAACGTGACCTTTCTTGGCATAGGGAGAAATCACTAAGAGCGGCACTCGAAAGCCGAGCCCATCGTAGTCGAGCATCTTCGGTGGTACGTGATCGTACCAGCCGCCCGGATCATCCCATGTCACGAAGATCGCGGTCGAGTTCCAATACTGCGATTGGCCGATGGCGTTGACCAGCGAGGCGACCCACTCCGGTCCCGTATTCCCCTTGCAACTCGCGTGATCCGAGTTCTGACAGGTTGGGGTGATCCAGCTCACCGCAGGCAAGTTGTTCTTGACATCGTCGAAAAACTTCGTCTGGGGATCGATGACATTCGTTTTCCAGTCGGGACCGTAGTAGATATGCTTGACCGCCGAATAGGCGCTCCAGAACGAACCGTTCCCATAGGGTGTATGCGCGGTGTAGTACCGCCAACTAATCTTTGCGGCGTCGAGCTCGTCGCCAAGCGTCTCGTAGTCGAAGCAGACCCGCTTGGGGCGGCTGTAATCGAGTTTGCGTCCCTGGGTCACCGTCGGGATCGTATCCCCCGAGCCGCCTTCGCAGCCCCACTCATTCGAGCTCGGGAAATTTACTGCAGAGTCCGACTGCGCCGCGATGAGATATTGGTGCGCGACGAAGCTGCTCTGATCGAAGTTTGAGGCAAACATCTCGTCGCCCAAAACGTACTGCTCCCCCATCTCGAAGTAGAGTTTCGTTTCTGCGGGCGGAACGTAGGCGTACTGAGGATGCGCTATGGGGCACGCCGGAAAGCGGCCGTGGCCGCATTGAACACTCTCTTTATTAAAGCCGTTCATGCGGCAATCGGTACCCGGAAAGCTTCCGGTGCCGTTACAAGCGTCGAAAAACGCTTGCGCGCTATGATCGACGTCCCACTTCGTTTCAAGCGGCACCTCCCGGAGCTTTATTTTCTCGCCCGAGCTGTCATAGCCGTAAGATTGCGTGCGAGCACCGGGAAAGCCATGGAAGAGATTATCGAGGCTGCGATTCTCCTGAATGATGATGACGACGTGCTGAATTTTGTCGATTCCGCCACCCCTCGACGCAAAACGCAGTAGCTCGTGCGCTCCGGCGCCGGGTACTAGGCTACCGCCGCACGCCACGAGCACCGTCACCGCTGCAGAAACGGCGGCCGCGAAACGAAAGCCATTAAGAATCCACACTTTTGAGCCCCCATTCTGAAGATTCCCGAACAGATTTAAAAAAAACCATAGACCGACTAAAATCCCAAGGCTGCCTAGCCGAGTTGACACCCGGTCGTATATTATCTAATATGTAGATATTATGGCGAAAGGCGGCTACCTCGGCGAGTTCGAGCATATCGTACTGCTGACCGTGCTTCGCTTGGGCGAAGGCGCCTACGGCGCGTCGATTCGCGCCGAAATCGAGCGCGTAACCGATCGTTTCTCCACGATTGGAGCGGTCCATGCGACGCTCGAACGTCTCGAACGAAAAGGATTGGTCTCGTCGTGGATCGGCGCGCCGACGGCCGAGCGGGGCGGAAAGGCCAAACGCCATTTCAAAATTGAAAAAGCCGGCGTAGCGGTTCTTAAGGACGTTCGAATGACTCTTAAACGACTTCACGCCGGTTTGTCGCTACGATGAGACCGCCCATCGTCGCCGAGGCGATCGTCGCAGCGGTAGCCCCACCCGGTGATTATGAAAGTATTGCGGGAGACCTACACGAGGAGTATCTTCGCTACGCGTGCCTCAGTGGTAGGAGAGCGGCGAATCGCTGGTATTGGTCACAGGTGTTGCTTTCAATCCCCTGGATGCTCTCTTATTCCAGAGCGCGTCGATCGGAGCTTCACGCGATAGGCATCGGACTAACCGCAGTCGGCGTCCTCGTTGCGATGCTTCTCGCAACGTTACCGATCAATGCGCTCCTCGACGCCATATTTGGTAGTGCGAATTGGCCGCTTTTCGTGCCATTTGGTGCATATTGGATCGATGCGGCCGTTTTCGGCGCGGTCCTCGCGCTGATTGTTCGTCGCGGCGGCGTGCGAATCGCGTTTTGGGCTGCGTCGCTTCTTGTTCTTGCCTTCGCCGTCCCCGCGCTACTTGGTTTCCCTTCGTCCCAAGCTCCGGTTTGGGCGTGGGTTTTGTTGGGCGGTACCGTTCCTGCAATGTGTGCCGGCGCGGCCCTCTACCAAGTGGTGATCAGACGCGGCGTCGCGCAGTGACGCCCCGTGCAGCCTTCCTCGGGCTGCTACTGCTAACGTGGTTTCCTCCATCTGCGAGCCGGGCGTTTCCGGTCGATTCGGCGACCTCTACCGCTCCGCTCAAGACATCGCCGTGTCGCATTGGCCAAACCGCCAAAGCGGCGATCTGCGGAACGCTCACCGTCTTCGAAGATCGCGCGGCCGGCACCGGCCGCACGATCGATATTCACTTCATCGTCATCGAGGCCAAGCACCGCACGCAGCGCGCGATCGCCTTTAATCCCGGCGGCCCCGGCGCCTCTGCAACGGCCATGGCCGCCGATTTTGCAGATGCAGCCAGCGGGGCACTTGCGACCCTACGCGACCGCTATGATCTGCTTCTCGTCGACAATCGCGGTACGGGCCAGTCGGCGCCGCAGGATTGCGGCTTCTCGCCTGCGGCTCACCCGGAACTCTATTTCCGTCAACTGTGGCCCGATACGCTCGTCCAGTCTTGTCATGACCGCCTCGCAGCGCACGCGAATCTCAGTCTATATTCTACCAGCGACGCCTCCGACGACTTGAACGACGTGCGCGCCGCTTTGGGCTATCCGAAACTCGTCTTGTTCGGCGGATCCTATGGGACGCAATTTTATTTAGACTACGCTCGCCGCCATCCGGAGAGCGTTGAAAGCATCGTTCTCGAAGGCGTGGCCCCTCCACACTTCGACATCACACCGCTACCGATGGCTCGCGGCGCACAAGCGGCGATCGATCACCTCGAACGTGCGTGTCGCAACGATCCCGCTTGTTCGGCGCACTTTCCCGACTTCGGCGAACATTTTGCGGCGGTGGTGCGACGTTTCGATGCGGGTCCCGTGACGATAACCGTTCTAAACACCGTTACGCATCGCTTGCAGAGGGTGCAACTCACGAAAGAGGTCTTCGCGGAGACGATCCGCCACCAGATGTATTTCCCGCCGGGCGCCGCGTACATTCCTGTCACGATCGAGCGAGCATATCACGGCAATTATCAGCCGCTCGGCGAGATGGTCAATCAGATGTCGCTCTTGTTCTCGAACCTCGTTCAGGGTAATGGGCTCAATCTTTCGGTAACGTGCGCGGAGGACGTTCCGTTCATTACCGAGGGAGATGTTACCCGAGACAGCGCCGGCACATTCGAGGGCGACGTTCGCGTGCGAGCGCAGCAGCGTGCGTGCAAGCTCTGGGACGTCGATCCGGTACCGGCCGCTTTCGCGGACCCGGTACGCAGCGACGCGCCGATCCTGATGATTTCGGGGAGCGACGATCCGGCTACCCCGCCGGAGTATGCTCGCGAAGCGCTCGCGTACTTGCCCAACGCGCGAATGATGCTCGTTGCGGGTGCATCGCACGACAGCGACTTACCGCCCTGCGTTGACACCGCCATCGTGGCGTTCGTCCGCGCCGGTTCCGCTGCGGGGCTCAATCTGAGCCGCTGCGCGGCGGCCTACCGGAGACCATCGTTCGTCGCGCTGGCGTATGACGAACCCGCGGCCGGCGAAAATCACGCGCAGACCGTACGATTCGGGAAGATTTTCGACTCGATCCTCCATGGCCGAATCGATCGATCGCAGTTGACGCCCGCGCTTTCAAAGCAGTATACGGATGCGGTTCTCAAAGGACTGGCATCGGATCTTCAAGGGCTGGGTGGACTGCAATCCACCGTCTTCAAAGGCGCGACCGGATCGCCGAAGGCCCGGGTTTACAAGTATCTGCTGCGCTTCGCGCAAGGTAACGTACTAGCGACGTTGACGCTCGATGCGTCAGGCCGCCTTAATGCCTTCGATTTTTCAGATTAGGTAGTCTCGCACGTGGTCGCGCCTCAATGACCCATTCACGCGGGCGGACCGCCGGCTAAGACCGCCTGGCTCGAATTCGTCTTGGACCTGTCCCAAAAGGTCCGATAGTCGGCTTTTCCGACCATGGTGCAAGTGCGCGAAGCGTCGTACGCTTCGCATGGAGCAACTAAAACCGTAGTGTGGCGTGCGGACCGCCCATTCCTCACTGCAAGCCTTGGAGAAACCCTGATGAAATCTCTAAAACTCGTTTTGGGCGTCGCCTCGATGGCCACGCTTTTTCTCACCCTGACCCCCATCGCTAACGGCGCAACGATAACACTCCATCCTAACCTCAACACCACGCCGCAAATGCTCGTGGCTTCCCTCGAAGCGCCGTCATGTACAACTCCGCACGCGGACGCGGCCCTCGCAGGAGTGCCATTCTTCGAGATGCCCGAGATTGCTGAGGCGAAAGGGGACAGCGGCAGTAGCGTAGTCGAGGTCGATCTCCTGCCGAGCGGCGCACTCAGCCACTACGCGCTCGCGCAATCCAGTGGCAACTCCATCTTAGACGATTCGGCGCTTCGGACGGCCCGC
>DATHOO010000215.1:0-7007 GCA_035484815.1 Candidatus Acidiferrales bacterium
CGGGTAGGGCATCGAGTACACGAATCCCCCTTCCGAAGAAACCCACAGGGTCGTCTCACTATTCTGCATCGCCAGCTCCGCGAGATGACCGATCCCGGAGATCGTTACCGTAACCGAGGGCGTCGTCGCTCCGGGCGGAAACACATCGATCCGATCGGCGACCGACTCGACGACGATGATGTTCCCGGCACTATCAAGGAGTAATCCTTGAGGCTCATCGATCTTCATACGCAGATGCCGCTTATGCTTAAGGCCCGGTCCGAACTCCGCGATGGAGCTCCTCCGAAACTTACCGACGCCCCGATATGCCACGTAGAGGTTGCCTTGCCCGTCCTCGGCCATTCCGTCCGTCTCTAAGCCTAATTGCTGATGCGCGACCTCCTGGTTGCTGCCGGCGTTGAACTCTAAGACATGTCCCACATGGTTGTGGCCATAACCCGATACGAAGACGTGCCCCGTCGAATCGGCTAATGCGTATAGTGCTACGCCCACATGCGAGTACGTCATCGACGGGATTGTGGAGCCATAGGGGTAGACGGTGACGGTACCTTCTGCGTTAGCGACGTAGAGTGCATTGTTGGCGTCGAGGCTCAATCCCCACGGAGTCTCAAGGCCGTCGGAGATCGAGCCGATCTGTGGCTGATTCGGCCCCGTGAGCGGAAAGATGTCAATGACGCCTGGGTTGTCGGTGGCGGCATACAACAGCGGCTCACCGCTTTGAGGGTAGCGCGAAAGCGGCCTCGACGCACCGCCTGACAGCACGCCGCTGGGCAAGGGTGTTGAAGCCGCGTCCCCTTGCAGCTGCGGGGACGCCATTTGACCGATTTGCTGCGATCCCCCGCACCCGGCAAATAGCGCAGCCCCGGCGATGAAAAGCGCTGAGCGAACCAAGTCTCTCATGGCGATGCCTCCGGAAGCTTAACGGGTGAGCTGAATAAAAACGTTCGCCGTTGCCGTCAGCTATCCCAGCGTAGCAGGCGGAACCACCTCGCGTTTAAACCAGGCCTCGTCGTGCTGGCCCGGATGCTCGGAACAGGGGCGGTTTCCACCCCTGTTCCGCAGCGACGTACGCTATGCGACAGCTTCGCTTATCGTACTATTGCTTCGAACGCGGGTTCACTGCGACGCCGTTCGGAAGTAGGGCCGCCGAGAGACCGCTGTCATAGCTGTAGATGAACTTAATGTTCTTCGTGCTGTACGAGTAGACGTCGACCAAGCCGTCGGTTCGGTCCACTGCCGTGAACTGATTGTTCGATTGATTCAGCTTACCCCAGAAGCTTTCGCCTTTAAGGGCGAAGGGGCCGCCGACGACCTTGCAGGTTGGATTGCAGCCGCTATAAATGTAAACATCCTCGGCCATGTCATCGATAATCACCAGATTGCCGCGCTTGTCGATGTCAATGCCGCCGTAGTAGGTTTGCATAAAACCCGAGGCGATGGCGCCGTTGCCGGCGCAACCCTTGTAGTATACCAGCTCTGCACCGCCCGACGCGCTGGTCTTTACGTCGATCCAACAGTCGCCGGAGTTAGACATTCCAACGCCGCCCACGTGGAAGTAAGCGCTGTTCGTGAGATTCACGGTGCAGCCGCCCTTGAACGTGCAGATCGAAAGGCTGCCGGCAGTTGAGCCGACGCCTACCAGGTTGCCCAGAGCGATCTGGCCGGTTACCGCATTCGGGCTTGTGGCGTCCGAGGGCTGCCCAAACGGATCGGCGATCGCACCGATCAGCTTGCCGCACATTGTTGGGCCTTGGTGGATGTCGAGAGTTGGGGTTGATGCGCTACCGGGGTCGGGCAGCATCAGGTTGCCTTTTCCGTCGACGCCCACGTCGTTAACGAACGCAACTCCATCAATCGTGCAGATTGGTCCGTTGTTTTTCTTATTGTTGGCAGCATAGCCGAAAACGGATGTTGTGTCGAATTGGCTGACGTAGGTACCCTTTTTGGGCATCTTCGTCTTTTTATCCGGCAGCATCAGTGAATGTATGACCGAGACGAGACGCGGTGGCGCAGCGTCGTCGAAAACGCTTATTGGAGCGGTTCGCGCTTGTGGGCTAAGACCCAACGGCGAAGTGCTGTTAGACCCCATATTGCCGGCGCAACCGGCGAGGAGGCCGACAGCGATCGCCGTGCAGACCGCCGAAGTAAGTAAACGCATGCGATAACTCTCCTTGGCGAAGTAGTAAAGTAGTTGGGAAAGCGTTCGATGTTGCCCGCGATTCGTGAAACGTGCCCTAGAAACGGACAGCCGAACGACAGGTCGTAGAGCGATGCACACGCGTGAGGCATCGCACATTGCTTGTAACGGTTTACATGAACCTTTGTGACCTGGAACATGCGCGGCAAGACGAATCATGCAACGGAAGAATGCTGATCGGGTGGCAGATCGGCGGCGGCGCGCTCCTCGTCGCATGAACCCTACCCAATGGGGGCTCATTACTAGGTAGCTTGCTGGCCAAGCGACCATATTTGCCGTGGCCGCAGCTGAAACGCAGTTTGGTGTAAGGCGAGGAATGATGCACGCTTAATCGAAGCGTTACAACTGCTGGCAAGCGCTTGGCGCGGCTCGGTCCGGCGCCACGCAGTCGCAGCCGGTTGTACGCGAAAGAGAAGAAGTGCGCAATGTCACATGAGACGCAAAACCATCGCGACTCGTTCCCCGAAAAAGCCTGGCTCACTTTATCGCTGTGCTTCATGATCGTGGCGTGGGCACCGACGAGCTCATTCACAAGAAATAGCGCCGGCCTTCACCTGGGTGCGGCCCAGACTCCGACGGCGACGCCCTGTCCATCGCCTGCGGGGCCGCTTTCGACGCCGGTTCCCTGCTGATGCTGCGCTGGTTTGGGCATCTCAAACCGATTGACCGTTTCAACATGATTACGGCGTCGCTAGCATTCCTCTTGAGCGCATATACATTTGTCACTGGTCAGATCAGTGCCTGGAATGCGCAATCGGTAGCAACAAACCGGATGTTATTTGGTGCCTACACCTTGGGGTTTGATTACGCGCATTTAGTCTTGTGCACGCAGCCGGACCAGTACGTTGCTTGTACGCATCTCACTAGTGGGTGGGATTTCGCAAAGCTTGATCCGATCGCCGCCGGCCTGCTCGGATCGCCTGTTAATTGGCCGGCGCTTCGCCCCTCTTCGGAGATGAAACTCCCGTTAAGCTATGCCTCCGATCCGGTGGGCGATCGTAACATAATAAGCGCGGCGCTCACGGCGCACTATGAAGACAGCAGAGTAGATAGCGCCTTCGTTCTCGGAGAAGCAATTGCATGGCTATTTTACCTGGATAAGGATCCAACCACGGTACGTGACCCTACACAACGAGCGCTCTACACAAGTCTTTTGACCGCCGATGTTGACCCGGCGTTGTCCAACGTTAGAACATGCAGAGACAAGGCGATTGACCCAGAAATCATTCCCCCCAAAATCAAAGATACCAACGACTTAAACAACTGCCTTAGCGGTGCATGGTCCCCGCCCACCCCGACCCCGTCGTCGCCGCCGAGCCACTCGCCATAAATCTGGTCCGACGCAAGGATTCCCAAGGAGGCGGAGGCAGCGCGCCTTCGAAAGGGAACGATCATGACGCCAGCCAGACTCATCGTCGCCGCGCTCGTGCTTCCTCTAAGCGTGAGCGCGCTTGTCCTTGCTCTGAGCGCGCCCGCGTCGGCGACCGGAAACGTTCGAATTCAGCAGCGCGACGGTTCCGTTAAGACGTACACCGGTGTAATCTTGAAAGTAGCGCATAAGTCGCTGACGTTGATATCGGCCGACCGGGTTTCGACGGTCGCCATCAGCGGTGCGGTCTGCGCGCACGACGGCGCGCTCGTTCGTTGCACGGGTGGTGGGTTCTCGCTCCTGCAGGACGGGAAGCGGCACATCGTCCCGTTCAAAAGTGCCACCTTCTACTTCAACCCAACCGATCAAGATCAACTGCTGCCGCTTTCGACGATGAAAATCGGTCCGCACTCGGTGATTTTCGCCGTGCAGACGGCGAAGGGAACCTACGTCACCGGAAACGGGAAGCTTGACCAGGAGCTCACACAATGAAGTATTTAACGATCGTCCTTGTAGTCGCGCTGGTGGCTGCGCCTTTGGCAGCGTCGGCGCAGCGTGGCGGCGGCCGTGCAGCTCCAAGTCGTGGCTTCGACATGCACAATGACGTTCCGACTGGGACGGCGAGGGGTAGAAACGGGGCGGTGGCTCACAATCAGACCACCGGCAACACGGCCGTTTACAATCGGAACACCAACACCGCAACAACCTATAATAAGAGCACGAATACCGCGACGCAGTACCATCCGAACACGAGCAGCTCCAACTTCAATAGGAATAGTGGTGCGTACAACGGCGCGAACTCTGCCGGCGCGTACAATAAGAATACCGGCAACGCCGCGGTATACAACAAGAACACCGGCAACATGACGGTGTACAACAAGAACACCGGGAGCAGCTCGACATATCACTACAATACGAGCGGCAAGAACGCGTACTATTACAACGGCCGCGTCGTAGCGAACCCGGTCTACGTCGGACCTGCGTGGGGATGGAATCGTGGTGTCGCTTGGGCGCCCTACGGGGCGTACTGGGGCGGCGGCTTTTGGGGACCCTTCGCCGTCGGAGCGGCGACCGCCGCGATCATGGGTTCCATCGTCTATGCGAATCAGACGTACACGTCATACAGCGTGAGTTCCGGTAGTCCGGGTGCGACGCTGCTATCGAATTACGGACTGCGGCAAGTTCCCTGCGGGCCGCCCGGCTTGGTCGTGATCTACGGGCCTAACTTCGGCGTCATTTGCGCAGATCCGAACGGCCGCGTCGCTCCCGGGAGCTACGCCGTGAATGTGAACAACCTGACGCTACAATCACAATAGCGAGCCGCGCCGAGAAGTTAACGCCGCGAGCTATGTGAAACCAACGTCACCAGTAAGCCAAAGCCAGAATGTGCGACGGAACCGGGAAGCTAAGGCTTCTTACCGCCATCGTCAAGTGTAATCGCGGAGGCCTCGCTTTGCGGGGCCTCCGCCTAAAACTCCTGTGCTGTAACTATGCTGCGTCGAGGGAAGCGCAGGTTATTTCTCGGCTGCGACCACGCCGAGCGGCGAGTCGAAAGCGCCCGTGAAGACCGCAACCGCTGAACCGCCGGCTGGGTACTTGAAGACCGCGCCGCCGTTGCCGCCCCCGCAATAGACAAGGCTCCCTACGTTCCAGGTCTGCGCGCAGTCGCCGGAACCCGAGAGCGATATCGTGTGCTTCAGCGTTGCTTTCGTTCCGCTGATCGTGTATTGATAGAAGTCATTCGTCTCCTGATCGAAGACGGTGACGTACTTGCCGTCCCACTGCACGGAGCCAGGGAACTGCACCGTGTTGCTCGTCGTGATCGTTTCGAACTTGCTGCTGCCCTTGGGGAGCTCGACGAGCCCGAAGACATCGCTAGCGTTATAGCCGTCCGCGAAGAGGTTCCCGTGGGGATCGTAGCCGTCGAAGAACTCAGCGGACAAGGGCGTTTTGTAAACGATACCCGAGCCGCTCGCGTTCTTGAAGATGACGACGTCGCCGCCGCCCGCGCCCGACTCAAAGAAGATCCCGACTGCGAGATCGCCATTGGCATTCATGGCGCAGCTGGTAGGAAAAGAGTAGTTCACCGACAGCGTCTTGATCGGCGTGTGGGGAACCTTGTACTCGGTAATCTGGTGTTGACCGCCGACGTTCCAGAAGATTTTCTTCCCGTAGCCGTAGAGGACGTTGGTGCACCCTTGACCGCCGTCACCTTTGATTTGCCCGATCTCCTTGACGCTCTTTGGATAGTCGAAGATGCTGGCGTACGTCTCGTAGTAGTTGAAGACGTACTCAAAGGTCTTTGACGTCGCGCGCTCGTCGGGAACCAACGTGGCGTAACGGGGCGCAGGGTCCAGACGCGCTGCCGTGACCGGTCTGCCGTTCACGTAGAGCACCTTACCGACGTATTGGTAGTTGAGCCCACCGGTCGACGGCGCTCCCGCCGAGCTGCACGCCGCGCATATCATAAGTGCAACCAGAGCACTGGCGTACTTCACTAAACCAGCCGAATTCATTAACGCTTTCTCCTTTTTAAATAGACACGATCGATTTACTTCGTTAGCTGGCGTTAAAAGCGGGGGCGCGTCACACTTCATCAACTCGCACCGGAGTGCCTTCTCTGCGAGAAGGAGGTCGAACCACGAGAGCACCGGCATATTTGAATATGCCGGTGCTCTTCATAGCGCGGGTTATTTCTGGGCTGCCACCACGCCGAGCGGCGAGTCGAAACTGCCCGTGAAGACTGCAACCGGCGAACCGCCGGCCGGGTACTTGAAAACCTCGCCGCCGTTGGTACCGGCGTCCCCGCAATAGACCAGGCTCCCCACGTTCCAGGTCTGCGCACAGTCGCTGGAACCCGAGAGTGATATCGTGTGCTTCAGCGTTGCTTTCGTTCCGCTGATCGTGTATTGATAGAATTCATTCGTTAGTTGATCGAAGACGGTAACGTACTTGCCGTCCCACTGCACGGAGCCAGGGAACTGCACCGTGTTGCTCGTGGTGATCGTTTCGAACTTACTGCTGCCCTTGGGGAGCTCAACGAGCCCGAAATCACCGCTATTGTTAAAGCCGTCCGCGAAGAGGTTCCCCTTGCTATCGTAGCCGTCGAAGAACTCAGCGGACAAGGGAGTGGTGTAAACGATGGGCGTGCCACTCGCGTTCTTGAAGATGACGACGTCGCCGCCACCCGCGCCCGACTCAAAGAAGATCCCGACTGCAAGATC
Source organism: Candidatus Acidiferrales bacterium (assembly GCA_035484815.1). Lineage (GTDB taxonomy): Bacteria > Vulcanimicrobiota > Vulcanimicrobiia > Vulcanimicrobiales > Vulcanimicrobiaceae > Cybelea. Next base: position 6,791 of record DATHOO010000215.1, read on the forward strand.
GCCATTCGCATTCATGGCGCAGCTGGTTGGGAAAGAATAGTTCACCGACAGCGTCTTGATCGGCGTGTGGGGAACCTTGTACTCCGTAATCTGGTTTTGACCACCGATGTTCCAGAAGATCTTCTTCCCATAGCCGTAGAGGACGTTGGTGCACCCTTGACCGCCGTCACCTTTGATTTGCCCGATCTCCTTGACGCTCTTTGGATAGTCGAAGATG
>DATHOO010000216.1:0-36392 GCA_035484815.1 Candidatus Acidiferrales bacterium
TTTGAGCATTGCCAGCAGCGGGCGCTGCCAATCGGCGGAGATTTCGCGCTGCGGCGTATCGAGCACCACGCGGACGGCGGCGACGTGCGGCGCGTCGATCAGACCCGTCTCCATATCAACGCCTGCGTAACCCTGCGCGCCCCATTGCGCGCGTGCCGCGCCGTGGACGATGCGGTCGGCAGTCAGTAACGGATCGAAGACCGGTTCGATTCCCAGCGACCGCGCGCTCCGCGCAAAGACGTCGACCAACTCTGCATCGCAGCGCAATACGCTGCCGCTGGGCCGTCGCACTTCGCGCGGAATCAGGAGCGTGCCGGTCGGAAGGTCCGGGCGCAATCCGCCCGCGACGCCGCAACTCACTACCGTGTCGCCCAGCGTCGTATTGAGACGCCCGAGCGCGATGCCGGCTTGTACGATGTGCGCGTTCGGCATTGCGCGTCGCAGCGTCTTATATTCGAGCGCGGTCGCGACGATAAGCGTTGGCGATGTGCCGGATTCCTCAGTCACGTCGGGTTTCCGTTCCTCAACTCGTGGCGTTTTCGCGGTACCAGGCGACGGCGCGTTCGAGCGCGGCGCGGACGGGGCTTGCCGAGTAACCGAGATCGCGGACCGCCTTCGACGAGTTCGCGTAGCGGCGGTCGCGCGCGATCCGCACGCCTTCGAGCGGTACGGTGGGAACGCCGCCGGTTATGGCGCAGCGGAGCTCGTCGAAGTATCCCGCCGCGAGTGCGAGTCCGTACGGTGCCCGCCAGGCGGGCATTCGGCGCCCGGTGATTTCAGCGAGCATCTGCCAGATTTGGTCCATCGCTAAGTTCTCGCCGCCGATAACGTACCGGTCACCGGGTCGCCCGCGCGCGAGCGCGCCGACGTGCGCGCGAGCGACGTCTTCAACCGCCACGAGATTCATGCCGCCGTGACCCGGCGCTTTGGCCACGATTTTGCCGCGCAGAAAGTCGAGCACGAGCCTTCCGGTCGGTGTCGGCTTGCGGTCGCCGGGACCGACCGGCGCCGTCGGGAGGAGCGCAACCACGGGCACGCGCGATGCAAATGCCGCCCGCTCTTGATCGAGCTTCGAGCGATGGTACGCTCCGCCGGCGTGCTCGAGCGTTGCCGAACTGGAGGTCAGCACCGCGCGCTCCACCCCCGCTAAGTGCGCCGCCAGCATCAAACCGCTCGTGGCTTCGACGTTGACGTTGTGGATCGCAGCGCGATCGCGCGGCGCAAACGAGTAGAGCGCGGCGCAATGGACGAGGTAGCGGCAGCCGTGCAGCGCTCGCGCGAACGCGCCGACGTTTTGCAAGTCGCCCTCGACCAACTCGGCGGAGCCAGCGCTCTCATCGGCAGCAAATCGGCGCGCCGTGGCGGGACGAACCAGCGCACGGACGGCGTAGCCGGCAGTCACTAGCTCGCGCAGGATGTGGGACCCGACGAATCCGGTGGCGCCGGTCAGAAAGACGCGATCGCTCATTACCGAAGGGCTTCTTCCCGCGAAGGCGGTAGCCCGGCTAACTATGAACCTTCCCGACGGCTATCACGTGGTGCCGCCCGGCAAGCTCGCCGACGTCCAGACGTTTCTCGAAATGCGAGCGAAGCCGTCGCTGCGGCCCAGCCCGGAAACAGCTTCCTGGCAGCTCGAGCGCATCGGAAGGGGCGACGTACCGCGGTATCGCGCGCTCTTTCATCGCGTGGGCGACGAATATCTCTGGGCTTCGCGCCTGGTGGCGTCCGACGCGGAGCTCGAAGCGACCCTCAGCGACGAGCGGCTCGAACTCTACACGCTGAACGTCGATGGCCGCGACGAAGGCATCTTGGAGCTGGACTTTCGCGTCGCCGGCGAGTGCGAGCTGAGCCTCTTCGGCGTATCGGTACCGCTCTTGCAGACCGGCGCGGGGCGTTGGCTGATGAATCGCGGAATCGAGATCGCGTGGTCGAACCCGATCGAGCGCTTCTGGCTGCACACGTGCACGCTCGACCATCCAAACGCGCTCGCGTTTTACAAGCGCACGGGGTTCACGCCTTACCAGCGTAAAGTCGAGGTCTACGACGATCCGCGCTATCTCGGGCTAACGCGCGCGGACGCGGCGCCGCACATCCCCATCCTCTAGGCCGTGCTCCTACCGGCGCGTCTTTCCGGCGGCCTGACCCTCGCACTCGCGCTGCTCGCCGGCGTCATCGTCGCGGGGACGCTTGGATACGTCGAGCTCGAACACTGGTCGTGGTTCGACGCCTTCTACGTGACGATCACCACGATCACGACGATTGGCGGAGGCGAGCCGACACCGATGAATGTGGTGGGGAAGTGGTGGACGGTCGTCGTCGTCGCGGTTGGTTTCGGCGTCCTCACCTATACGCTGCTCCGGCTGCTCACGTACACTTTCGAAGGTCGCCTGGGGACCGTCGTCTCGGAACGGCGAACACGGCGCCGAGTCAGCAAGATGACCGGACATTTCATTCTCTGCGGCTTCGGCCGAGTCGGTGGCGAGATCGCGCGCATTCTCATGCACGAAGGCATTTCGTTTGCGATCATCGACATTCGCGCGGATTCGCTGGAGCGTGCGGCCGCCGAGGGCTTCGTGACGGTCAACGGTGACGCAGCGGACGCAGACACGCTCCGCGCCGCGGGAGTCGAACGTGCACGCGGGCTGCTGGCCGCGATGGACAACGACGAGGCGAACATTTACGTCACGCTCTCCGCGCGAGTTTTGAACCCGAACCTGTTCATCATCGCGCGTGCAAACCGCCGCGACGCCGAATCGAAGCTGCGCCTCGCCGGGGCCAGTCGCATCATCTCGCCCTATCAAATCGGCGGCCGCCGGATGGCCAGCCTCGCCACGCGTCCAACTGCCGTAGAGTTCGTCGACACGGTCCTCTTTGCGAACAACAGTCAGCTGGTGTTAGAGGACTTCACGATTCCGGCCGACTCGCCGTGGGCGGGCCGTCCGATTTCGACGCTCGCGCCGGACGGCGGCGACATCATCATCCTCGCCCTGAAACGCGATGGCACGATGCTCTTCCGGCCCTCGACGCAGATGCCGCTCTCGGTAAGCGACGAAATCGTCGCCGCCGGCCCTCAGGAAGGGATTCGCGCGCTCGATCAACGCCTGCACGATCAGCGCTAAGTGCCGCGAAGTTCCTCGTATTTAACGACGTCGGCTTTAAAGTGGCGTGCGATCCCGATTGGCTTCATACCAATCCGCTGCATAACGGCGATCGAACGGACGTTTTCGGGAAAGGCCACCGCCACGACGCGCTCGACGTCCATCGCTTCAAACGCCCGCTTGAGAACCGCGCCGGCAATCTCCGTCGCAAAGCCTTTACCCCAATACTGCTCGTCAAAGAGAAAGGCTATCTCAATCTCGGGACCTCGCTCAAGGTGATTTAGCCCGCAATGCCCGACGATCGTGTCGCGTTCTTTCAGAAGAACCGGATAGATGCAGAGGCGCTGCTGCGCGTGCATCTCGATCATACGGACGACGAACCTCTCGGTCTGAGTTCGGTCCCATACGCCACCAGGTATCCAACGCATCACCTGCGGTTTCTCATACATCGCCAAGACGTTCTCGACGTCGTCCAATCGCCAGGGGCGCTGATACAACCGCTTTGTCGCCATGCGATCCGTAGCAGCCTCGAGCATCGTTGCTACGTCTTCCGTTTCATCTTCCGATTGCGAAGAGTGCCATCGCGATAACGAGGATAAACGCGACGATACCGGAGGCGTGGATCGCGTGCGCGGCGTGGGGTCGCTTCGCGTGGCCGTGGTGCCAAACGATCCACAGGTCGACGACCGAGACCGCGATGCCGACGACGGCGAGCACGATCAGTAGCGGGAGAGAATGAAAGTACGCCGTGGCGGCCAGCGCGACGCCGAATGCGATGTCGCGCATGCCGGTGGCTCGAACGTAGCCGTGCGCGTCGTGTCCTTCCGCCGGGACGCCGTAGGCTCGTGCGAGCGGCTGCGGTGCGGCGAGCGCGTAGATCCCCACAAGGATCAGCACGATCGCAATCACCCAAGCCAAATCGAAAGCAGCGTTCATCTTGCTCGCTTTCGGCGTGCGACGCGCGAATCCGTCCACGCTTGCGCCAGGCGACGGCCGCGGCCACGCCTAAAACGACGCTACGATGATTGATGGACTGCCGAAGAACTTTCGCACGTTTGAGAACGACAAGTACGGACACCTTCGACTGGTCGACATTCCGGCCGAAGCCCACGGAAACGAGCCGTGGTTCAATCAGACACTCACGACCGTCAACGACGCGGTCGTGCGATTAGGGATTTTCGAAGGCGACTTCCCGTGGCATAAGCACAACGACCAAGACGAGTTCTTTCTGGTGCTAGAGGGTGAGATCGAGCTCGACGTCGAGGGCCAAGAGCCGGTGGTCCTCCGTCAACACGAAGGCTTTACCGTTCCAAAGAACGTCGTTCACCGCCCTCGCTCTCCCAAACGTTCGGTCGTGCTCATGGTCGAGTCGCTCGGAATAGTTCCGACCGGCGACTAACCGTCGCCGCGCTGTAACTTGGCCGCGGTCGCAGCGCCGTTAGCATGCCGGCAGCGCCCATCGGTGCTTCCACCGACAAGAGTTAGTTGCCGATGGCGGCGCGGATCGATTCTTTAAATGAACTCGTCGTGCGCAACACGGCCGTCGGCTCGTATCCGCAGTGCGCCATGCAATTCTCGCACGATTCGTGCTTGCCGCGACCGTACTTCGACCAGTCGGTTTCTTCGAGCAGCTCCTTGTACGTCTTCGCGTACCCTTCTTTGCTCATGAGGTAGCACGGACGCTGCCAACCGAAGACCGTGTAACAGGGGATACCCCACGGCGTGCACTCGAAGTCGACCTTCCCTTCGAGGAAGTCGAGATAGAGCGGGCTGTGGTTGAGCCGCCACTTCTGGCGTTTGCCGTTGGCGAAAACTTCGCTGAAAATCTCGCGCGTGCGTTTCACGCCCAGGAAGTGCTCTTGGTCGGGAGCCTTCTCATACGCGTAGGCGGGCGAGATCTGCATCATGTCGACCTTGAGGTCATCGTTGAGATAGTCGAGCACCTCGCGGATCGATTCCGGACCATCTTGGTCGAAGAACGTGGTGTTCGTAAAGACTCGGAAGCCACGGGCCTTGGCTTCCTTGATCGCGTCGATCGCCTTATCGAAAACGCCTTGGCGGCAGACCGATTGATCGTGGCGATCGCGCATTCCGTCAAGATGAATCATCCAGACGAAGTAGACGGACGGCTTGAAGAGATGAATCTTCTTTTTGAGCAGCAGCGCGTTGGTGCAGAGGAAGACAAACTTTTTCCGCTTGACCAGCTCCTCGACGATCTGCGGCATTTGCTCGTGCACGAGCGGCTCGCCGCCGGCAATAGAGACCATCGGTGCGCCACACTCTTCGACGGCGGCGATGCACTCGTCGACGCTCAGGCGCTGGCGCAAGATTTCGTCGGGATGCTGGATCTTGCCGCAGCCGGCACACGCCAGATTGCATTGCAGCAGCGGCTCGAGCTCGAGCACGAGCGGGTACTTCTTTTCGCCTCTGAATTTTTTTCCAGCGACGTACTTCGCCACCGCGATCTTCTGTTGGAGGGGCATGCTCATGGGGTTGCGGCCTCTTTCAGGGTAGCTTCAGGTTCGACCTTCGGGGCGGTCTCGCCGGCCTCGACCCGCGGTTGACGAGCGGCCACGGCGAGCGCCATTGTTGGAAAAAGATGCCGATATAGGTGGTAATTGATATAAAAGTCGCCGGGGAAACCGGTGCCGGTGCACTCAGGCTCGTCCCAGGTCCCATCGTAGCGCTGATGCTCGCACAGATAGCTAAGACCGCGCTCGACCGCCGGATGTTGCGCGCGACCGGCAAGTTGGAGCGCCAGCACCGCCCACGCGGTTTGCGAAGGTGTGCTGCGTCCGATCCCAGCAAACGTTTCGTCAGCGTACGAGTGGCAGGTCTCGCCCCAGCCGCCGTCCTCGTTCTGCACCGAAATCAGCCAGTCCGCGGCGCGCATCACCATGTCGTCGCCGGCGCGCAGCGCCGTGAGGGCCGAGACGACGCACCAGGTTCCATACACGTGATTGACGCCCCAGCGCCCGTACCAGGAACCCCACGGTTTCTGCGTTTTCCGAAGATACTCCAAACCGCGCGCGACGTACGGATCCGTCGCATCGCACCCGAGCGCGGCAAGCATCTCGAGCACATGCGCCGTCACGTCCTCGGTCGGCGGATCGATCATCGCACCGAAATCTGAGAACGGCATTTTATAGAGCAGCTCCCGTCCGTTGTCGCGGTCGAACGCTCCCCAGGCACCGTTACGGGAATCCATGGCCAGCGTCCAGCGCCGTGCGCGCTCGACGGCTGCCGCGACTTCGTCGCGTTCGCCGCCTTCCAGGAGCGCCAGCACGACGATCGTCGTGTCGTCAATGTCGGGGTAGGCATCGTTGTCGAACTCAAACGCCCAGCCGTTGCCGCGCTTTTCGCTGCACTTCATGCGCCAGTCGCCGGGGGCGTCGTCGGGAATTTGCTCGCGCACGAGCCAGTGGATCGCGCGGCGCATGGCCGGATGCGATGGCTCGAAGCCGGCGAGCGCAAGCGCGCGGACCGCCCAGGCCGTATCCCAAACCGGTGACATGCAGGCCAGAAAGCGCCAACCGTGCGCATCATCAATCGTGAACCGGCGCATGCCCTCGATTCCCTTGCGCATAACCGGATGATCGAGCGAATAGCCCATCAGATCGAGCGCGATCAGCGAGTAGACCCACGGCGGTTGAATGCCGCCCCAACTGCCGTCGGCTTCTTGACGCTCGATCACCCATTGCGCGATGCGGCGTTGCGCCTCTTCGCGACGTCGTCGCAACGGCCGCCGATCGTACAGCTTGAGCAAACGCTCGACATAGAGCAGCCAGTGACGTCTGCCACGCACGCGCCGCATTGCGTCCTCGCTTCCCGGGGCGATGATCTCGCTAACATCAATGCCCAGGTCGCGAACCGGTTTCTTCGAGATGACGATCGTGAGCGGCGCCACCGTGCCGCGGGCCCAACAGGCGAAATCGTAGAGATTGAACGGCATCCAGAGCGGAAAGTTCACGATCTCGGGCGGCAGCGAGGGGATTCCCGACCACGGATAGACGCCGAAGAGCGCCAGCCAAATCTTTGTGAAGACGCGTGCGTTGACGATGCCGCCTTGCCGTTGAATGACTTCGAGCGCGCGGCGCATTTCATCGCGCGCGGGATCGACGCCCAAGACTTTCAGCGCAACGTAGGCTTCGATCGTCGTGCTCAAATCGGTGGGACCGTCATAGTACAGCGCCCACGACCCGTCGCTTCGCTGGTTTCCGAGGATGTGTGCGATCGCGCCGGCCCGGAATTCATCAAATGGTAAGCCCAAGAAGCGAAAGAGCAGCACGTGCTCCGCAGTCATCGTAACGTTCGTCTCGAGCTCGCCCGACCACCAACCTTCGGTCGATTGCGCCTGCAAAAGCCACCCGACGGCACGGTGCAGCGCTGGCATTCGATCCGGTGCGGGTTGCGACGAGCTTTGCAGCGCATGCCGCGCCGGGGCGCCCGAACGCAGCAGCGATGCCGCTTCCGTGCCGCTGCGGACTGCGGATTCCATCGTGTCGGGCCAACCCGTCTGCGTCCAGGAGCCGGCGATCGTGACGCGCGGGTTGCTCGTGCGCTGTAGGGTACGCTCCCTTCCGACGCGCGGAAGCCACGTCGCTTCGGGATTCCGGGTGACGGCGCTACGCGTGAGGTTGGCATCATTGAGCGCGGACAAAAAGACTTTCGTTTCGCGCCAGGCCAGCGTTTCGAGCTCCTGCGTCGGCATCGTCAAGTATTCGCCCGCGGCGCTGATGCTGCAGCAGAGATAGCCCGGCGCCTTTTCAAAGATCCATTGCAGCGGCGATTCCAGTGCGGCGGCAAAGTCGAGGCCGATGCTTCCGCCGTCGTGCCAGAGATGAACGTCGACGATCGGATAGGCTTCGTACGCGTCGAGGTTTTTTACACCGTAACGTGCCGGATCGGTGAGCAATCGTTCGACCTGGCGCGGCGTAACGGCAAGCACGACGGCGTCGAATTCGGCTGCGTCACCTTTCGACAGGCGCAGCGTGACACCCGAAACGTTTGCCTCGATGGCGGTGACCGCGGTCGATAGGTGCAGCGCGTCGAGTTTCGCCGCCGCGGCGGCCGCGAGATGGGCGAGCGGCACCTTCGAAAAGCCGAAGCGCGCCGCGCTCGCGTCGCGCAAAAATCCCGTCTGCAACACGAAGAGCGCATCGGCTGCCGCGACGCGATCGTACGGCGCGTTGAGCGCGGGTATGAAGAACGGATCCCAAAACGCGCGACGCTCTCCCGCGCCCTGCCCGTTCGCCTGCAGCCAATCTTCGAAGGTTTGTGTCCTTCGACTCCGCGCCTGCGGCGCGGAGCCTGTCCTGAGCGAAGTCGACGGGCTCAGGATGACAGCGGCGAGGGCGCGGGCGACGCTAAGCTTTTCGCGTAAAGTGAGAAACGGATAGGTCGTGAACGATTCGAGCAGATGAAACGGTGCCGGAAAGGCGCCGGCGCGAAGTCGTCCGGAGCGGCCGTCACGCGAGATAATGCGCGCGTCGAAACGATCTTGCAGGCGCAGTTCGTGTTCCATTCCGACGCTCTGCGCGAAGCCGATGAACTCATCGCAGCAGGCAAGAAAGACGTGCTGCCCGTTGTCAACTTCGACGTCGCCGATCTCGAACGACGTCGCGCGACCGCCAAGCAGGCGGCTTCGCTCGAAGAGCTCGACGTGCGCGCCGGCATCTTTCAAGTCGAGCGACGCCGCAAGTCCGGCGAGTCCGCCTCCGACGACCGCTACGCGCTCGAAAGCCACGATCGCACGACCACTTTCAGTTTCTCCGTCTTCGAGAGCGCCGCGCGCTCTCTCAACGGCAGCCCCGGGTTGCGTTCGATCTTCTTGAGCAGCTCCTCGTAGATTCCGGCCATCGTCTGCACGCAGGCCGCCGGACGGCGCGGGATGTAGCGCAACACCTCGTATCCAGTCGCAAAATACTGCCGCGCCCGGGCGACGTTGTGCGCGATCAGGTCGTCCCAGCCGGCGACGATCTCGCCGTCGGCGAGCGCGCGCTCGGGAATACCGAAGCGCTTGAGCTCGTCCTGCGGCAAATAGACGCGTTTCATGTCGACGATATCTTCGCGAACGTCGCGCAGGATGTTGGTCAGCTGCAGCGCGAGGCCGAGATCGTCGGCGCGCTGCAACGCCACCGGATCGCTAAAGCCGAAGATACGTACGCACATGCGCCCGACCACCGATGCGACCAGCGTGCAGTAGTCGTGCAGATCCTCAAATGTGGAATAGCGCGAGCGGCTGAAGTCCATCTCGACGCCGTCGACGAGCATCTGCAGCTCGGCCTCCGGAATCGAGTAACGCTCGATCGCCTCGGCAAGGACGCGGAGGATCGGATCGTCGCCATAGTCGCCCCGAGCCGCACGGGTAACGCGCTCGCGATGGACCGCCAGCCGCGCCGGCAAGTTCTCGAGGCCGACGGTATCGGCTTCGTCGTCAACCTGGCGGGCAAAGTTATAGAGCGCGTAGATCGCCATCCGCTCGTGATAGCCGAGCGAAATGAAGCCCCAATAAAAATTTCCCGCCTCGCGCTTGGCCATGTCGCGATTGAAGCGCTCGGCCCGGTGGCGGTCGGATTGCGGCACCGACATCACGCGCCACGCGCGCTGGAGGTTGATCATCTAAGCAGGGCGTCCTCGCGAAAAGGTGTGTAATGCGGCGCGAACCACCAATAATACCTTCGTGCGCGCCGAAACGCTCGGTCGCTCATGCTCGGTCTTATACCCGATTGCGGCAATGGCATCGCATATGGCCAGCCCTCCCGTGCGGTAGAGTGCAAGCTGCAGCCGAAGCGCTCGCGGGACGCGCGCCTCAAGCGCCTTTCCCGAGGCGAGGAGCGCGCGGGCCCGTTCCACCATCACTTGCGCGGCGCCGGGGATTCCCCTGGCCTCGACATCGCTCTCGACGAGATATCGCCGGCCGATTGCCGCGTCGCGGCTGACGTCTTGTGCATGATTCGCCAGCTGCAGGCCGATGCAGACGTCGTCGGAAAGCTGCTCCGAACGCGCGTCGTTCACACCGAAGACGCGCAGCACCATTCGCCCGACCGGAGCAGCCGAGAGGTTGCAGTAGCCGATCAGTTCGTCCCACGTGCGATAGCGCTTGACGATTTGGTCTTGCACGTTCGCCTCGATAAGGTCGAGAAACGGGTTCGCCGGCATAGCACGCCGCGCGATCGTTCGCTGGAGTGCGAAGAGCACCGGGTGAACCGGCTCCTGCCCCGTAAAGAGCGCCTGAACTTCCGCTCGCCAGCGTTCCAGGCGCGCGAGGGCGCTGCCATCGGAGCTTTCGTCGCCGAGATCGTCGGTCGTACGGCAAAAGGCGTAGATGCGCGCCAGATCCAGGCGCTTCTCGGAATCGACGAAACGTGAGGCGACGCTGAAGTTCTCGTAATGTCGACGCGTGAGCATCCGGCAGTAGGCGTCCGCGGCTTCCAGGTTAAGGTTCAAGCCCCATCCTGCGCCGTTTTTACAAGCGTGCCCTTCAGCTCGACCGTCGTGCGGGAGGCGGTGCAGAACATCGCGATGCGTAGCGTTTCGACGAGCTCGCGCGCAAGCTCTTGTGCTCGTTCGGCGCTCTCGTGGGCGGCACGCAAGAACGGACCGGCGATCCCCACAAGATCGGCGCCGAGCGCCAACGCTTTGGCGACGTCGAGGCCCGGTCGAATGCCGCCGCTTGCGATAAGCGTTTCGCTAGGGGCCACTCGACGCGCTTCGACCAGCGCTTGCGCGGTTGGGATCCCCCATCCGGCGAAGTTGCCCGCCACGCGCGCGCGCCACGGCTCGCCCGCCCGATGGCGCTCGACTTCACTCCACGACGTGCCGCCGGCGCCGGCAAGATCGACGGCCGCAACGCCGGCGTCGAAGAGCGCGCGTACGTCGAGCGGCGCGATCCCCCAGCCGACCTCTTTGACGACGATCGGGAAACCGGCGTCGCGGCAGAGGCGCTCGATCTTCACAAGCAGACCGCGAAAAGAGATGTCGCCTTCACGCTGCACCGCTTCTTGAAGCGGATTAAGGTGGAGCACGAGCGCATCGGCGCGCAGGAGCTCCATCAGGCGACGGCAGTCGTCGACCGTGTAGCCCTTGTTCAACTGAACCGCGCCAAGATTCGCAAAGAGCGCCACGTCCGGGGCCTCGGCACGCACCTCAAAAGTGTCAAACGTGCCCGGCGACTCGAGCAACGCACGACCCGAGCCGAGACCCATCGCAAAACCGCTCTTCTGTGCCACGCGAGCCAGCCGTCGATTGATGCGACGCGCATCGGGCGTACCGCCGGTCATGCACGAAATCAGAATCGGCGCCGCAAGCGCGCGACCGAAGATCGAGGACGCCGTGTCGACATCGGTAAAATCGATTTCAGGAAGTGCGCGATGAACGAACCGATAGGCATCGAAGCCGGTGTCGATGCCCTTGGCGGCGACGTCGCGCTCGATGTTGATCTGAAGGTGCTCCGCCTTTCGCGACGGCGTCGCGCTCTCAGGCGGCTCTTCGCGCAACGTAGCGAACGACTTCCTCAAAGGCATCGAGGTGAGTGCGAGACGTGTAGCGCTGCAGTTCGGCGACGGCTTGCACTGCGAAGCGGTGGGCGAGCTCGCTGCCGCGAGCCAATCCGGCGGTTCCGAGAAGACGGCCTGCGCGCGCGAAGGAGCGCGCAATGCTTTTGGGCGCGCCGCCGATCACCGCACCGGCTTCCAACGCCGCACCCATCAACGCCGCGCTGCGAGCTCGATCGTCGCTCCCGCCCTCGATCGCTTCGAGGACGGCTTCGGCGACGAGCCTCGCCGCGGCGAGACGACGTTTCGGGTCCGAGACATCGCTGGCCAGAAGGCGAAATGCTAGCGCGTAGAGCGCATCGCCGGCATTGAGACTTTGTCCTAAACCCCAGCGCGCCGTGATCGCGGCGCAATCGGCCGAGAGCTCGTCGTGCAACAGCAAGAAGCGATCGAAAAGATCGAAAGCGGCTGCAACGGGAAGCGCGTCAGCCACGTCGCCGTCTCCCGCCGAGCAGGCCCACATCACCAGGCACGGGCGAACTGGGTCGCGCGCGTACCGCACCGATAAGCGTTCCTCCATGATCAGCCCCGCAACCGAAGTGGCTGGAAAGACGATTCCACGAAGATACTCAGCGAGCAAGGTGCGATGGTCGCTTAAAGGAATCGAATCGGAGGAGCAACTCATGGCTGCAGCCTCCTTCGACCGCGCTCAGGAGGTTGGCCTCCCAGATAAATCGACGGCGTTCGTGCGGCGTTTGCAAAGTCGCTACCGCGTTCGACGAGCCGGCTACTTAGAACTTGAAGTAGATAAAGGTCGGGGAGAGACCGGGCCAGGTTAATAGCACGAGTCCTAGCAACAGACAGGCGAGAAGGCCGGCCTGAGTCAACGGCCGGAGCTGCATCCATCCGATCTGGATCTTCCATCGCTGCAGCAACAGCCGCAGAACTCCAAAGACAACGAGGGCGCCGGCCAGGACTGCTTGCCATCCGCTCAACATCGCGGCGCCGCCACCGCCCGCAAAGAGCTCGCGATAGACCGCGAGCGCGGTTGCAAAGCCCGGCGAACGAAAGAGTACCCAGCCCAGCGAAACGATAGTAAAGGTAAGCGCGATCCGCGCCAGGGCGATGATGCCCCGCGGCTGAGCGCGCTCGTGACCGATGCCGAGCAGCCGTTCCGCGCAGAGCGCGATTCCGTGGAAGCCGCCCCACGCCACAAAGGTCCACTGCGCGCCATGCCAAAGGCCCCCCAGCAGCATCGTGAGCATGAGGTTGCGCAGGGTCGCGCGCGTTCCGTGACGGCTGCCGCCGAGCGGAACGTAAAGATAATCGCGCAACCAGGTTGAGAGCGTGATATGCCAACGGTGCCAAAAATCCGTGACGCTCGTCGCGAGGTACGGCATTGCGAAGTTCTCGGGAAAAACGAAGCCGAAGAGCCGCGCGCAGCCGATTGCGATATCGCTGTAGCCGGAGAAATCGAAATAGATCTGCATCCCGAAAGCGAAGACCGCGCTCCACGCCGCCGGCGCCCCAGGGTGGGCCGCGACCGCGCCAAAATACGCATTGGCTGCCGGCGCGAATTGATCGGCAATAGCCATTTTCTTGAAGAGACCAAAGCCAACGCGCGCGAGTCCGTAACTTATGTCGTCGGCGCTCGGCGATCGCCATGAATAAAGCTCGCCGAAGAAAAGCCACGCTCGTACGATCGGCCCGGCGAGCAGCTGCGGGAAAAAAGCCAGATAGAGCGCGTAGTCGAGCGGCTTGCGGATCGCGCTCATCCGGCCACGATAGACGTCGACGAGATACGAAATGCTCTGGAAGGTGTGAAAGCTAATCCCGATCGGAACGAAGAGATTGACCAGCCACGGATTTTCATGCATGCCGAGCAGCGCGGTGACGGTGCCGCTCGCCAAGTTCGCGTACTTGAAGCTCCCGAGAAAGGCCAGATTCGCCGCAATGCCGAGGCCCAGTAGTAAACGTGGTTCGCGCTTTGCTCCGCGACCGCGCTCCAGCGCGATTGCGATAAGGAAATCGCTCGCGGTGAGGATCCACAGAAAGAGGACGTACCACGCGTTCCAGCGTGCGTAGAAATAGTAGCTTGCAATAAGCAGTACGTAGCGTCCCGCGCGCCGCGGTAAGCCGTAGAAGAGTGCGGCGACGATCGCGACGAAGAGCCAGAACTCGTACGACTGAAAGCGCAGCGGAATCCCGATGCCCACGATGGCGTTCAGCCACGAGAACCGGTGATGCTTGAGCGGCGGCGGCGCGGCTTCTTGCTGCGTGAGGATCGGCGCGGCAGCCGGGGGCGCCGAGCCGGCGAGCACGGCGGCGACGTCGCGTCCGAGCTGCCGGCTGAAGCGCGTGCTGCCATCGCGGTTGAGATGATCTTCGTCGGCAAAAAATTCCGGACGCTCGAGCTCCAGGTACGGTGCAGCCGGCAGCAGACGCGCATTCTGGTCGCGCGCGATTGCGGTCAACGAGCCGCTCGGCCTTTCGCTCGACGAGCGGTGCACCGGCCGAGTCGGAATGCGAACGAAGATCACCGGGATGCCGGCAGCGCGATAGGCGGCGGCGATCGGCTCGAGCCATTCGCGGCGGTAGCGAGCGTACGAAGGACTCGGCTTTGGCACAACGAGCACCTGCGTCGCAATTGCCTGGCGTTCGTCGTTGGAAAGCCCGGGCGGATATGCGATCGTATTTGCACTGAAGTTCACGCGCAGACCGGCGAGCGACTCGCTGCGAGGATGCGACGCGAGCGGATCGTACGCGGGCGGACGGGGACGTACCAGCGTGGCGACCCGCGCGATCGGATCCGCGGCGAAGGCCTGAAAGTCGTCGCGCAGCTCGGCGCCGCGCCAAAAGAGATCGACGGCGTATTCGCCTCGCTCCCGCGGATCGGAAAAGGAGCCCGCTAGTTTTGGAATATCGGTGAGACGGGTCTGAAAGACGATATAGCGCAGGTCAATCGGACGATCGTCGCCGTCGCGACTTCCAATCGCACTATCGTCATCGTCATAAGTGTCGACGGGAATGACGACCGCACGCAGCCGGTCGGCATGCGGATCGAAGGCACGCACGAAGAACGGCCAGCAGCGCGGCGTCGTACCCGGAATGCCACCGTTGAGAAAGCGCAACGTATCGCTCGCCGCGCTTGCTACAGCCGGATCGAGCCCTGAATATATCCGCGAGTCGCCGAGCACCAAGACGTCCGTGCGGTGGTTGCTCGGAAAGGTGCGGAATCGTTCGATCGCGGACTCAAAGCTGCCGGTGCTCGAGCTTGGGTCGAGCAACGTGCGATAAAAGCCGGTGCGAAAAGCTCCGAAGTCGACGAGTGCGAAGATTCCAAAAGCGACCGCAACGAGAAGGGCGGCCGTCCTCTTTTCCCTCGCGTGGGATGCTGGCTGCACCGCAACCTCCCTTGTTCGAGAAAGGGTCCGAAGCCTCTACGAGATGTTAGCCGCAAAATCGTGAAAAATCCGTTTCATCATCGCCAGGGCGCACCCGTCGCGCTCATTACTGTGACGGTCATGCTCGGGTTGATCATGGCGATCATCGACAGCACGATCGTCAACGTCGCGATCAGTACGATCGGCGGTAACCTTGGAGCCACCGTCGACGAGGTCGCTTGGGTCGCCACCGGGTACATTCTTGCAAACGTCGTCGTAATGCCGCTTAACGGCTGGCTCACCGCACTGCTGGGGCGCAAGCGCTTCTACGCCATATCGCTCGCGCTTTTTACGGTTGCCTCGTTCTTATGTGGGACGGCTCGCTCGATCTGGGTGCTGGTCTTCTATCGCGTCATTCAAGGAATCGGCGGCGGTGCGCTGCAGCCGACGGCGCAAGCGATTCTCTTCGAAACCTTCCCCGTCGAAAAACGGGGCGCCGCGATGGCAATCTTCGGTATGGGTGCGATGGTTGGGCCGGCGATCGGGCCTACGCTCGGCGGCTGGATCGTTGACAACGCCAGCTGGCAACTGATCTTCTACATCAACATCCCCATCGGTATCGTCGCTTTCCTGATGACGCTGGCGTTCATCCCCAACCCGAAGTACATCGCCAAACCGAAGGGTGGCATCGACTGGATCGGCCTCGGGTTGCTCACGGCCGGCTTGGCGTCATTACAATTCGTGCTCGAGCAGGGCGAACGCGACGACTGGTTCCAGTCTCAGACGATTCTGCTGCTCACCGTGATCTCGGCCGTCGCGCTCGTCACGTTCGTGATGAAGACGCTGCGCGACAAGCATCCCATCGTTGATCTCACGGTCTTTCGGTTTCGATCTTTCTCGGTTGGCTCGTTCTTGGGCATTATCATGGGCTTTGGGCTCTTCGGCACGGCGCTCATCTTGCCGCTCTTCTTTCAGACAACGCTGGGCTTTACGGCCTTCGACACCGGCATGGCGCTGATGCCGGGCGCGTTATCAACGGCGGTTTCAATGCTGATCATCGGCCGTCTGCTCAATTATATCGACGGGCGCTACTCGATCGTCTTCGGCACGCTGCTCTTTGCGTGGTCGACATGGCTGCTCGGGGGTCTCACGGTGCAGGCCGGATATTGGGATGTCTTCTGGCCGCGTCTCATTCAAGGCTTCGCGCTCGGCTTTCTCTTCGTACCGCTCACGACGATCTCGCTGGGCGACGTTCCGGTTCCCGAGCTCGCTAACGCTACCGGCGTCTTCACCTTGCTTCGGCAGCTTGGAGGCAGCTTAGGCATCGCGATCCTTACGACGATGCTCACGCATCAGACGGCAGTAGCCTGGAACGTCTTAGCTTCGGGCGTCACGCAGACGCACGGTTACGGCGTCGGCCAGCTCACGCAGATGGTCGCGCAGCAGTCGGCGATGATCGCCTATAACTATCTTTTCCGCGTGACGGCAATCGTTTTCGTGCTCTCGACGCCTCTCGTCTTCCTGATCAAGCCGACGAAGCGCCGCGAAATGGTCGCCGTCGCCGCCGAGTGAGGTCGTCATCCATCGCCGCGACGAGCTCATCGATTCGCTTCACCAGCGTTTCGTGACGGCGCTTGAGCTCGGCGTCGTGCGACGCTACCCATGCTTCGTGCGTATCGCCAATCAGGAGATCCCCGCGATACGCGCGCGCGGCGCTGCGATAGTGCGCGTAGGCCGCGCGCGGATCGCCGCAGGCATAACGCTCGTCGCCGTCGTTGGCATGCCGTAGGAAGCGATGGACGTCGACAATTACGTTGTCGAGGTCGATCGCCAGCTCGTCGCCTGCGCGAAAGTAGGCCTCGACCTGCTCGAATCCAACGATCTGCGCGATCGCTTTCCGAATGTTCGAGCAGGCCGTGCGCAGACTTTGGGCGGCTAGGTGCCGCTCGGCGCGCGGCCAGAAAATTTCTGCGAGCTCCGCCCGCGAAACGCCGCCGTTGGGCTGCAGCGCGACGTACTTAAAAATTTGAGCGTCGCGCCGGCGAACCCACTCGATCGGCTGCCGGTCGATTTCAGCCGAGAACCATCCAAAGCAACGCACCTGCATCGGCATAGCCGGTTGGACTCGCCGTCCATAGCGATCGTAGAGGCGGCTCCGCGAGAGCGCGCGTAACGGCCGGTAGCCGCTGGGGGTATGAATGACGAACAAGCCTTGCTCTTCGAGCGCTTGCAGCTGCAAACGGTCGGCGAAATGCGAGCCGCTCATGAGCTTTAAGACGAGATCGGCGTCGCTTTCAGCGACGTGTGCCAGCGCACCGGCGACGAATTCGTTGAAGAGGTGGCCGCGGCGCAGTCGCCAGTGCTCGAAGGCCTGCGCGAGAGCGACACCATCCTCGGCGGCCTTGCGTAGCGCACCGCTGATGACTTGCGGCCAGCCGTCAGTTGCGTCAAGCATTCGCAGAACGTCGGCGTGCGCGAACCGTACGCCCAACGTTTCGGCGAGGTGGCGAACGCCGTCCGCATCGAAGGCGAGTCGCTCGGCATCGCAGAGCACGGCCGTGCCTTGCGAAACGAACCGGCCGGCGTTGAACGCTGCGCGCGAGCGGCAGGCGATGAGCAGCGAAACCTCGTCGGGTAGATCGTCGATGAGGCGCAGTATCGCTGCAACTCCCGCGGCGGCCGGCAGATCTTCACAATCGAGCGCGAGTTCGAGCGGTGCCCGGGACTGCAGCGCGCGAAGCACGTCGTCGTGCGAACGGAGCTTCGGTTCGACGCCAAGCGCTCGCGCAATGCTGCCCCAAAGTGCCTCGGGGCCGGCGTCGTACGCAAGCGCGCAGTAGCTTCCGTTGACGGCACGGTGGCGCAAGTAGCCCAGTAAGGCCATGGTTTTACCGAAACCCGGCGGAGCGATGAGAAACCGCACCGGAACGGCGGCAAAGCGCCCCAACCACTCCTCGAGCCGCTGGCGACGGACGATCGATGGACCAAGTCGCTGCATTGGCGTCCTCACCGCGTCAGCTCCCGCGCAAGGGGATTGAAGACCCGGGAGCGCCAGCGCACTTCGTAGTTCAAACGCCGAATCAGATTGCGGAACTTGACCTGCGGGGGCTGTGCGTTCACGACGCGCTCGGTCAGATCGTGGTCGCGGCGCAGCTCGGAGTTTAGACGCTTCAAGGTCGCTTCGGCCGCAGGGGGGTGGGCCCCGGCAAAGCGGAGCAGTCTCGGGTAGACCGGCGTGAAATAGCGAACCACGTCGAAATTATCAAGTTCTTCCTCGCGCAGCACGTTCCCCGGTGCGCCGAGCGATGAGTAGTGGCGCCCTTTCTCGGCATGCCGGCGGGGTTGGAGTGTATGGCCGTAATGCGCGTACCGGTAGGGCAATGCCACGCGGCCGCCGCGAAGGCCGCTCAACCGCTCGTGCACCGCACCTTCCCATCGCAGCTCCGGACGATAGCGAAAGAACATCATCCGGCGCTCGATCGACGTATAGTAGTCGAACGATCCGAAGAAGTGCCACGTGTAGCCGTCGACGAAATCGTAACGTGCAGGAACGCGATCGAGCCGTGCCGCGACCCTGCCGATGCGGGGCCAGTGCACTTCATCGGCATCGATGAAGGCAACCCACTCACCCGCGTTATGCTCGCGATGAAGGCACAGACAGCGGTTGCGTGCGCCGGCAAAGTCTGTGAACGGCGTGCGGTCGACGAGTAATCGGCCCTCCCGCCCGAACGTGCTCGCGGCAAGCGTACCCGCATGCGGCGATGGTTCCGGCCCGTTGTCGTTGACGATCAGCGTGGCGGCGGCATCCGAGATCGACGCAAGCATTGCGCTCAGGAACGGTTCTTCGCGCGCGCCAAGGATGAGATGCGCCGCCACCCGTCCTTCGACTACACGCCCAACTGGCGCTCCCGTCAGGATGACACCATGAGGAGGGCTTCGAAGTCGGCGCGATGCCGCCTTTGCGCTTAGCCGTCGATGCGCGAGTGATTTCCGAAGATACTCGCGGCATCGGGCGTTATGCGCGAGCGGTGCTGCGCCGGCTCGCTGCGCGTGACGATGTGGCGCTGACGCTGCTTGCCGCCGGGCCGTTTCCCCAACGGCAGCGCGCGGCCTACGCGCGTGCGCTCGGAAGCGAAGCATTTGTGGTGCGCGCCCGAGCCGGGCGAGAACTCGACGCCATCTGGCATCCAGCTAACGGTACGTTCTTTGTTTCGGCACTTCCGAGCGTCGCAACGATACATGATGCCGTCCCCTTCCGGTATCCGGATCCCGATCCGAAACGCCGCGACCACGCTCAGCGCCCGTTTCTTCGCTCGGCGCGGACCGCCGCGAGGATTATCGCCGTATCCGCGTTTGGACGCGACGAAGTGCATTCGTTGCTCAACGTACCGCTCGAGCGGATCGACGTCGTCCCGCACGGCGTCGACGCCTCGTTCGAGCCGGGTCAGGCCGAGCCGTTACCGCCGCAGCTGAGCGGGCGTCCCTTCTTATTTTTCGTCGGCGACCCAATCGGCGAACCGCGAAAAAACTTTCCCTTGCTGTACGAAGCGTTTCGGCGAGCGTGGCCGCGCGGCGACGGGCCGCTGCTTGCGATCGCTGGCCCGCGCGCGCCGCAGCTCCCGGGCGTGATTCACGCGGGCAACCTGGGCGACGACCTTACCGCCGGCCGTCAGGAATCGCTACGCGCATGCTACCGCGGGGCGCTCGCCCTCGCACTCGCCTCGTATCACGAAACGTTCGGGATGCCAATGCTCGAAGCAATGGCCTGCGGAACGCCGGTCGTGGCTTCGCGCGCAAGCGTGCTGCCCGAGGTCGGCGGCGACGCCGCGCTTTACGTGCCACCCGACGATGCCGATGCGTGGGCCGCGGCGTTGCGACGCGTCGTCGACGACGACGCTCTGCGCGATCGGTTACGCGACGCCGGGGTGCGGCAGGCGAAGCGCTTCGACTGGGAGCGCAGCGTCGAGCAGCATGTGGCAATCTTTCACGCGGTCGTGCGGTGATCGCGCTCGGCGTCGACGCGTGGAACTTGCCCGGCGATCGGCGCGGGATCGGCCGCTATCTGCGAGAGATTCTACGTGTCTGGTGGGAGCGCGACCGCCATCGGGTCGAGGTGACGCTGATCGTTCCGGAATGGCACACTTGGACGGTGCAACGACGATACTTGCGCGAAGTCCAAGGCCGGCCATATCGCGTGGTATCGCGGCGTTTTCACCGACGAGCGGGCCTCGACGCGCTCTGGTTTCCCTTCAACGGCTGCAGCTGGACGAGCTTTGCCCTGCCCGCAATCGCGACGTTGCACGACGCCTCGAATTTTGTGGTTCCGAACTACGCACCGGCGACGCAAGCTATTTTTCGCGCGGCCGCGCAGCGTTGCCGCGCGTTGATTACGGACTCGCGGTTCGCCCAGGGCGAACTAGCGCGCGAGTTGGAGATTTCACCCGAGCGACTGGTGCCGATTCCGCTGGGCGTCAACCCGCCACGGCCTCCGGTTTCGGTTGGGCTCGACGTGGCGGCATTGGGGCCTTACGTGCTCTACGTCGGGACGGCCGAGTATCGCAAGGGATTCGACGTGCTGCTCGCAGCGATGGCACGAGTCGCACGCGAACGCCCCGAGGTCGCGCTGGTCGCGACGACGCAGCTCGACGGTTGGGAGCTGCCGTCCGGCGTACGCGTCACCGCGGTGGGGCACGTTGACGAGGATACCCTCGCCGCGCTCTATCGCGGAAGCATTGCGCTGGTCTTTCCCTCGCGGCATGAGGGTTTCGGGCTTCCGGTCCTCGAGGCGATGAGTTACGGCACGCCGGTCATCGCAGCGAGCGCATCCGCCGTTCCCGAGGCAGGCGGGAACGCGGCCTGCTACGTGCCGCCTGGCGACGATATGGCACTCGCGACCGCAATTCTACGAGTCGCCGGGGATGCGGTCTACGCGGCCGAACTGCGCCGGCGCGGACCCGTCCACGCGGCGGCCTTCACCTGGGAGAAGACCGCGTCGCTAACGCTGGCAACCATCGAGGGTGCGATCGAAGGTACGTTGCCGTGATTCATTTGGCCACGGGCCTACTCGTACGCGAGGAGCGACTCTTGATGGTGGCATCGCGGTACGCGAATCATCTGCAACCGCTATGGAACCTCCCCGGAGGACGTCAGCAGCCCGGCGAGCTGCTCGCCGAGACCGTCGTCCGCGAAGTCTTTGAGGAGACGCGATTGCACGTTGAGGCAGCCGACGTTGCCTACGTCAGCGAGAGCTACGACGGCGCGACGCACTATTTGAACGTGACCTTTAACGTCACGCTTGCTCCTTCGACTACGGCGCCCCACGCCTCGGCTCAGGATGGCACGGGCGAGGACGATCACGTTGTGGGGGTCGAGTGGGTGCCGATCGCAGAGTTGGGCGACCGAATCGTCGTGGCAGTCGTGCGCGAACCGTTGCTCGCTTATTTGCGTGGCGATCTCCCTCGGCGATATGCCGGCTTCCACCGCGCCGGAATCACGATCGAGTGGCCTCAAGGTTCGAAGTGACGCCGGCGCGCCAGCGCTCGCAATCGAGCGAGTGAAGGATCACATCGACGGGTTTGCCCTGCACGGTCGCGCCGCGCGTGAGGGTTCCAGACTCTCCAAACCCGTTGTGACGCAGGACGGCTCGCGATGACGCGTTCTCGGGTAAACAGTAGGCCCGTATCTCGCGCAAGCGTGCACGCGTGAAGCCTTCTTCGACGAGCGCCCCGACGGCTTCCGTTGCGATGCCTTGGCCCCGATGTGCGCGCACGACGCTGTATCCGACCTCCGCGCTCGACCGATTCGTGTCGCCGATGCGTAACGAGACCCACCCGAGCACATCGTCGTTGCCGTCGGCGTAATAGAGGAGCCACTCGAACCGCCCCACCACTCCGGCACCGAAGCGTTTCGGTCGCGCTCCGACCACTCGCTGGAACTGTGCAAGGTCGACATCGGGCAGGTCCTGATAATCCCGGAGATCCGGCGCCTGCAGCACTTCCCAGAGCACGCCGGCGTTGGCTGAGGTGACCGGTGTCATTCGCAGGCGCACCGTACGGATCGTTCTCATTGCGCGCAATCACTTCGCTTCGCTGCGCGCGGGTCTTGTCGAACCGGCGGGTGCGCGTGATGAAACGGGCGATGGATTTCGCCGCAGCATACGCCGGTACGGCGCCGGCCTGGGTCGACTTCAATGCGACCGTCGCGTCCTCGCCACGCTTCTTCTTCGGCGCGCGCTCGCACGCGATGCACGAGGCCTTCGACGTGCAGAGCAGCGCCGGCCGGCTCGAGGTCGTCGACAACGTCAGCATCGCGCCCCGTTGCCCGGTGCAAGCGGGCGACCGCGTCGAGATACGCGGCGAACTCGTGCACGATCCTGGGCGCTTACCCGTTGTCCACTGGACGCATCACGACCCGGCGCATCGCCACGCGGACGGATTCATTCGCTGGCACGACCGTCTGTACGCATAGACCACTGCGGAGCTCGCTGCAACAGCTCGGGAATGGTAACGAAACGGTAGCCATCGCGTTTGAGCGCCTGGATGATCAGCCGGGTCGCCTCCACGTCGGCGCTTCGATCGCAAATGCGTGCCGACGCGCGGCCGCGCGAACAGACGATCCCTTCGTTGCCGTCGTGCAAGACGACGATCGAACCGTCGCCGACGTAGCGCAGCACGCGGCCCGCGATGACCCGCGCCGGCGGGTACTCCCAATCGTTCGCGAGTGGCACCGACCACATGACCGGAGTGTACCCAAGTTTGCGCACCTCGGCTAATACGAGCCAGTCGCGCGCGCCGAACGGCGGTCGCATGATTCGCGAGTGCACGCCGGTCGCGGCGAAGATTGCCTGGTCGGTTCGTTGGAGCGTCCGGCGCAGGCCGGTTCCGTCGTAGAGCAGCAGGTGCCCGTGGCTCCAGGTGTGATTTCCAATCGCGTTCCCGAGCTGGACCTCGCGGCGCGCGACCCGAGGGTAAGCCTGCACCGCGCGACCCACAACGAAAAACGTCGCGCGCACGTGCTCGGCCCGCAACACCGCCAGAATCTCATCGGTATACGGCGGATTCGGACCATCGTCATAGGTGAGCGCGACGACGCGCTCGTTTTTCGGACCGCTGACCAGCGTTTTGCCAAAAAGTTGATTCGACGGGTTCTCGACGACCTTGTATCCCTCAAAAGCGAGGACGCCAAGCAACGCGATTAGTGCGATGGCGCGAAGCACAAAGCGGTGATTCACCCCTAACCGTGCGTCCCGCGAATGCGCGCTTGCGCAAGGTGAACGTTGTGCCGAAACTCTTCGGGTCCAAAGTCGCGAAAGTCGCTCACGATTTGCTGATATTGCCGATCTCCGGCTTGCTCGCTCTGAATATGCACGAAATCCTTTGGTATGCCTTTCGAGAGATCGATGTTGTACTGCTGGTGGGCTTTCGCCGCCCAATAGTCGGGGTTGGTGAAGGTTACCGTTCGTGCGCCCTGCTTATAATCGGCGAGCTGCTTCACGTAGACCGTATAGTGCGCGTCGGGGTTCGGAAGGGGTGCTTTATTTTCGAGCTGCCAAATTCCGTCTTGATCGAGTCCGCCGACGAAAAAGCTGACGTCGTAAACTCGCGCCGGCGGCGCGTTCACCGTCACCTCGTGTCCGTCGAAGCCGCGAATCCGGTAACGGAACGTTGACACGCCCTCGATATCGGACATGCTGTACTCTTCTTCGTAGATTGGCGCCTTGGGATAGCGTATGGTGAGCCGCGCGTAAAGCTGACTTGGCGCTCTTTGCGCGTGAAGCGCCGGCCCGAAGCGTCCCATTTCGCCTGTTCCGTAGATGCGCCAGCCGAGAATCAACATGATCACCGCCAGGACGACGATGAAGATCTCAATCGGGAATCGCCGCACGACGAGCGCCTACGTTACCGGCGGTCGCGCTTCTTGGTCAAGCACGCGGTTCACTAGCGCGTCGGCCAGGGTGTTTTGCTTGCGCGGAACGTGCCGGATTTCGACCTCCGCGAAGTCGCGCAGCAGCCTGCGGGCACGAGCGTACAACGGCTGTAAGCCCGAGTGCTTCACGCGGTACTCGCCGCCGAGCTGCTTCACCACCAGCTCCGAATCCAGCCGAACGCCGAGCCGCCGGATGCCGCGTTTGGAGGCTGCTTCGAGCCCCAGAACGAGCGCGGTCCACTCGGCAACGTTGTTCGTCGCAACGCCAAGGTAAGCGCCGATCTCCTCGATGAGCTCGCCGCCGGGATCGAGCAGCACCGCCGCGCTCGCGGCGGGCCCGGGATTCCCGCGCGAGCCGCCGTCCGCAAAAAGCATCGCATCCATTTTCGTCCGGTTCGCCGGTTCGAAGGCATAGACCGCCCGGCCCTTGGGTAACACCACCAGCATGATGCACGTTTCAATTCTTCGCGCCGCGGCGACGGCGGTCGCCGTTGGAATGCTCGCAGCCCCGCCCCAGTTCACCGCAGCCGCACAGAGCTCAACGTTCTACGGGATAACGGTCCATGTTTCGTCCAACAACATCAAGGTCCAGGATCCAAAGACGAAGCAGACTTTGAGCTTCTTGATCCTGCCCAAGTTCGATCAGGTCTTCTCTGCCGACGGCAAGACGACATATCAAATGAACAAGATCAAAGCGGGCCAGTATGTGGGCATCGTCTACGATCAGTCCGCGCTGGGCGCCCGCCATGCGGACAAAATCTACCTGATGAACAACGCAAACGAGAGGATCGGCGCGCAATAGCCGATCCTCTCGCTCACTCTTAGGCGGTGCCGATTCCAAATACGCCGTTGCCGCCCGCCTTGCCGTTCTCGCATCCAGACTCCGTCATGCGTCGGGGCCCGAACCGCCGCCGCCATCGGGCGCGCCATAGAAACTGACGCCGCCGGTGCCGTCGTACTTTCCGTAACTGGCGGAGCCACTTGCCCGGTCGCTTTGATCGTGATGCGAGGCGAGGCGGCCCACGCGTCGGGGCCTGCCGATGCGCCCTATCATAGCAGCCAGGGGCTCGGCGCAATTAGTCTGCATTGGCACGCAAATCCGCCGCCATGTGGCGCCTTTTCCGTGGCTTCCTTGCCGAAACCACGATAAGACCGCTTCTTGAAGGGTGCGCGAAAGCGTTGCCGGCTGTTATGCTACGCTTGAGTTGCTATTTACGTCGGAGGTGTTATGCATTCGTACCGTTTCGCGTTTGGAATTTTCGTTCTCGGCGGCATTCTCGCCGGATGTTCCGGTCCGGGACCTTCGCTGCAGCCGGCGGTCACGCCGGCGAATGCCAGAGGCCCGGCGCATGGGGCGGCGGGAGCATCGTGGGTCCTTCCGCAGGCAAAGCGCCAGGATCTCCTCTACATCTCCGATTTAGACGCGCAGGCCGTCTTCATTTATACCTACGGCCACGGCTACAAACTCGTCGGGGAACTGACGGGCTTCTTTAACCCCGAAGGCCTCTGCGTCGACAAAGCGGGCGACGTTTACGTTACAAATGACACGAGCTACGGGGTGCATCAGATCACCGAGTACGCACACGGCGGCACGTCCCAGATCCGCACGCTGAACGATCCCGACGGCCGGGCCAACGGTTGTTCCGTCGATCCCAAGTCGGGCGATCTCGCGGTCGCCAACGAGTGGGGCGCCAGCGACGGGATCGGCAACGTCTCGGTATATCCCCACGCAAGCGGTTCGCCGACATCGTACTCCAATCCAAACATCTATTATTACTATTTCTGCGGATACGACAACAAAGGCAATCTGTTCGTCGACGGGGAGACGCAGGGAAGCGTCTTCGGACTCGGCGAGTTGGCGAAGGCCGGCCACAAGCTCAACTTCATCAGCATAGACGAAACGATCTACTTACCGGGCGGCGTGCAATGGGACGGCAAATATCTCGCGGTCGGCGATCAGGTGGCCGTCAAGCACAACTTCACGAGCACCGTCTACGACTTTGCGATTAAAGGTAGCGCCGCCACCACCGTCAACACGATGGTGCTTACCGGTTCGAAGGAAGTCTCGCAGTTTTGGATTCCGCTCGTCGACAGCTCTCGGAAGCACCGCGTCGGTACCAGCTTGATCGGGCCGAACGAGTACGGCGGAAACACGCTGATATGGGATTACCCATCGGGCGGCTACCCGATCCTGACTATCGGTGGCGAAAATTATCCGATCGGCGCAACGGTGAGCCTCGCGCGTTAGGACCGGTTGACACGTCCTTCGACTACGCGCCTGAGGCGCGGAGCGTATCCTAAGCGACACTGAGCTTGTCGAAGTGGAGTCGAAAGGCTCAGGATGACAAGAGAACGTTATCGCGGCGGTGGCGGGGGTTGGGCCGAGCAGCCGGGCGCGCTGATCGAGGTGACAACGTTGTTCTTCGACTTGAGCTCCTTCCCGTAGCAGATCGATGGGCTCTTCGATTGATAGGTGTAAAGCTGCAATGAAGCGCCGTTCTTCACGCCGATCCAATTGAAGCTCTTATCGAAAATCATCTGGTCTCTGCTATCCACGGTGTTCGAGATTTGTAACCCGCCGCGCTCCACGTTATAGCCCTGATAGACTTTGATCGGCAGCTTGAATCCGGTGCTCGTCGACAAGATCGGATATTCTACCGAGAGCGGATAGTCGTACGTTTCTGAAACTGTCTTTTTCGTCGAGCCGTTTTGCGTGGTGGTGGTCGTGTCGAAGTGCGTCGTCTGCGCGGCGCGTTGCACGTAATTCTTCGTGGTGTAGTTGAAGCTCATGCCGTTGACAAAGCGCGCGGTCGTCGTCAGCGTGGTCTGGACTGTCCCGGACGAGGTGTTGACGTAGCCTGAAATGACGTAGTGCGTACGACTGGTGGTCGTAACCGTGCCGCGTTCCGTTGGGCCGCCAAAGAGTCCCGTGCCGCCGGTCTCGACGATCGCGTTGCGGACGTCAGGCTCAATTTTCGAGGGCAGCGAGTCGGCCGTGACCGCACCGCTAGTTGTCGTTTGGTTCGGATCGAGGTAGAGCAGCAGATCGCCCGCGCCGCTAAAGTAATTGAAGGCGCGGATCACTCGCACGTCGATCGTTTGCGCCGAACCGTTCGAGAGCACGCCGGCAAAGGGCGTGAGGTCGACACGCGAAGGCACGAACTCCAGTGTCTGCACGCCTGGAATAGGGAACCAGAGATCGGGATCCATACCGCCGGTGAAAATCCATGGATAGATCGGCGCGAGCCCGGCGGGCTGCCCGTCAACGCTGACCATGCCCTCGCGGAAGGGTGTGTTTCGGCAGAACCCAAGCTCGTGCTTCGAATGGCGCCAGACATCACTCGGTGCGCACATGAACCACTGTTCTTCCTTATTCTGCGATTGTAGGTAGAGATCGAGATAGGCGCGCTGGATGTTCTTTGGAAGCGTCGTTTGGATCTCCATTTTGTTTTGCGGCAGCGTCGCGACAGCGCCAAGGGGTGGATTGTAGGGGATGCCGATCACTTGATCGGGGACGCGCGGCGCCGGATACTTCTTGTCGGGCGGATAGAACTGCAAGTACGCGGTGCCGATCTGGTAGGCGGGATAGCTTGGCGGACAATAACAGTTCCATAGTTCGACTTGACCCTCGGAGCTCTGGTTGAAGAGTGCCGATAGATCGGTTGCATCGCGTTCGACGTGCCAATGCGGACCAAGCCTCGGTGAAGGTTCGGCGGTGCTGCCGAAATATACGACCGCGCCATCTACCCAGATGATGCCGCTGCGATCGAATTGCACGCCCTTGGTGACGCGGACGTCGAAATTGAAGACGACCTTCGCCCACGGCCCGGGACATTGCGTGGGCGGCTTGTAGTCGAACGTCTTGTTGCTAAAATTCTTGAAGACGTAGTGATCGAAGAGTTTGACGACGCATGGCTGCGTGTCGGGACGCGGAACCGGCATGTCGGCTGTAACGGTATTGGCATGCCCGAGATGACCGAACGGCATCGCGCGTGTCGACGCCTTCGGCCCAGACGCGGACTCGCCCGAGGCGTTCTCCCCGGCAGCGTTTTGCTGCAAGGCAAGCGGCGACGACGCCGGTAAGCCGCCCAAACTGCTGCGGCATCCGGCAAGCAACAACGCGACGATCAGAGTAGCAGCGGTGACAGGGAACACGTGCTGGCGGTTCATCGGCGAAGCTCCTCGAAGTAGCGAAAAATTATGTATTGGTCTTCAAAAGCGTCAAGCCTTCGTCGCCGGGAATGAAACTGACCGCTCGGCTCGCGCTCCTGGTCATCTCGGCCGCCGTCTATCTCGGGCTCGCCGTACTGGGCATCGGCGGCCTCGCGGCGTTCCTTTCACATTCCGCGCTGATCGCGCTGGCCGCGATCTTCTTCGCTCTTTCGATTGCGGCGGTTTTTGCCGGCGGTAACGTCAGTCCCGGCGTGCGCGAGGATCGCCGAAATCGTTGGGTGGTCGTCGCCGTGGTCGCGATCGGCCTGGTCTCTGCTTATCTTCCCGCCTGGAGCGACCGCGTCGGCTTTTGGACGATCGACGGCGAGGTGACGCGCTGGATCGGCGTCGCGATCGTGGCGATCGGCGGCATCCTTCGCATTGCGCCGGTTTTCATATTGGGCAACCGCTTTAGCGGACTCGTGGCCATTCAGCCGGAGCATACGCTGGTCACCGCTGGAATCTACGGCGTCATCCGTCACCCGAGCTATCTCGGGCTTCTGCTCAGCGCCTTCGGCTGGGCGCTCGCCTTTCGTTCCGGCCTCGGCGTGCTGCTCGCAGCAATTCTGATTCCGATCATCGTCGTGCGCATGAACTCAGAAGAGCAGCTGCTCGCCGCGCAGTTTGGCGCCGAGTACGCGAATTATCGCGCACGCACGTCGCGCCTTATTCCCGGCGTGTACTAAATCGTTCTGAGGCGTTCGGCGAGACGATCCGGCAGGGTGTCTAGCAAGTCGTGGATGCGGGCCAGCACGCCATCGTTCTGCGCGCTCGCCACGCCGAGCGCATTTGCTACGCCGTGCGCAACTTGCATGATCGCCTCGGATTCATCCGGTGCGTACGACTCAGAACAGCGCTTGGGACCCAGCACCATCACGGCATGCACGCGCCCTCGCGATACCATCGGATATGCCCACTCCCCTTCGATTGACGTGCCGTCCACCGCGGTGAGGTCAACGGGCTTGCTCGTCGCCCGCAGCGTGACCATCGCGGGATCGTCACCTTCATCGGGGACAAAGTGCACGTACGACGCATCGGCACGCTTTTCGAGCAGCGCTGCGGTGCGCTCCATCAAGACCTGCGGATCGGTGAAGAAGCCGGCCTCGTGTGCGAATGCGCGTAACGCGTCTTCATCTTCGTGGCGCTTGCGAAAGAACACCGAGTCGAGAATGCGCTCCACGCGCCCGTGGACGACCCGGATCGACATCCCCAGCGCAATAGCGACTGCACCGTTGACGGCCAGGCTCGCGGTGTGACTCGCGCCCTGGAGCCAGCCGCCCATCGCCCACTCTATTAGCATGAATGCGCCGACGATAATGAGAGAGACGCCGGAAAAAACCGCGGCGCGATTGAGTATGAACTCCGCGGAGAGCACGCGTCGGGCGAGAACTGCATACGTCAGCCCGGCCGGCATGATGAAGAATCCCACGTCCACTGCAATTAGGGCAGCGCGCCACAACGCCTGGGGAGCGTCCGGCCAGACGACGCGCAGCGTCACGATGAAAGCCAGCGTAAAGCAGACTACAGCGATCGGCACGGCGGTCCAGATCAGAACGCTGCGCTCCCGTTCGGCAACCGGAATCGTGCACAACAGCAATAGCGCGCAGCCGACGAGGTTCGCCGAAAACAGCAGCTCCGAAATAATTTCGGAGTGAGCGAAGAGCCATGGGGTCCCAGCGACGGTTGAAACGTCTGCTGCCATGAAGAGAACGAATTGCAGTGCCGCAGACACTAACAGAACCCAGCTGGCGCTACGCTGCACCCTTCCGGGTATTCCGAAGGTGGCGGCGTACGCCACGAGCAGCACGACCTGAAACGAATTGAGCGCATAATTAATCGTATCGGCGACAAAGCTGAGCTGTACCCACGGCGTCCACAAAGACCCATGCGAGAGTTGATTACTCAGCGCCCAGCTGAGCAACAACAGCCCGAGGATGTGTGCGCGTCGGCTATTCGCGCTCGAAAAAATTATCGCGGCGAAGAGCAGCATCCACGGGATGCTAAAGTCAATGAGCCATTCCTCCGGCATTAGACGTGCGTGGGGTGGAACAACTACGTTCACGGGCCTATCGCCGCCGTTTCGAACCACAAAATATGTGACGGGTTCGCCGGTCGGCTGAATGCAACAATACTCCCATCGTTCCGTGGGTGTCGCGGCACGAAGATCGACCACATCGCCGGAGCGAAGTCCCGCGCGCGCCGCCCCCGAGTCTGGGCGCACGGACACTGTTCCTTGCCCAGCCGCCGTCGGGAAAACCGATGTCCCCGTTCCGTTGGTGTGAACGATAAACATGTTGTAGGCCCACAGAACCATGCCCGCGAGACAGAGTACCATGAGCCAGCGCGGAGAGTGCGATTGACGGCGCACGACCGCCCACCCTTCGGCGAGCGCTCGAAGACGCCATGCCAAGGGCACGCTCCTGCCGCGGCGACACGTCCTGCACGCGGTGGCGACCACGAGCTAGGAGCACGCTATGAGCATTTGGGACCTCAGCCGCTACGCCCTAACAGAAAAGGCACTCGAGCGTGAGTTGATGAATCTGATGCGCCCCCCGCTTTTACGCCGGCTAACGAAGTAAAGCGATCGTTACTCAAGAAGGAGCAAAACGTTAATGAATTCGACTGGTTTAGTGAAATACGCCAGTTCTCTGGTTGCACTCACGATATGCGCGGCGTGCAGCGGCGGCTCGGTGGGCGCGCCGTCAACCGGCGGGCTCAACTACCAATACATCGGTAAGATGCTCTACGTGAACGGCAGGCCGGTCACGGCAGCGCGTCTGAACCCCATGCCCCGTTACGCGACGTTCGTTCCCGACCAACATAAGAAGTCAAAGACTTTTGAGTACGTCTTCAACAGCTACGGCACCTACGCGAGCATCTTCGACTATCCAAAGAGCGTAAAGGAGATCGGGCAAATCAGTGGTGACGGTGGTCAAGGCTGCACCAACGTCCTCTATGGCTACGGGAAGAAGACCTTCTGGAACATCGGTGGTCAAAACCAGATTACCGAGTATAAGGTTCCCAAGACGCCGATCAAGACGCTGTCTGTCGCGTACTCTTTTCCTACCAGCTGCGCCATGGATAGCAGCGGCGACCTTGCCGTCGGGATCTTCTTTGAGTCGGGTCCGGGTGGCGGCGACGTCGTCATCTTCAAGAACGCGACCGGCACGCCCACCGTTTACAGCACGCCCTTGACCGCTGAGTACTTCGATGGCTATGACCCCCAGGGGAACCTCTTCGCGGACGGCTTTAACAATAGCGGTTCCTTCGAGCTTATCGAGCTCCCGAAGGGCAGCAGTAAGTTCGAAGGGATCACCACGAGCAACGCGGTGCAGTTCCCTGGCTCCGTGCAGTGGGACGGCAAGTACGTCACCGTCTTCGATCAGGTGGCCAATAA
Organism: Candidatus Acidiferrales bacterium; assembly: GCA_035484815.1. GTDB lineage: Bacteria > Vulcanimicrobiota > Vulcanimicrobiia > Vulcanimicrobiales > Vulcanimicrobiaceae > Cybelea. Next base: position 31,511 of record DATHOO010000216.1, read on the forward strand.
CTTCTATCAGTACACGATCAGCGGAACGAAGGCGACGCTGAAGAACACGATATCGCTCTCGGGTTCGGGCGACTGCGCGCAGACCTGGAACGTGGGGAGCCTTGTCTATTGTGGGGACGCGGGTAACGACGGCGGCGAGGTTTTCAAGTACCCGGCCGGCGGTTCACCTATGGCGGTCTTCACGGGCAGTTTCGACACGCCGCTCGGCGTGGTGGCAGCCCAGAAATAACCTGCGCTTCGACGCGCGGCGGCGCCACGGAGCGCCGCCGCACCCGTTTGGGGAAGAGCAATGCGATTCCACGAAGTGAAAAGCGGAATTGTAGCGGCGGTTCTTCTGTGCGCCGTGGTAGGATGCGCGCCGTTCCGCTCGGTTCCACTATCGAGCCCGTTCGGCGCGGCGGGCGAGAGCCGCTTGCGTGTGGGCTCTGTCGAGCTGCATGGCTGTCCGTTTGAGGGCGGCTACTATTGCGGAGCGCTGCGCGTCGCACTCGACCCGGCCGGCCGCGTGCCCGGAACCATCGACATCGCCATCGCGTGGCTGCCTCAAGCAAACCGTGCGGCGCGCAACGAAGGCACCATCGTTGCCGTCGAAGGCGGCCCCGGCTATCCGTCGATCGGGTCGCGTTCGTACTATCACGCGCTCTATGCGCCGCTGCTCGAGGCGCGAAACTTGTTGCTCGTTGACAATCGAGGAACCGGAACCTCCAGCCCAATTGTTTGTAACCCTTTGCAGCGCGCGCCCGTAATGGTACTGCCGGCGGTCACGCGCTGCGGGGACGAGCTCCGACGCCGGTCGGACCTCTACGGTACCGCGATCGCGGCCGACGATATGGCCAAGGTTCTCGTCGCGATGCGCATCCCCAAAGTCGATATGTACGGCGATTCGTATGGCTCGTTCTTCGTGCAGGCTTTTGCGGCGCGCCATCCCGAGCAGGTGCGATCGCTCGTGCTCGACGGCGCCTATCAAGTAACGGGCGGCAATCCCTGGTATCCGAGCGAGGGACCGACGATGCAGTCGGCGTTCGATATTGCGTGCCGGCGTTCTCCGGTTTGTGCGTCGCGGCGCGGCACGACGCACGACCGCATCAAAGCGTTGCTTGCGAAGCTGCGCGCAGACCACGCGGGCGTGAGGGCATCAGACGTAGCGTTTATCATGGATTCGGCGGGGCTCGATCCGCTGACATACCGCGACCTCGATGCTGCCGCCCGCGCCTACGTTCGCAACGACGATCGCGTGCCGCTGCGGCGCCTCGCCGACGAAGCGTATGCCGAAGAGGAAGGTGCCGGAGGCCATGCCCGCGCGTACAGTCAGGGTTTGTTCGTAGCTGCGAGCTGCTCGGACAACCCGCAAGCGTACGACATGCGGTTACAGCCGCCCGCGCGCACGATTGGATGGCATCATGCGCTCGAACGAAAGCGCGAGGAACATCCGACGATCTACGCACCCTTTACGCTCGACGAGTTCCTTGGCATGCCGCTCGATTACGCCTACGTTCCGCTGTGCACGACCTGGCCGGTTGCGTCACCTCAGCATGCGGCCGGGCACCCCGTGCCGCCGCATACGAAGTTCCCGCGCGTACCCGTGCTGGTTTTGAACGGTGACCTCGATACGACGACCACGCCGGCCGAAGGCGCGCGCGCGGCGCAGCTTTTCCCACGCGCGACGCAAGTAATCGTCGCCAATACCGGTCACGTCACCGCTCTCGATGATTTCTACGGCTGCGCATCGGCGATCGTGCGACGGTTCACGCTGACGCAGCGCGTTGACGCGGGCTGTGCCGCGCACGTCCCTGCGCTCCATCTCGTGCCGTCGTTCGCGCGCACCCTCGACGAGGTGGAACCCGCAACGCCGCTTCGCGGTAACCAAGCGTCGACGGCAGAACTCCGGGCGGCCGCGGCGGCGACGCTTGCCGCGGCCGACGTCCTCGCGCGATCCTATGCGTTCAGCTTGAGCGCGGGTCTCGGTTTACGCGGCGGCTCCTACACCGCGCAGCCCAAAAATGGTGGAACGAGCGCGCTGCTCTCGGCGATTCGTTGGACGAAGGATCTTGCGGTTAGCGGTTCGGCCGGACTCGATGCGCGAACCGCGCAAGCAGAGGCGGTGCTGACGTTAGCCGACGGCGCCACCGGCTCGCTCGACGTCGAGTGGACGACGAGCGGCAGCCACGCCGCCGCCGTGATTCATGGAACGATCGACGGTCGCGTTACGCGCGCCTCGATGCCCGCTCCCTAAGGGTTCGGACTTGCAATAAGTGACGGAATGAGATTTTCGTTGAAGACGGTTATGCTATCGGAGCGATTGTTCGAAAGGAATAACGTCGGCGCGCGGCCGTACGAGAAGTCGCGTGGAAATTTGCCGACAGGGATTGACCCCACGATGCGGGCGGTATGGTTGTCGACAACGACGATATGCCCGGCCGTCGTTCCTCCTGAGCCGAAGCGATTGGTGATACCTATCAAAACGTAGCGGCCATCACGGGTCACAGCCACCGGTACCGGATTAGAGCCCACAGCGATGTCGTTCACCCTCGAGGACGTAGCGTTGTTTGCCATCTTTGCGAGATCGAAAAGGCTTAGCGAACCGGATGCGCGATTTGTCACCCAAGCCAACCGCCCACCGGGAACCAGTGCCATCCTTACACTGCTGCATTGTGACGCGGCGAACCTTAAAGTTGCGCCCGAACCTCGTTGCGCACTCGCAACGTCCAAAGAGAATACTGCTCCAGGAGGAAAGCGCCGAGAATCGCTGGGACCGGCGCCCTCGGGTCTGCAACTGCGCGGATATGCTAGTCGTTCGCTCGCACGCTCGATGGTCCCATAAAGCGTTTTGCCGTCGTCCGAGAACAGCGTCGTAATTGGGGCGTCTCCCACGTCGATATCTCCTACGATCGCGCTCTCTGGGCCCGAGGCCTCGGTTTTTAGCAGGTCGACCACGGTAAGCGTCCCAGCTTGTTCTTCACTAACAAAGGCATAGCGGCCGTCCGGCGTGACGCTCACGTAAACCGCGCCGGCGTCGTCGTCCTCGATATCTCCGCGTTCCCCTTTAACGTAGGTGATGGCATTGCTACTCTCTTCGGAGAGTCGATCCGTGCGCAAAAGTGCGATATATGAGTCGTCGGCGACGATGAGGAGCTTTCCGTCGGGCGTTAGCGCCAGTCCAGTTGGTTGTGGCGACAACGGAATCGTGTGAGTATAGACGAAGCGCCCGGCGGCGCACTTGAGCACTGCTATCCCCGGCACCTGTAGCGGGGTTTCCGGATTTATGGACACAAATGCCGTAGTAGAGTCGGGCAGTTCCCTGACGGCAAAAGGGCGGCCTGGAACCATCACGGTATACGACGCCTGAGTGGCCAGACACGCCGCATCAGCGCGAGCACTCCAAGGCCTGGCGCCCGCGCACAGCAAGGTGATGAGCGCAAAGGCCGCGACCGCCGCTATATTCCGAAGGCGCGATAAACTCATTTCGTTCGAATCCTCATTTTACTAATTTCACCGCACCGATCGAAGCCTCCTCATCGGCTTGTCGCGTCATCGCCGAAAACACGGCCTCGTGATTATGGGCAGAAATGGTCCTGAGTGCTACGATAGGGTTGTAGACACAGTGACACCGGAAAGGAGTTCAAGGATGTCTGATTTCACGAATCGGCCAAATCGCGTTGCCATCGTCGGAATGATCGCGGTCGGCATGGGCCTCGCTGTCTCCAGCTTCAGTATCGTGCGAGCCGAGCACGTCAATCCTGACAAAAGCAAAACCTACACTTGCAGCAGCGGCACGGCGTGCGTAGAAGGCAAATCCAGCGGCAGCAGCACGTGGGGCGTCTATGGCGTCGGCGCAATCGCCGATGGCGTTCACGGTGTCACCAGTTCCACTAATGGGAACTCAGGTGCATCGGGGATCAGCACCGGGACGAGCGGCTCGGCCCACGGCGTCTACGGCCGCTCTTCAAACGGTCAGGGCGTCTATGGGACGTCATCGAGCGACAACGGCGTCGAAGGCCATTCTACCGAGAGCGGGGCCTCCGGCGTCGCCGGTATTGAGCGTGGAACGTCATCGGGCAGCGGGGATGGCGTGTATGCAGAATCGGCCGACACGACGAACCTCTATGAGGCGCTCGAGGCGAAGGCCGACAGCTCGAACACGTACATCTTTGAAGGTTATAATGCCTCGACCGACGGTCTTTGCACGATCGACTACAACGCGACATTGGCATGCACGGGCGGCGCCGTTGTCAAGAACCTGCGTACTCGTCACAGGAACGCTGATGGTCAACATGTTCTCGCGTACGCGGCAGAGTCGGCGACGGCAACTATCGAAGATGTCGGAACCGCGCGGATGGACCGCGGGGTCGCAAACGTGACGATCAATCCCGCGTTTGCTTCAGTGATGGACCGTAAGTGGTACTACGTCTTCCTCACGCCGCTGGGCGATACGCGCGGGCTCTATGTGAGCATGAAGACGGCGTCGGCGTTCCAAGTGCGCGAAACCGAGCACGGGCGCTCGAGCTTAGAATTCGACTACCGGGTTGTGGCTCATCCGCTCGATGCCGAGAACGACCGCTTGCCACTCGCTCCCGCCATGAGACGGCCGAGAACTATGCATACAGCGCGGTAGCGATCCGGGTGAGACCACTCTACAAAAGGAAGCCCGGCGGATGCCGGACCCCCTTTTTGAGGTTGGTTGTTTTGGCCCAGCGACACCTATTATTCGATAGCGATACCGAGGTGTAAGATGCTGCCGCTGCCGTTGGTGCAACCGCTTGGGGTAAACGAAATGCAGTAGATGTCGTCGAACTTCACCGGGCCCGGCTGCTTCGGAACCTTTCCCTTATAGTTGATGTACTGGTAGGTCGGGTCACCCGGATCCGGATAGAAGTAATCGTGG
>DATHOO010000217.1:0-8345 GCA_035484815.1 Candidatus Acidiferrales bacterium
ACTATGCCCAATGCCCGCGTTGCGGTTATCGACGACGACCGCATGGTGCGGGAGATGTTGGAACTTGGACTCTCCCGCGAGGGCTACGAGGTCCGGACGGCCACGGATGGCCTGGCCGCCCTCGAGCTCGTCAAGGTTTTCGACCCGGAACTCATCGTCCTCGACATCATGATGCCGAAGATCGATGGTGTGACGCTGCTTCCGCGTTTGCGCGAGATCACGCAGGCGCCCATCCTGATGCTCACCGCCAAGGGGGGCACCGAAGATAAGGTCCGCTCCCTAAGTTCCGGTGCGGACGACTATCTCGTCAAGCCGTTCGTCTTCGAAGAACTGATCGCGCGCCTGCAGGCCAAGCTGCGCCGCCCGCAGGGCGCGTATCTGTCATCTGAGCGGAGTGCCCGCAGGCCGTATCTGTCATCTGAGCGGAGTGCCCGCAGGCCGTATCTGTCATCCCGAGCGGAGCGCCCTGCTACCTGTCATCCCGAGCGGACCGCCCTGCTATCTGTCATCCCGAGCGGAGCGCCCTGCTATCTGTCATCCTGAGCGGAGCGCCCGCAGGCGCGTAGTCGAAGGGCGAAGGGCGAAGGGGCTAGGCAGCTCGAACGGCCCACGGCCAGCGAGCGAGCCGCTGGCCCGAAACAAGCGACGCCTGTCCGATCGCCTCGAGCGGGTGGGCCACGAGGCGCACGCCCCGGCGGGCCAAAGCCGCCAAGGTGGCCGCATCCGGCTGCCAGTGCGCAAAAAGATGGACTTCCGCAACTCCCTTGGCTTGGGCTAACGCCGCGATCACATCGGCGAGGGTACAGTCGCGCTGATCAAGCAGCCGGTGGACGATCTCGGCGCGAAAGCGAGCGCCGGTCCAGCCGGCGGCCACGATGAGAATCCGCGAAAGCTCACCCGCTCGCGTGGATTCAAAGTCGATGACCGCCGCCTCAACCTGCTGGCTCAGGCCTCGCTCGGGCTGCGCATGCAGGGTGGCGCCCGTAATCGAGGCCGTTGGTCCAGCCGTCAGCAGCGCGCCAGCCCCGATGAAATACTCATCCATAATGTAAGTTTCGCATGGACGAGTGCCACCTGGGTGGCGCACCGCCAGCCGGTGACCGCTGATTCGTACGTACCAGGGATCTGCGGGGTGCTGTCAAGAGCGCGTAATAAGGGCTGCGAGTAGGCTCACGAGGGACAAATCCTCATAATAATTCGCCAAAGTAGGAAGAGCCTAAGGTGGGTTTCGGTACCCGTGCTTAGTTAACTTTGCCTAGGCGTTTAGCGTCAATTGGCGAGAAGTCCCATCCGCTTTGCCGTCTGTATCGCTTCTGAGCTCCCGTGGCACTTGAGCTTGGCAATTATATTCGTTATGTGAGCTCGAACCGTATGTACGCTACGCCCGGTCCTGGTCGCGATCTCTTTAGGGACCAGCCCTTCTGCAAGAAGCCCCAAGATCTGAATCTCAGTGGGCGTTAGATTAGCACGGGACAGACGCGCGGGTTGCGCATGTCTAAGTGTGCGATCCGCGGCGCGTAGTACGTGCCCGAGGCCTATGTAGCCGAGCGCCGCAAGGCCTTTTAGACCCTCCTCTATTTGGTCAACTTCACCTTGATAGGGGAACCGTAAGCGAAAAATTGCAGCATCGACGGTACCCACAGTCAAAGCAACGACCGAATCGCCCTCTGACCTTAGCGTTTTCAGGATTCGATCCGCGCGTGTTGTCCGCCCGTTAACGGCTTCCGCAAGCGCACACAGGGCCTTGGCAATCGCCGTCGATCGGATACGGCCGAGGCCGGTTTGTCTCGTTGAGGGCTCCGTGCGGAGAATCTCCCCGACTAAGTCTCCAGAAGGTTGGCGCTGCCCGTCCAGCGCCAAAAACAGCGCGTACTCGCTTCCCGACGCGATTCGGTCAAAGTCGAACGCAAGTTTCGTCCAGCATGATGCCATTAACTGATGAGCCTCACTAAATCGCCCTTCCCACGCGAGTCGCTCAGATCTAAAAAGCGCAAGATACCGCTTTGTCGCTTCGCTGGTCGAAATCGATGCCAAACGTTGCTCAATCTCGATGCTGCTCCTAAGATCTCCGAGTCGCATTTCCGCACTTAACATTTGAAGAAGCGCAGTTTGAAGGGCGAAGTTATCTCCAGCTCTCGTTGCGGCCGCGGCAGCGGACTCCGCATACGTTTGCTGCCTAACAACATCATCTTCCTCATGGAGCGCCAAGTTGGAGAGCACGGCGTTTGTGCGGCTGGCTAACCCGTATAAGTGCAATTCGCTGGCAACCTCGCGCGATTGCGTCAGCACGTCGAAAGCCCTGTCTGCAACTCCCAAGTGGTGAAACGCGATGCCTAAATGATGCAGCACCTTTGCGCGAATCGCGTCCGAATCAACTTCATGCAGCAGAGGCTCAAGCCCAGCCAGAGCAACCTGCGCAGTTGCAAAGTCCGCGGCCACTGCGCGTTGTCCCGCAATCACGGAAAGAGCTTCTGCTCGGTGGGCGGTACTCTGTCGAGCGTCATTGCCAACGGCGCGCAACAAATCCGTGGCATCGCCCCCCTGGTTAGCAATTAATGACGCGAGGCGGAGACTCGCGGTTGCCGCGAGATCCAGGTTGTTGCCGGCGCGGGCGAGGGCGCGTCGGAGCAGCGACTCGGCTCGCGCGAATTTGCCTGCGATGGCATGGAGAACGCCTTGCAGTGCTAAGATCGTCGCGTTTTCGTGGCGAGTCCGTTCATCGAGTGTCTCGATCGCGCGAGCGACGACATCGCCGCGAGCGCGTTCTAGAAGGCCGAAGCCGCTTTCTTCCAGCAGTCGGACGACGTCGTGGCTGCAGCCCGCTAGCGCATATGCGGCGATGGCATGTTCGACGTCGCCGCTCTTCTCTAGGGCGTCTGCGGCTCGCTCGTGGGCGCTTTGCTGCAAGCGCCGTCCAGCAAGCGCGTTCTGATGGCGCAAGAAATCGCGAAAGAGGTCGTGGCAGTGATATATGCCCGACGACTCCTCATAGATGAATGAAGTCCGCTCGCGCAACCGCTCGAGGATGGCCAGAGCGGAGTCGAATCCGGCTCGTTCGAGGACTGAGATGTCAATCACCGGCAAGGCAATCGCAACTTCCAGCAGCCGGCGCTCGACGTCGTCGAGTCTCGTGTAAACTTGCTCGGCGAGCAGCCCGTAGATCATCTCCCGCGTGATCGCGGAGACGTTGCGCAGCTCCGAAGATCTCGTGGACGTACGCAGCGCGAAGCTCACTGCTGCCGGCCAGCCCTCCGTTAGAGCCAACAAATCCGCGAGCTCTTCGTCCCGAACCATCAACCTAAATCCGAGGGCCGTCTCCCGCGCCTCATCGAGCGTAAAACGCAAATCGCGCTCGTCGATAGGAATATCCGCGTCGTGGTAAGCTTGCCACGTCGTGACTGCAAGCCCGGCCGTCGAACGCGAGGCTAGAATCCAACGTACACGCTCCTTCGTCTGCTCGATCAGCGAGCTCAAAAACGTCGTCACCTCGGGCTCGCCGTCGGCGATGTGCAGATCGTCAACCGCAATGAGACCTGTGAAAGATTCGAGATGCGCGTGCATCCAACGCGCGAGGTCGGCTCCGCGCTTCGGCGACGCAGAGTTACGCTCGTAGGCACCCGCAAGCGTGGTGATCGCGTGCGGCGCGATCCCCCGCAACGCTTCCGAAAAGCCACGGAGAAAGCCGAGCAGCTCAGCGTGTTCCGCTCGCAGCGCAAAGCACACGTTTGGCTCGCGCAACGATTTGAGATACTGGCGCAGCACGATCGACTTGCCGTACCCGGCGGGAGCAATCAACAACGTAATTGGATACGCTGCACCGGCGTGCAGACGTGCGACCAGACGCTGGCGGTCGATCGACGCAGAAACACCGGCGTTGCTTCGTTTGTCGCTCGCGAGGGTGCGGTCCATCGCCGAGGGTTCTAAGGCGGCGTCGGCGTAGCCTGTACCGGATATCGTCCGGATTCGGAACGTTCTCGTTACCGATCAGTACGCTCAAAAAGTGCGCCAGCAGTGCGCCCACCCAATGCAAGCGTGGTGCAAGCCAAGCGTGCTGCGCCGAGCAAGCAATTTCGGCGAGTTCGAGCACGAGGCTGCCATTGCGCGCCTTCACTTGCCGAAACCCATAATAATTGCGCAAACTGTCGGTAACATTATCCGGCTGAAACCCGTCGGGCCAACACTCACTGTATAGCTCGCGCCGTGCCGCAGCGGCGGCCCTCAACGTAATACTTAAACGGAAGCCTTCTGAACGACTAGGTATCTACGCTCACAGCAAACGCTGCCATCCCGAAGCATCAGTGCTTGGCGTGGAGCAGCGTTGGGAATGTCACAACGCCGACCTCGATGGGGCCAGCGGACATTGTTTCTTTCGTTTTTGCGTTGCCTCAAGGACGGGTCTAGCGGTGGAGTTGACCTGGGCCGGCGAGTCAGGTGACTGCTCCACATTGCGGGCCGAACCCAACGATTTACAATCGATGCCTTCGAGCCCCTCTCCACCATCGGAAGCGTCTGATTCTGTAACGAGTTTGATGCGAATTCAAATGTCCTAACGGTCGCGCCTGGTTTTCAGTCGGAAATCAGGTGGCTGCTGGCGTACCAACCGTCATGTCTTGGATTGACCCAGTCATTCGGCCAGCCTCCAAACTTAACGGCGGCGGCGTAGACGGCGTCGGCGAAGCGTAGCACCGTAGCTTGTGGATTCTTACTGGCGCGCACGACCTCCCAGGGAAGCGCGACGAGTCCCGCCGCAGCTTCGTAAGCGGCCTCCTTGACGCCGAAATCGGCGCTCGCAATTTCGGCTGGTGGCGGGGAAATGTAGGCATAGAAGCCGGCCGCCCGCGATTGCGAATCGCCAAGGCTAAATCCGACGGCGACCACTTCGCCGTTCATGCCGTTCTGTTGAAATATCGGCCGGTCGTGAGGAGGTACGAGCGATCGGCCGTTATATCGCGGCGCGAAGAGATCGAACCCGCCCCACATGATCCCGACCGGGGGACGAGGTCCGATGTAGGCCGACTGCCAAAGGCTCAACGCGCTTGCGACGCTCGCATAAGCCCTCCACATTTGCCGTGCCATGCGCGCATCGTAAGGACGATCGATAGTGTCCGAGTCAAAGTGCAGCGCTCCAGCGATCTCCGTTTCCAACGTCGTGCGCGGAGCCGGGATTCCCAGAACAGCGACCGCGTCGACGAACTTCCGGTAGAAGTCCGCTACCGTGCCGGCCGCCAGCGGCAGGGTAGTTTTGCCGCTCGACGCCGTAACCACGACTTGAGAATCAAGGACCTCAAATTCGATATCGAACAGTACGTCATCCGCCCTCAGTGTCCGCGTCGCGATGCCCCGCGGCGTAACCAGCAGGGCGATGTCACCCCAGTACGCTTCAAAAGGCTGATCGAGCGTGTATTTTCCGGCGATCTGGCTCAGCCGATGAAGGTGATCGACCGTCGGCGCCATCTCATCGTACGGCAGGGATGGCCATGAATCGGTAGCACTAGAATCTGTATTCAACGTCGCTCTCCTCCGCGAGGGGGAGCTGGTTCGGTTCGCTCGAGGCAATGGCGACTCCGCCGAGTGGCGGCCGCCAATTTCCGGATCGTCGACGGTATGAAAGGGAGAGAAAGAATGTCCGCTAGTCCTATCGAGGTGGTGGGCCAGTGGTTGAAAAACCTCACGGACCCCGACGTGATTAATAGCATCGTCGCCCCCGACGCCACCTATATCTCGCTCAACACCGAGAACGCCGAGCTCAACAAAATAATGCCGTGGGCCGGCACGTCGTTCGGCCCGCAGGCGTTCCTCAAGAACCTCAGCGGGATGTTCTCCCGCTGGGACACCGAGGCGTTCAACGTCACGACCATGTTCGCTGCCGATGAGAACGTGGCGGTCTTCGGTAACTTCCGGTATAAGTCGAAATCGCTCGGAAAAGTCGTCGCCTCCCCGTTCGCAATATTGGTCAAAGTCGTCGACGGTAAGGTTACCTACCTTCAGTTCCTCGAAGACACCTATGCCACGGCGTCGAGCTTCCGAAAAGACGGTAGTTGGACCATCCAAACCGAGCCGGATGCCGAGCCGTTCCAGGTCTGAGCAAACAGGCCTGAAAGGAGAACAGCATGATCACGATTACGGTGAACGACGCACGCCACGATGTGGACGTCCCACCCGACATGCCGCTGCTCTGGGTCATTCGCGACGAGCTTGGGCTGACGGGCACGAAGTTCGGTTGCGGCGTTTCGCAATGTGGATGCTGCACCGTGCACGTCGACGGCGAGGCCACCCGTTCGTGCGTCTTGCCGGTCTCCGCGGTCGTCGGCAAGCAGGTGCACACGATCGAGAGCCTTTCGACTGGCGATTCCAGCGCGATACAGAAGGCGTGGATCGCCGAGCAGGTTCCGCAGTGCGGCTACTGCCAGTCGGGGCAGATCATGGTCGCCGCAGCGCTCCTTAGAAAGACCGCGAATCCGAGCGACGAGCAAATCTCGCAAATTACCAACATTTGCCGATGCGGCACCTACGGTCGTATCCGCAGCGCGATTCACCGAGCGGCGGCGGGAGGCTGAGCATGGAAACGATGGCACTGAATCGTGGCAATTTCATTCGTCTCACCGGTTCGCTTGGCGCAGGACTCGGTCTCGCGTTTTACCTGCCGGGATGCACTTCAAACAAACCAGCCGGCCAGGGCGACGAGTTCGCGCCGAACGCATGGGTGCGCATAGCCCCCGACGAGACCGTCACCATCGTTCTCAACAAATCGGAAATGGGTCAGGGCGTCGCGACCGGACTGCCGACCGTACTCGTCGACGAGCTGGACGCCTCGATGAACCGCGTGAAGACCGAATTTGCGCCTGCCGAGCCGCGCTATGCGGACCCCGAGATGGGCGATATGGTAACCGGTGGCAGCACCAGCATGCGCGACTCATGGCTGCCGCTGCGCCAAGCCGGCGCCACCGCTCGCGCGATGCTTATTGCAGCGGCCGCCAAGCAGTGGGGCATCGACCCAGCCGCATGCACGACTCGCGACGGAACCGTCTACGAGCGAGCATCGAACCGCAGCGCCACCTACGGCACGCTCGCACAAGCTGCCGCGTCGTTGCCGGTGCCGGCCAACGTGCCGCTCAAAACTCCCAGCCAGTTTACGCTTATCGGCAAACGAAGTCAGCGCCCCGACATACCTTCGAAGGTCAACGGCTCGGCGAAGTACGGAATCGACGTCGTCGTGCCGGGGATGGTCTACGCCGCCATCGCGCGTTCGCCCGTCTTCGGTGGAAGCGTGAAGAGTTTCGACGCGAGGCACGCAAAAGCCGTACCGGGTGTAATCGACGTCGTGCAGGTCCCAAGCGGCGTCGCGGTGATCGCGAAAAACACTTGGGCGGCGTTTCAAGGAAAAGACGCTCTGGTCATAACCTGGAACGAAGGCCGCAACGCTCGCGTCAGCACCCAATCGTTATTTGCCGCATCCGAACGTCTCGCAAAAATGCACTCGGGCGAACGCGTCGCGATCTCGCGAGGAAATCCCGATACAACGGCCGGCACGGTTCTTGAAGCGATCTATCGCGGCCCATATCTGGCACACGCAACCATGGAACCAATGAACGCGACCGCGGACGTTCGCGAAAACAGTTGCGAAGTTTGGGCGCCGACCCAAGTGCAGCTGCGGGCACGGGCGGCTGCCGCGAAGGTCACCGGATTGCCGCCCGAGCAGTGCAAGATCCACACGACCTTTCTGGGCGGCGGCTTCGGCAGGCGGCTCGAGGCCGATTACGTTCAGGAGGCGGTCGAAGTCTCAAAGGCCATCAAGAAACCGGTCAAGGTGACGTGGACTCGCGAAGACGACATCCAGCACGATTGCTACCGCCCGATGAGCGTCAATACCGTGCGGGGAGTCGTCGCCGGTGGACGGCTCGTTGCGCTTACCCACCAGGTGGTCTCACCATCATGGTTCCGTCGCTGGCTACCGTCGGGATTCAAGGATGGAATCGATCCGACCGATTTGGCGGAAGTGCTCGACGCTCCGTACCGCCCACCGAACTTCAAGGTTACCTACATCGACTACGAGGGCGGCGTTCCGATCGGCTCGTGGCGGGCTCCAAATGCCAATTGGAATGGGTTCGTCACCGAGTCGTTCGTCGATGAGCTCGCGCATGCCGCCGGCAAGGACCCGCTCGATTTTCGGCTCGCGGCGCTTGAGAGTAATCCGCGCGCCGCAAATGCGCTGCGCCTGGCTGCCGAAAAGGCACGTTGGGGTAGCCCGCCGGCCGGGCAGGCTCAGGGAATCGCAGTAACGTTCTGGAACGGCAGCTACGCCGCGATGGTCGCCGACGTATCGATGTCTGGAAACACGCCCAAAG
>DATHOO010000218.1:0-26679 GCA_035484815.1 Candidatus Acidiferrales bacterium
CCCTGTCGCGGCAACGCCGAACGCAATCGATAGCGAGACCAGGAATCGAGAGCTGATTTTTGTCCCAAACATACGACACCCCAAAGAATGGCTAGTGTATTTGTAATCGATCGCGCACGCCTTCGACCCAGCGATAATGGCCGGCGCGGCTTAGGCCTGATTGGTAATGGTCAGCTTGGCCGTGCCGATCGTCTTCCCGGTCTTGGCTTTATCGGTAAACAGCGCCGTGCAAGATCCGCTCTTGCTGCCCCATACCGCCTGATACTTATTCCCGGAGCCGGAGATCATTGCGATGCCGTCTTTCGCGCATACCTTATCGTCGAACGTGAACTTCCCGCCCGTTGGGCCTTTCGTGGTTACTGACTCCACGGGATTGGAACCGGATAGGTGAATCGAGCAGGGCTTGACCGACACGCCGTGATCGGATTTGCATGTCATGGCGATGATGTCGATCGAAGCGCCCGCGGGTTGTCCGTGCGACGTCATGAAAGGCAGCGCATTCGAAGCGGTCGAGGGTGCGGACGCGCCGCCCGCGCATCCCGCCAGCATTCCGGCGACGGCGAGAGCCGCAAGAGATCGAAGTGACAACCTGGCAGAGTTCATATTGCTCCTTAAGTGATGTTTGGTGTGCTTTGCGGGCGAAGCCTAGCGCGAATCTATTAAGAAAGCGTAAAACGGCGTCGGCCTGGGGCTCCGGCCCTAAGCGCCCGACGTCCGAGATCGTGCGCGACGCTCGCCGCGCGAAAGCGGCGAGCCCTTCAGATGCGTGTATCAGACCCCGTCTTTGAAGAGTGACTTCGGTGACTTTTTTGAGTATAATCGAGTTATCGGAGGGGCCGAAGAATGATGAATCGGCGCAATCTGCTTGTGAGCATTCTGGCAGCGTCGCTTTGCTGCGGCGGCTGCTCGCTGCCTCCGCCTGAGACCGTCCCATCGACTTTGGGCGCGGCGCCCGAAACGAGCCCGTCAACGCCCGGCCAAACGAGCTTCCTTTATGTGGGCGGCGGCAAACTCTCGAAGTATAACCTTGGAAGCTCCACGCCACTTCGATCGGTAATGCTCGCCTATTCCGCGTTCGCGATCGCGCTCGACCGGCTGGGGCACGTCTTCGTCCTGGAGAACTACGGAAGTTGCGGGGGACAGGTTCAGGTTTTTAGTGCGCGCGATCTTCGGCTACTGCGCACCATCACCGCACCGGTATGCTTCTCAGGCGTCGCGATAGATCGTCAGGGCTACTTCTACTTCACCACCTGTTGTCAGGGCCTCTGGGTTTACGCGCCCGGCGGCACGCATCTCGTCAATCATATGCGGCGGTTCGCCAATGGTGCACTGGCGTTCGACAGCTCGGGGAATCTTTATGCGGACAATCTCTTCAGTGTCGCCATTTATGCGCCCACCGGCGTACCGGGACACTTGAAGTTCTCGGGCGCGATTCGCAAGGGGGTTCACTGGTCCGACACGCTCGCATTCGGGCCGACGGGCGAGCTTTTCGTTGTCAATACAGAGAACTGCGACGCACCTTGCGATCGCGGGCCGCCATCGGTTACGGTGTTCCAGCCAGGCGAGAAGACGCCGACACTGCGAGTCACTGGCGACCTCAGACTTCCAAGCTCGCTGGCAGTCGACTCAGTGGGGCGCCTGTACGTGGCGAACACGACGATCGCCGGAGCCCCTCCGTGGCATTCGTGGGTCTCGCTTTACGGGCCCGGCGCCACGAAGCCCCTGCGTAAGTTTGCCCGAGGCCACGGCTCTGCAGCGGGACTGGCCGTGGACGCGTCGGACAACCTCTACGTTGCAAACGGCCAAGACGTTGACGTCTACGCCCCCGGCGCGCCGAAGCTTCTTTACCGGATCAGCGAGGGCAGCTACGGCGCGCATGTGCTTGCCATCGGGTCCCAGTGAAGGGAAGGCCAAAGCAGCCGCGTCCGCGCTCCGAGTCTTCAAATGTCGGTCTGCATAGCACCAGGACCGCGACCCGATCCCGAAAAAGCCTCTTTCGTGCGCTTGAAAGGTCAACAGTCAACGAAAGCATCGAGAGAATGAGTGCTAAGCAGATCCTCATCCCCAGTCCGGGTGTGCTTAAGCAGAACGCGATCCTCGGTGGCTTAACTGCGACCATGATCGCAGAGGTCCTCAAAACAGCGAAACTGATCGCGCTGGAAACCTCCCAGCAGATTTATGAGGCCGACCGTCCAATACGAGATGTTTATTTCCCAATCGATTCAGTGCTTTCAGTGGTAACCCAAATGCGCGACGGCGGATCAATCGAGGTAGGGACAGTCGGGCGGGAGGGAGTCTCGGCAATCCCGTTGCTACTCGGAGCAACGACCTCGGCTAACGAAAGTTACTGCCAAGTTCCCGGGCGCGCGGTCGTCATCAGCAGCGACCATTTTCGACAACTGCTCGACCGCGGAGATGGCCAGTTTCGTGGCATGCTTGACCGATTTCTGCAAGCTTATGTCAACATGTTGGGGCAGCTTGCCGCATGCAACGGTATGCATAATATCCACGAGCGATGCGCGCGGTGGCTTTTGTTGACGCACGATCGCGTCAACTCCGACAAGATCGCCCTCACACACGAATACCTTGCGATGATGCTCGGCGCACGACGTTCCGGAGTCACCATCGCCGCTGCGACACTTCAGCAAGCGGGGTTCATTCGCTATGCTCATGGCCACATCGTTATTCTAGATCGAAACGGGCTCGAGGAAGCCTCCTGCGAGTGTTATAGCGTCGCGCGGGCGCAGTTTGGGCCGCTGTTGGAGCATATGGCCGACAAGCAATAGAAGGCGGCAGGAAAGCAGCGTAGCGACGAATTCCTTTGCTTCGTGCGAAACCGTACAGATTTGCCGCCAAGCCATTGCTTAGACTAGAGTCCAACGCAGTGTGACTAGAAAAGGCGGCCGTGGCTCTTTTGCAGGTATTAACGGAAGCTTCCATGACGGCGCGAACCATTATGGAAACGACAGATTTTGCGCACCTCATCAGTCGGAGCGAGTGGGGCGCTCCTACTGAGTTTAACAGTACAAGAAGCAACAATATACGACGCGTTAGCGGCCTTGGCGAGTCAGAGGTTCGCTTCTCGTTGCGCGGGGAATTAGATATTTCCAACAAGTGGCAACTCTTTGCAGCCTTAACGGCCTACATTGATTCTCCAACCCTTACGATAGATCTCGAGCACACCACCTTTATCGACGCTAGCACTCTTGGCGTCTTTGTGTACGTCGCACGCTGTCGCCGGGAGATCGACGCCACGCGGTTGCGGATCGTTAAGGGCAGCGCTTATTTCCGACGGATCTTCTCGCTCTGCAGCTTGGATGGCGTTTTCGACATTGAAGACGCCGTAGCTGGCTCGCCAATGGTTACCGCGTTACCATGACGCATGGGCAGAGTTCGAATAACACGTTTGAGCTCTACGTCCACCGCAATGGCGGGAAGTATATCGGCTTGTGTGCTGAGCTGAAGGAGGTTATTGAAGGTTCCACTTCCGATGAGATCATTGTCAAAACCAAAGCCCTGATCGACGGCGTGAGGAATGGCATGAAAACGCGAAAGTCTCGAATCACCGTGCGCGTGAGCCCGGACCTGCGAAACGTTCCACATACTTAACCGTCACACGCAGTCGGCCACGATCCCACGCAGACGCCCGACGTTCAGCGCCGCTGAATCGCGACAGCCTCGCATCAGCGTGGCTTATTTGTCTGAAGGCGTAAAGGCAGCGCCCGAGCAGGGGCTCGATTCGTGGGGCACGTAGCAAGCGTAGAGTGACCACAAGTTCGCGCGTAAGTTGCCGATGTGGATGCCGGAACGAAGATCGCCCAACGCCATTGCAGACTCCGCTTTGTTGAAGCCGCCTGAAAGCGGAGCACCTCTTGTCGGCCCTAGCACGTTAAACGGTCTCGACGTGCGCGTAACGGGCAGGTGATACTGGTAGATGAGCTGCGCGAGCTCATCGGTGACATTCAGCACGGTTCCGTGGCCGCTCACGTAGACGCCGCCGGGTTGCTGATACGTTCCCGCAGGAAAAACGACCCGTACGGATGGCGACGTCGTCGGGTTCGTTACCTCGCCAAGGCCGCCTTTGAGACCGGGATAGCCGGTGCTGGAGAAATCGAACCAGATGTTTCCCGCACGGTCGGTGTCCATGTAGTAAACACCGCACATCGGCTTGCAGTAGCGCGACGCGCGGATGAAGGTTGCGGGGCCTGATGGATCGTTCGCGTTCCACCAGAAGAAGCCGAGACGCATATTGTGGACTACGCGGCTATTTGTGCTCCCGAACAACCAAGTGCCTTCAGAGAGTTCGGCGAAGACGTGACCCTTGTTGTCCCAGCCGCCGTCCCAGCTTTGGGCGGCACAACGCGAATACCCCGATCCGCAAAAGCGGGAAGCATCGAAGGCGTAGCTCCGCTTAACTGTGCCGCTGCTGCTGTATTCTTGTTCCCCACCCCACAAGTAAGGCGGATTTAGAAACTGACAGGCGACCCAGACGTTTTGCTCGTGGTCGACCTTAACCGTAAGGGGAGGAGTGCAGCCATTGTCCCAAGCGTCAACGGTGACGACAACGTTTCCGCCTTTGTCCAACCCCAAGAGATTGCCGAAGATCTCGTAGGAAACCCACAACGCTACCTTGGTGCTACTGGCCAATAACGTCGCAGGGTCGGCATAGCTTGGCAGGCGCGGCATAACAGCAGCGGATGAATCGGGTAGGTTAGACGACCTTTGGGGCGTGACCGAACAGCCCGCGACGATAACAGCGCCGGCGCAAACGCTTAGAGCGTAGCGCTTCAAGCCCGAAACACCGCGCATACTAACAGCTCCTTTCGCGGGCTCCAGCCTATCACGCATCTCGGACGGTCGAAAAGCGCCCAACGGGCAAGTTGGGCCAATCGCCTCACGCTAGATAGTGCACCTTGCCTACCAACTCAATGAACAGCAGAGTATCGAGGGCGGCGTTTCGGCTTTAATAGGAAATCTCGCGGCCATTCGTCTTCTTGCGCTTGAGTGGGGTGTTGCCCCATAGGTCCGAAAAAGCACCCAGCGCGTTTATCACGAGAAGCTGATATGCGATGAGCGGATGGCGCATTGCTTCGGCGTGTAGGCGTCACTAATTATGTTCGCGAGAATGTCCGTGATCCGTCCACGTACTTTTCAGCAAACTTACGTTTTCCGATCTCGATCGCCTCGTCGAATTCCGCGGCGTCCGCCGCCCGCGTCCCGCGTCGTGCACGTTGTACATTTGCTCCCGCCTTTGAGTCGAACGAATCGCCGAAGATGTCTTCGAGCTCTTCGCACACCTTGGCCGCAAGCGGCGCTACCCGCTTTGCATCGGCGAGCTCGAAGTAGCGGCCGATACCGAGCCGCAGCAGCCCGCAGACGGTGTGACTCAACGAACGATTCTAATTTGGCGGCAAGGGCGGCGGCCTGATTGCCGGCAGCGGTGGTAGCACTCCCAAGTGTCACCACTACGGTTACGACGTTTGCGGTGGCGGCGCCGGCGCGTACCACAATCCGCCAGACGGCTTCCCTGGCCCGGGCGGTAGCGGAGGCGGCGGATCGTCGTACGTCGAGCCCGGCGCAAGCGGCGTAAAAGTGCGGAAAGGATGGAAGGCTACGAAACGGGTGGTCGTTTTCCATTGGTAATGAACCGCACGTCGATGACCGCGCGGGGTTACATTCGCATTTCGGCTTGAGAGCCACGCTGCATGAAATCGATATGACTGATGACGCCGTTCCAGTCATCCGGCGCAATCCGGAGATCGCTTTGGAAGGGACATTGCAGCTCGAATAACAGAACCAAGGTCGTGGTCATGACGATGGTTACGGCCGAGGTCATCGCGAGATGCACCTTTGCGTTTGCAAGCCCGAAGAGCCAGCAGAATCCTACGATGCATGTCGCGCCGACCATTAAGACGAGCCACTCGAAGGATGCCATCCCCGAGTTGTTGCCGGAGAGTCGGCGCTGACGATAATCGTGTAGGGCGCCGAGTTGCTGAAGCGTCGCGCCCTGTGCGTTTGCCTCCTTTAAGTTGCGCGGATTGAAGTTGCCGGCAGCTCCAATGGCATCCATGACAATAACATCCGCATTTTTGTCGAATCCACGGCTTCGCATCGCAGGCCACTCGCGCTGCACCATGGCGTTTGCATAGAGCAACATATCGTGGCGTACGCGCGAGCGTTCTTCGGCCGGCAGCCCGACCGACGTGTGCCAGGCGTCGGTTGACGCGGCCGACTCCTGTGCGACGAGTTGCCGGGAATCGGAGAAGTGCTGCCACGCGATAACCGTCATAAAACCCAGCAGGACGCTATAAAGGCCTCCGACGATCGAAACAATGAAGCCGCCGACTTCGTTGTGCCTGACGAAGTTAAGACGGTTGAATCGGCGATGCACGTACCACTGACCCGAGCACGCCAGCGCGACCGCCGTGGTCGTTGCCCAAAGCAGCAGCCAGACGGCGTTCATGCGAAGAAACGATGCCGGCTCCCATCCGGCGACCGCGGCGCCGGCCGCAACGTTCACCGCGGCGTAAGCCACGGCCAGCGACGCCCAGTTCAGAGGTTGGTGAGTTCCCCCTCGCGCGCCAATCGCGGCAGGCGCGGAGCGGGGGTACTTCTTGTAGGCAAGCAGGGGCTTTTCTCCTTTGACGGCTTAAGGGCGGCCTGCGCGGCCAGTTGAGAGCATGCCGTAATCGGCTGGCCGGTGGAACCGATATCCGTATGAATTAGGCGTATAATTTGCCGAGATGCGAGACGCCGCAAGTCGCTCGTCGTTCGGTGCGCTTCTGCGCGAGTTTCGGCTCGCGGCGGGACTTTCGCAAGATGCGCTCGCCGAGCGCGCGGCCATGAGCGCGGACGGAATTAGCGCGCTCGAACGTGGGGTCAACAAGGCGCCGCAGCGTGAAACGCTGGCGCTACTCTTGGAAGCGCTGCAGCTTCAGGCGCAACAACGCCAAGCGATCGAAGCCGCGGCCCGCCGGCCCTCTCGGCCGCGCATGTCCGCAGCCCGCGCGATCAAGAAGCACAATCTGCCGCGCCTGACCTCGCCACTCTTCGGCCGCGAACGCGAGCTTCGCGAGATCGAGGGCCTCGTTGCCGCTTCACAGCTCGTCACGCTGACTGGTACCGGCGGCGTCGGCAAAACGCGGCTGGCCGTTGAAGCGGGTCATGCCGCGCAGGCCAAGTTCGACGATGGGATATGGTTCGTCGATCTCGCCGCGGTGCACGACCCCACTCATGTGCCTTCGGTGCTGGCCTACGCGTTTAGCGTGCGCGAGCGTCCCAATGCGTCGCTGCTCGATGGCGTTGTCGAGGCGCTTGCGCGAAAGAATATGTTGGTGATCGTCGACAACTGCGAACACGTTGTCACCGCCGCGGCGGCTGCCGTTGAAAAAATATCGTCCGAATGTGCCGGGGTGCGCATACTGGCGACCAGCCGCCAGCCGTTGGAAGTGGCCGGCGAACGAACGTATCGTCTCGCATCGTTGAGCGAGGAAGCCTCGGTCGAACTCTTCGCGGAGGTCGCGGCACGTTCCGACACCGGCTTTTCGTTCGGCGACGAGCGCGCGATCGTCGAGCGTATCTGCCGGCGCCTTGATGGAATCGCGCTCGCGATCGAACTGGCAGCGGCACGCGTGAAATTAATCAGCTTGTCGCAGATCGAAGCGCTCTTGTCCGAGCGCTTTGCCGTGCTCAGCGGCGGCGGACGACTTGGCCGCCACCGAACGATGCACGCGCTCGTGGACTGGAGTTACGATCTCCTCTCACCGGAAGAGCAGACGCTCTTTGCGCGGCTCTCCGTCTTTCCAGCCGAGTTTTCGCTCGAGGCGGTGCTGGCCGTTTGCGCCGGCGATGGCATCACCAAGGGGCGCGTCCTTGACATCCTCGGATCGCTCGTTGACAAGTCGCTGCTCACGACCGAGCGACGCGGTAGAGTCAGGCACTTTCGGCTGCTCGAAACGATCGGCGCCTACGCGATCGAAAAGCTTGGCGCTCGAATCGCAGCGCTGAATCGAAAGCACGCGCTCTATTATCTGAAGTTCGCCGAGTCTGTCGACTGGAGCAATCCCAACTTTGAAGAGGTCGTCGACTCCGAGTACGACAACCTGCGACGTGTTCTAGAGTGGGCGATCGACGGAGGCGCCGATGCCGAGTTGGGCGTTCGTTTGCTTGCGGCAATACGAGAGTTTCTTTTGCTGCGTGGCTTGGGCGCGGACACGGCAAGACGCGCCGAGCGTGCGCTGGCCGGTCCCACGGAGTTGCCGAAGCCGATTCAGGCGCAGGCGTGGGAGACCATTGCGAATATGCGCGGCGATCTGCTCCTTCCATCTCAGGCGTTTGAAGCAGCTGCGCGCATGCTGCAGCTTTATGAAGAACTCGCGGATCAGGCTGGGGTCGCGCGCGCTCTTCGCGCGCTCGGCATCGCGCAACTAAGGCTTGGGCTGTATGCCGAAGCTGAGGAAGCTCTGCGGCGGTCGCTCGAGCTGAGCAAAGCGCACGGCAGTCAGCGTGACGTCGTGCGTACGTTAGGCTCCATCGGTCTAGCCCTTGGAATGACGGGCCGTCCAGCGGAAGGGCGGCAGACGACGCACGAGTCGCTCGAGATGGCACGACAACTTGGCGACCAGCGAATATTGTGGGTCGGCGTGATTAACTTGGCTGAGGCCGAGTTCGGGGCTGGTGAAATTGAAAGCGCCGTCCGGCGCCTGGAGGAGCTGCTTGCCGGCAGGACGATGCGTAAGAACATACGGGTTCGGGCGAACGTAGAGTCCAACTTGGCGATCTATCTGATCGCCCTGCAACGGGAGGATGAGGCTCGCGCGTTGGCCCGAGCGGCGGTCTGGGATGCGCGGGAGGCTGGAGATGACGGGATCATGGCATGTGCGATTGGAACGCTCGCGACGCTGCGATCGCGCAACGATCCGCGAGGCGCTGCCAGACTCAATGGCTATGTCGACAATGTCTTCTCCGCCGGGTACATTCGCGAATACACCGAGCGGTTCACGCAAGAACTCCTCATGGAGAGGCTCCGCCAGGCGCTGACCGGCGACGAGATTGCGGCGCTGGCCCGCGAAGGTAGTGCACTGACGGAGTCACAAGCCGTTCGGCTCGCCGCTCACTACGCTCGAATCACGGCGCGTAACGAGTGAACACAAAGTCGGTCGCTTTTGCGGGCGCGATCGCGCTCCCGACCCGCGTACGGCATAACTTGACCGGAACTGGCCAACAAGCTACGATTCTGCCCTAAGCGCTTGAGGAGTGGACGTTATGAAGATCGTTGGTCCTCGCTGCCTCGCTTTGGCCGCTGCGGGCGTACTCGCCGGCTGCGCCACCATCCAAAACGTTGGCCCGCGTCCGGAATTCGTGCCATCCGCGATCGGTGCGCCGCATAAGCCGGCGTCGTTTCTCTATTTGGCCCAATGCTGTCAGCAAATTTTTTCAAACAAGGGTAACATCGCTTTTTACGATCTCGAGCTTACCGGAGTGGCACGCACGATAACGAAGGGCGTCTTAAATCCCACCTTTATTACCGTCGATGGCGCCGGACGAGTCTATATGATCAGCGCGCTCGACTCTCTTCAGGGCGTCACTGAGTACGATGCCGGCAGCGAGAGGCCGTCTCGCCGCATCAAGCTGACTTACGCGTGGGTCGCGGCAACGGACGGATGGAATAATCTCTACGCTGCAGCGTGCCCTTCGTGCCACGAGTACATAAGCGGAAAGGGCTCGATCAATGTGTACGAGGCCGGCACGACGAAGCTGCTGCGTTCGATCAAAGAAGGTATCGATGCACCGACCGCGCTTGCCTTCGATACGGACGGCAACTTATACGTGCTAAACCACAGCCGCTATCAAAACTCGGTGATCGTCTACGCGCCGGGATCAAGCAAACCGCTGCGCAAACTTCGGCAGGGGCTTACGGAACCGTTAGCCATTGCGCTCGACCCTTCAAACAATCTTTTCGTGATGCGCAATAATTACAGCTTGCCGCCGAGCATCGTCGAATACGGGGCCGGGTCGAGCACAATCGTGCGCACCATCACCAAGGGACTTGCAAGCCCGCAAGCAATGACGTTCGACGGCTCAGGGATGCTCTACGTTTCGAACACGCCGTTTCCGAGTCCGGGTTGGGTCTCCGTCTACGCGCCCGGCGCGTCGAATCCGAGTTACCGGATCAAGTCCGGCATGGACGATCCGGATTTGTTGATGACCGACGGCAAGGGAAATCTTTACGTCGGTAACGACGATTATGGCGTCGCCCTCGCTCACCCCGATGTATCTTCCGGCGATAACGGAAGCGTCTGCGTCTATGCGCCGAAAGCCAAGATGCCCCTGCGTTGCGTCGAAACCCGGGTATACAGCTTCCCGTATTCGCTTGCCGTAAAACCTCAGTAACTCAGCATCAAGCGTTACCGTCTTCACCTTGACTCCTTGATCGAAACCTGCCGTAAGTTGGGTCTCACACTCGATCTAAGAACCAGTTGGATGAGCATTCGGCGCCTTTGAAGGCCGCAGATTCCATAACCCGTGCGCTGAAAGGATAGCGGAGAAGACGGAGGTCACGGCGAGCGCGAGGAGGGTCCAAACGAAGAAGAACGCTCCACTGGACTGCGCGAGCGCGCCGGCCGGCAGACCTCCCGCCCTACTTACGTGAACGGTAAAAACCACCATGCCGGCGACCGATCCGAGGAGCATGATCGTGTGCCCCGATCGCCGCTCGGCGAGCATCAGCGTTCCGTAGAGCCAGACGACGAGGACAGCGATTACCATGATGTTTGCGACCGGTGACCTATCGGTCCCATAGACGATGTCATCCGTGAAGTGAAGCGAGAGTAGGATAATCGAGATCAGAGACGTGGTGGTTAAGACGATGCTGCGCTTCATATGAATTCCTAGACCGGATGCGGTCAAATAGAGGCCGATCACCAATTTCTCACGGAGCTTCTTGCCGAATCAAGTTCGGGCCCCCATCGTACTTTTGCCCGCCCCTGCCGCGGACAGTCGGCCTCGTGCAGCTTCAGGCGGCGAATCGGCGCTCTACAGCCTTCAAGGTGGAACCAGCGGTGCGAATCCCGCCGCGTCTCTGGTTTCAGCGAAAAAGGAGCAGGTAGCCGGTCGGACGCTGGCAAATCGTGCGTAAGGAGGCGCTCGCATGGAAGCTGTCGTTTTCAGCTCATGTGGCGGCCCCAATCCTGTCACATGTCTTTCAGGAGCAGAAAGGAGACCCTGGTGAATAGGTTTGTACGTCAGGCCCTGGCTCTCGCAATTGCCGGGGGAGTATTAGCGGCTTGTAGCGGTGGCGCCGTTCCGAGCGCTAACCCTCTTTCGAACGCTAACCCAAGTGCGGCTTTACACTCGCTCGTGCTCGCAAGCCCGAATGCTACTCCGAGAATCAAACACGTGAGTCCGATCCAAGCCGAGCAGTATCAGAACATCGTCATAAGAGGTACGGGCTTCGGGCACATGAAGCCGTATAACGGCGACTCGTGCTGCGTCCAATTCGTTGTTAGTAACCCTGCGTGTTACTATTACGGCGATTATGGCACTTGGCAAGCCGGTTACGAGGGAAGTGGGAACGAAGTTACATTGCAAGTGTCGAAGTGGAGCAATAAAAAAATCATCGTTACAGGCTTCACCGGACTATACGGCTATTCTTGTTGGACGCTGAATTCCGGCCAACCGATAACGCTTCACATTTGGAACGCACAAAATCAATCAGGCCCTGCCACGTGGAGCGGCACGATCCAATAATCGCAAACTCATAATTCGAAGCCAGTCGGAATCCCCCGCAGGGGCAAAACCTCCGCGGGGGTTTTCCTTTTTTGGCCGGCAAATTCGACCGAGCAAACTCACGGCCCAAACGCCAGCGCGTACGGCTGGCTCACGCCCTGAGAAATCGTACGCAGCAGATTGTAACTGCCGGGAGAATAGACCGTCACGGTCCCATTGCCTAAGCCGCCACAATGCAACTCGCAGTTCGCGACATAGAGATTGCCGGAGCCGTCAAACAAGAGCGCGTCAGGGGTACGCACGCCATCGGAGATCGTCTGCGACAGCTTCGTACCGGCCGAGGCGTAGACCGTCACGGCATTCTGGTCGAAGTCTGCAACGAACAGATTGCCGGATCCGTCAAATGCCAACGCCCAGGGATAGCTTACATTTTGCGAGATCGTGCGCATCACGTGCTCGCTGCCCGGTGCGTAAACCGTCACGGTGTTGTTGCCGATGTTCGCGACGTAGAGGTTGCCGAAACCGTCAAACGCCAAGGCATCCGGAGCCTTTACGCCCTGGGAGATTGTTCGAAGCACTTGGCTGCTGCCCGACGCGTAGACCGTCACGGTGCTGTTGCCGACGTTTGCAACAAAAAGGTTGCCGGAGCCATCAAAGGCCAGCGCATGCGGCTCGTTGACGCCTTGGGTGATCGTCCACAGCGGCTTCCCGCTCCCCGGAGCGTAGACCGCCACCCTGTTTTCGCAACAAAAGTTTGCGACGTAGAGATTGCCGGAGGGATCGAACGCCAGCGTCTCCGGATCGCCAACGCCCCGGTTAATTGTCCGCAACACTCGCCCTTGGCCACTGGCGTAAACTCGCACGTTTGGATCGACAGGGCTGAGATTACCGACAAAGAGGCTGCCGGAGCCATCAAACGTCAGCGCATAGGGCGCTTGGAGGCGGTGGGAGATCGTCCGCAGCGGCTTCTCGCCGCCGGGGGCATACACCGTCACGGTGCCGTTACCGTAATCCGCGACGTAGAGATTGAGTCTGGTCGCGCTGCGCAGCGGCGCGTCCGTTAGCGGCTGCTTCGCGCCGAAGGCAAATTGCGATCCAGCACCACAGCCGCACAGCATCGCGCCGGCCACGAAGACCGCCGGGATTTTGGACGCGCAACGCAGCAGTCTGCTCCACATTCTAGGCCTTCCTTTCGCTCTCGCCCTTGTGCTTCGATGGAAGATTGTCGACCTCATTGCCTTGCCAAGAGAGAGCAGGCAAGCTATGCTGCACGTACAAGGCCTGGGCCAGCGGAGGTATGCGATGCTTGCGCAAAAATGTGCAAAACCTATCCTCGCGGCAACGATCGCACTCGTGGCGCTAATGGTTGTCGCGCGCCCGTCTCTTGGTGCCGATGACGGCGCGACGCTCGATTCGTGGCAGAGCTCCTTTCAACAGGTTTGGCTTTCCGATTCGTGCGTACAAGAGTTTCAATCCTGGAACAAGTATTGGCAGGGCGTACACGATTTCTATTTTGGCGCTCGTGGATCCGATGGTTGGTTCGCCGAGAGCGCAGCGATCTTATCGCACGTCACCGATACGGACGCGCACGCCGCGGTCGACGCTCAGCTTACCACGCTGGGTCGCCGAGTGGGCGGAGAACTGGCCAAAGTCGACGGTTGCCGAAAGATTCGAGTCGGCAGCTCCTTCATGCAGAGAATCGCCAATCCCGATCAGCCCGCGTTAACATCTTGGAGCAAGCAACTCAAGGCCGCTGCGAACGCCGACTCCGGAAACGGCCAATCGGTCGAAGCCGCCGTCAAGTCGATTAACGGTCAGCTCGACGCGCTCGGCATTTCGACTCCATAAGCGGCCTCGCGGATTGCTGCGATAGCCGGCGGCTATTGGCGCGCGCAAATCCGGTACAAGCCCGTTGCCGCTCGTCTGTGAGATACTCCCGTCATGTTGATGGCAGTTTTTCTTGCGGCGGCGTTGCAGGCAAGCCCGCCGCCATCGGCCGGCCGCTGGGAAGGCTACATGCAGCGTGGCGTTGCGCGACTACAGGTGGCCTTCGATTTCCCCGCGGAGGCTCCAACCCGGGGCTTGTTCTCCGCACCCGACCTCGGTGCTATGGATATACCGTTATCGGATGTGCAACTCGACCGCGAGATTCACTGGAAGCTGGTCGGGGACGCGTCCACCACGACGTTCGATGGAACGCTACAGAACGGTTCGATGGCCGGTGTCTTCCGCGACCCCGCGGGCAACGGAACCTTCATGCTTCATCGGTTGTCGACAACCACCACCAAACCTTACGACGAACGACCCGTAACGTTTGTTAACGGACCGGTGCGGCTCGCTGGGACCGTGTATGCCCCGCGCGCCGCCGGGAAGTATCCCGCGGTAATTTTCGTTCACGGATCGGGCGCCGAAGGGCGTTGGGCCAGCGCATACCTGGCGGACTATGTGGCGCGCCACGGCGTCGTCGCACTGATCTACGACAAGCGCGGCGTCGGTGCATCGAGCGGCGACTGGCGGACTTCGATGATGCAAGACCTTGCGGGCGACGCCCGATCCGGTGTGGACTTGCTGGCCCATCGCAGCGACGTCGATGCGCGCAAGATCGGCGTCTACGGTCACAGCCAGGGCGGTGAATTGGCTGCCGCCATCGCCGAGCACAACGACCAAGTCGGCTGGATTATCGCAGCCGACAGCCCCGTCGGGCCTCAATACCGGCAGGATCTTTATCGCGTTGACACGATGCTGGCAACGATGTATTCGGGAAAGGAGCTCGCGGATGCCAAAGCGCTCTACGCCGAGTTCGTCGACGTTGCTCGCGCCGGCGCATCACACGATAAGCTTCGCGCCGACATCGCGGGCGCCCGCAGCGCGAGGTGGCTCGCAGATTTGGGTATACCCGATGATGCCAGCTGGATTTGGGATTGGTACGACAAAGTCGGTAACTACGATAACGCGTCGGCGTGGGGCGCCGTCCGCGTTCCCGTATTGCTGCTCTTCGGCGCGGACGACGCCTTGGTGCCGGCGCAGTCGAGCATCGCGCAAACCACGGCCATTTTGAGATCGCACGGGAACGATCGGGTGATCGCCCGCGTCTTTCCGGGAGCCGATCACACGTTGCGCGTTCCGGCGTCGACCGCAGCTGGATGGCCGCACAATGCCGCCGGTTTTCCGCAGATTATCGTGGCTTTCGCGCGAGGAGAACTACAACCGTGACGATCGCGCTGCAAGCGGGTTCCTTCTTCGGCGATACTGCGAGCGCGCGCTTTGCCGGCGCAGTGCTCTCCGAAGTTCGCCATTCGACCGGGAAAACCGTACCGTCTCATACGCACGAATACGCATATTTCTGCCTGCTCGTCGAAGGCGCATATCGCGAAACGTCTGGAACGACGACGATCGCCTACGATCCCTTTACGGTGGTCTTTCACGGGCCGCGTAAAGAACATACGGACACGATCGGGCCGGCCGGCGGGCGTTTCTTCATGGTCGAGCTGCTTCCCGATTGTGCCGACGCGATGAATGCGGAGGGCGACCTTCCAGAGCACTTCACGGAGCTGCGCGGTGGCGACTCGGCGTGGCTGATGTCGCGGTTATATCAAGAGTTCCTGACACGCGAAGCAACGACCGAGTTCGCGGTCGAAGCGTTGCTTTATCATCTGTGCGCAACTGCCGCCGGTGCGTCGGCCCTTCCTTCGGAAGAGCCGCGATGGATGTCCGAGGTCGACCACTGCATTGAACGCAGCATCGACGAAAAGACGTCGGTACGCGACCTGGCGGGAACCGTTGGGGTTCATCCATCGCATCTCTGCCGCGTGTTTCATCGATTTCGCGGGCGGACCATTGGCGACTATGTGACGGGTCTTCGGATGCAACTCGCGTGCCGCCGGATCGTCGAGACGGAACGGCCGCTGCGCGACGTGGCCGCCGAGGCTGGATTTACCGATCAAAGCCATATGAGCCGAGCCTTCAAACGCTTCGTCGGCCAGACGCCGGGCGCATATCGCAAGCGGATTCGAACCGGATTCTGATCCGAAGTTGTGAGCTGGCGATGCGCGCCTACGGACAGTACTTGTTTTTCAGACCTAGGAAAAAATAGCCCACCCTGTTTCCGTGAGCGTTGAATCCGTCGAACTCGACGTCGGCGCCGCTGCAGCTTGATCCCGAGGTGATCAGCCACTGCGTTTGGCTGCTGCCATAGCGCTGCGCGTTGTAGCAGTTTTGCGCGTTAAAACAGCTCTTGATACTGCCCAACTCGGAGCTGACGACTTTCGGTCCGCTGACCGTGACGACGATGCCGTCTTTTGTGTGCTTGGTGAGCTTGATGGGGCACGGCGCGACAAAGACGTGGCCCGAGCTGCCACAGTCCTTGTCGGGCGAAACCGACGCCAGGACGCTGCGCCCTGCCGACGGTGACGTAGCATTCGGGCTGAACGGTTGCGAACTCGTGGAGCAGCCTGCAAAGACCATAGCTGTCCCGATAACGGTGACGACGCCGAAACGTTTAAGCATATGAGAATCCTACGCGCAGAGTCGTCAAGAAATCGTCAAGATCATTTGCGGACCTCGACGAAGCCGAGCGGTCCGGAAAATCCGGTTCCCGTCAGGGTGGCAATGGGCGAACCGCCGGCCGGGTACTTGTAGACTGCGCCGTCGTCGTTGCCGGCATCCGGGCAGAAGGCCACGCCGTTGCCGATCCAGGTCTGGTCGCAGTCGCTGGAGCCGGTGAGCGAGACCGTCCGCTTGAGCGCGCAGCTGGTGCCCTTGCACGTATAACCAAAGATGTCGTGAGCTTCTTGATCGTTGACGGTCACGTATTTGCCGTCAAACTGCACTTGGCCGGGGAACTCGACCGAATTGCTCGTCGAGAGCGTCTCCCAGGTACTGCTGCCCTTCTTGAGCTCCACTAAGCCGAAGGTGCCTTCGCTGTTGAAGCCATCGACATAGAGGTTGCTGCCCTGGTCGTAGCCGGCGCAGAACGCTTCGATCAGCGGCGACTGACTCACGGTGCCCGATCCGCTAGCCTTCGAGTAGGCGACCACCGCGCCGGTGTTGATGATCGTTGCTACAAGGTTGCCGGTCGCGGGGTCCATCCCGCATCCCACCGGGACGTCGCCTGAAGGGGTGGTCAACGTCTTAATCGGCCTGCTGCCGCCGACATTGAACTCGTCAACTTGGTCGGTGCCCGAAGCCGTCACCCAAAAAGTTTTCTTTCCGGCGCCGAAAATGACGTTCGTGCATTCTCCTTGAGCCCCCGAGCCGACTTCTCCGATCGGCGAGTCGCTCTTTGGGTAATCGAACTCGAGAAGCTCGCTCGGGGTCGCCTCGTATTGGTAGAGCGTCTTCTTCTTGTTCTGCTTGTCTGGCGTCAGCGGAACCAGGTGATTGCGCACGCCGAGGTTCGGATGGGCCGCCGTGATCAACATCCCATTTATCGAAATGGTCCGCGGATAGTGAACGCGATACTGCGTCACGCCTGAGGGTGCATTGTACGACGAAGCCCCGTTGCTGCTGCAGCCGGCCATCATGGCAGCGGCTGCGGTTACGCCGAAAGCGTAGCTCGTTAGAATTGCAAATTTCATAGTGATACGGCTCCTTAGGGAACGGGCTCGCGTGAGCGAGCCCGTTTCGATTTTGCGAATCGCGAGACGGGGCTATTTGCTGATGTCGGCTGCGCCGATCGGCAGATCCCAGCTGCCGGTCAGGGTTGCGATGAACGAGCCGCCGGCCGGATATTTGTAGACGTAGCCTTCCCCGTTGGTGGCGTCGGGGCAGAAGACGAGGCCTTTGCCGATCCACGTCTGCACGCAATCGCCGGAGCCGGAGAGCGAGACCGTCCGTTTGAGGGTGCAGCTGGTGCCGCTGCAGGTGTAGCCGTAAATGGCTTGAGCGTCTTGATCGTCGACCGTCATGTATTTGCCATCCCATTGCACCTGGCCGGGAGCCAGGACGGAGTTGCTGGTCGACATCGTTTGGAAGGTGCTGCTGCCCTTCGGAAGCATCAGGAGCTCGAATACGGTGCTGGCATTCACACCGTCGACGTAGAGGTTGCCCTTGGTGTCGTAGCCGTCGAAGTACGTCGAGGTAAGACCATCCGAGATCGCCGTACCCGACCCGGTGGCGTTGGCGAAAATCACGACGTCGCCGGCGCCAAGGATTGCAACCGCGAGATTACCGGTTCCCGGGTCGATGGCACAGCCGGCCGGCTCGCCGGTGGATTCGGCGAGGGTCTTGACCGGCGTGGTGCCGCCGAACGCAAACTCGTCAAGCTCGTCGGAGCCTGCCGCGCTGACCCAGTAGTCGTGTTTGCCGACACCATTGAGAACGTTGGTGCATTCACCGGAGGGGTCCGTAACACCGGAGATGGTACCGATTGATCCATCGCTCTTGGGATAGTCGAACTGGAGGATCGTGCTGCTCTCGAAACTCGACAGGTATTGGTCGGCCGTCTTCTTCTTTTTGTGCTTGTCGGGCGTCAACGATTGATAGCGATGCAGCGCGTTGAGATTCGGATGTGTCGCCGGAACCAGCAGGCCGTTGATCGAGACGGTTCGTGCTGAACTAAACATGCCCGGCGTGACACCCGACGAGCCGCTGCTACTGCTGCAACCCGCCATCAGGCCGCCGGCGGCGATGAGTGCCAAGGAACAGAGAGTCAGACTTGAGGTTTTCATCAGGTAGCTCCATTTCTTTCATCACTCTAAAGTGCGAAGGGAATACGCCACTGTCCCACAGTGGTGAGAGGGAAAGCTTCCTACCAAGAAATGATGATTTCGCGCTTGGTCCGGCGGGCGCCGGAAAAGCGATGGGCCCGTGTGATTCGCGCGTGCCGATCGATCACGATCGTAAACCCCCGAGGCGAGCTAAAGGCTGCTTGCCCGGGGTAAGGCAGGTTTCCTGCGTGCGGCGCTGGGCCGCTAGTTTATCGGGTCAGCACCATGACTGCCGCGCAGACGCAATAGAGCGTCATCGCGACTTGGAATATCGTGAGGCTCTTCTCCTGTTTCGGTGTTGTCATCGTAAACGAATAACGTGAAACCGCTGTGCGAAGTTCCCGCTGCGCTTGCGCATACCGTGTTTAAAAAACCGTTGTTCTACGGTATTCTGTGAGTCCGGCGGGTGTCACGAACAGCGTACGTTAACTGCGGTCATCGTAGCCGCCCAATCGTCGCCCGGCTAGACCGAAAGCCCTAGCCGGAAAGGCGCCTGCTCGGGCTGAAAATTGATTCCGGGCAAGTCGTAGGCACATAGGGCTCGGAAGGCGTAGGATACCACCGTGCAGCGCTCTCTTGTGGCCCTCCTACTCTTTTGCGTATTGGGGGGCTGCGGTCAACCCGGTACCCCCATCACGGCTACTGGGGGTGCTCCCGTTGCGTTGCCCGCAGGCGCTCCCGCGGCTGCTCCGCAAGCCGCAAGGCGAGACTATGGCAGCGCGATCAATCACGTCGTGGTGATCGTTCAGGAAAATCGGTCGACCGATAATCTTTTCCACGGTTTGCCGGGAGCCAACACGGCGCAATACGGCTACAACTCGCACGGGCAGAGCGTTGAACTGCAGCCCGATTCGCTCACCGGGCCGTACGACATGATGCACACCCACGTGGACTATCAAATTGACTACGCGCGTGGAAATATGAACGGCTTCAACCTGGCCAAGTCAAAGTGTGAGAAGGCGCCATGGAAGTGTCCGCAAGCCGGCGTGCGAGCTTACGCCTACGTCCCGGAAAGCGATGTGCAGCCGTACTTCGACCTGGCGGAGCAGTACGCGTTCGCAGACGAAATGTTCGAGACGAACCAAGGCCCAAGCTTTCCCGCGCACCAATATCTCGTGAGCGGCACGTCGACGGTCTCGGATGGCTCGTCGCTGCGCGCCTCCGAGAACCCCCGCAACCAGCAAGGTTTGCAAACCGGCGGATGCGACGCGCCGAGAGGAACGCTCGGTCAGCTCATCAACAGCTATGGCCGCGAAGATCAGTATGCCTTCCCATGCTTCGATCGCACGGCGTTAACCGACTTAATCGATAAGCGCGGGCTGAGCTGGCACTATTATCAGGAGAATAGCGGCCCCGGTTTGTGGAACGGGCTCGATGCGATTAAGCATCTTTGGCAAAACCGCAGTGAGTACAACGCAAACGTGATCACGCCGTCGTCGCGGGCCTTGACCGACATTTCCGACGGCTATCTGGCGAACGTTACGTGGATCACCCCCTCGGGCAAGGCCTCCGACCACGCCGGCGAGACCAACGGCAGCGGTCCGTCGTGGGTCGCCTCGGTCGTTGACGAAATCGGAACGAGCAATTTTTGGAACTCTACCGTGATCATCGTCACGTGGGACGACTGGGGCGGCTGGTACGATCACGTCGCGCCGAAGCAGTACAACTCATACGAGCTCGGTATGCGCGTGCCGATGATCGTCATCTCCCCGTATTCGAAGCGGGCCTACGTTTCGCACGTCCAATACGAATTCGGCAGCATTCTCAAGTACATCGAAACGACGTTCAACTTAGGCTCGATGGGCACGACCGACCAGCGCGCGAACAACATTTCCGACATGTTCGACCTTCGCTCGCAGCCGCGCGTGTTCAAACCGATCAAAGCGAAGTACGGTGCCAAGTATTTCTTGGCACAGCCTCCGAGTAACCAGTCCCCCGACGACGATTAGCGGGTTGGAAATCCGTCCCGCCGCGGCCAGCGATCTCGAGGCGGTGCGGGCAATCTACAACGAAGGCATCGAAGATCGAATCGCCACCCTCGACTCTGCACCGAAGTCCGCGAACGAAATCGCCGATTGGTGGGGGCAGCACGAAGGCTTTCCCGTCGTCGTCGCGACCGTAGCCGGCAGCGTGGTCGGATGGGCGTCGCTCAACCGGTTCTCCGGCCGTTGCGCGCATGCCGACATCGCCGATCTCTCCGTTTACGTCGCGCGTTCGCATCGCGGACGCGGCATCGGAGCGCAGCTCTTACGCGCGCTCGAAGAAAACGCGATGATCGCGGGCTTCCACAAGATCGTCTTGCACGCGCTCGACGCGAACGAGTGGGGGAAGCGTCTCTATCGGAAATCGGGATTCGCAAAGGTCGGGGTCTTCCGCGAACACGGCGTACTCGACGGCCGGCGCGTGGACGTCATCGCGATGGAGAAAATCATACAAGTTCGGTAACGATCGCGATGGCGCCGGCGATCGCGATGGCATCTTCGAGCAGCGCGGCCGGGATGCGACCAATCAGCGCGATCGCCCGGATTCTCGCCGCGAGCCCGGCGTACGCGCCGACCACCGCCCCAATCGCGCCTAACAACGCGCCCATAAACAGCGAGCCGCCAACGGTCGCCATCACCGCGCCACCGCAGAACGCCCCGCTGATCACGCGGGCCGAGAGTCCGAGCAGGCCGGTGCGCGCCGGCGTGTTCGGGTGGAGATCGGCGGCCAGCTCCCAGAACGCCAAAAAGCCTAAGAAATACGCCACGGGCGATCGATGGCGCTCGAGCCAAAAGACGGCCGGAGCGGTAAGGGTCCGCAGACCGGCGATCACGCCGAGCAGCGCGGCCGCTACGTACGATTCGAGCATCGGTTCACCTCAGAATTTTGCCGGTCTTCACCACTTCGAAGGCCGTGTTCGGAATGTTTTTCAGCTGGTCGAGGTCGTTGTCGTTCCAGCACCTTGATGCTCTGCCCCCTTCTCCCTGAAAGTACCAATTGGAGCCGTTGTCGGCCACGAACATCCCGTAGGTTTTCATCGCTACCGCAATGACATACGCCTGGCCGTGGATGCCCGAGATATCGTACGCGGCTTTCATGCGAATTCGCAATCCCATCGGCGGCAAGTCCTTGGCTCGGCTATCGCTGGCATAGTGGGTTGCCGGATGAATGTATCCTGCCTGCGTTTGGTTGAAGGTGACGCGCAGCGCATGTTCGATCGTCCCGGCCTTTACTTCCGCGCATTTGACGAGCGCAGGGATGATCGGAAGGCCGGCGGCGTCGGCCGAGGTCCAGCCGTTCGGCCGCAACTTGTTGGTGTCGAGCTTGAAGATCGCCCCCGAGCCCGCACGCCAGCTTTGACCGTGATGAATCGGGTAGGCATCGTACATCTCGTAGAGCTTGCAGACACCTTGCTGCAGCACGAGGACGTGCCGATCGCCGGTTGCGTGGCGGCCGCCTTCGATTTGCGCATTGGGCGGAATGGGGTAAGGCCCCGGATTACTCTGCGATTTGTAGTGAAAGTGCACGGGAACTTTCTTCTGCGTGCTCGGAACGATGTTGAACGGAATGCCGTAGTGCGGATCTCGCCCGAAGTCGGGGTGGAGGTTGCCGGGAAGCGCGGCAATGTACTTTGCCGAGCGCCGATCGAGCGGATAGCTCGAGATGTCGGTATTCCACGGATTGTTTGCCGGAAAGATCGCACAGCCGCCGACAACGGGTACGGTCGGCTGTATCACGTCGAGGGAGCCGGTTGCGGATCCCGGCACGGGTGGCGTTGGATTGCTTTGACCGCACGAAGCCAGCACCGCGAGCGAGAGGAGCAATATTGACTTTCCTTGGCAAAGCATGGACACACCTCCCTCATCGGCGAACTACGCGACATGCTTGGAATCGTCCTCGCGTGTGCAATAACGATCTTCGCACGGCACGGCGCTTACGTGCCGGCGCCACACTTGCACGGTCCCGGTTTACTGCTCGACGGTGCCGGCATCACCGGTTCGCCGCCCGCGTCGATCGAGTGGTTGCATCGCCGCCTCACCGGAGATGCAACCAAACGCGGCGGTAACGTCGTCGTCTTGCGGGCATCGGACTCCGACGTCTACGACCATCCGTTCGTGCAGTACGGCAACTTTGCGTCGGTGCAGACGGTGCTGATTCCACCGTGCGCTTCGCGCAGCCAGGTGGATTCCGCCGCGCGCGTCGTGGAGAAAGCCGATGCGGTCTACTTCGCCGGCGGCGATCAAGCGCACTACGTTGCCTGGAAAGGCAGCGCGCTCATGGCCGCCGTGAAGAACGTCTACGCGCGCGGCGGGGTCGTGGGGGGCGGGAGTGCCGGCCTAGCGATTCAAGGCGCGGTCGTTTATGACTCCGTCGCGGGCGATCGCCTCAATCAAGAGACGACCTCGCGCGACGCCATCGCCAATCCCCTCGAGCCGCGCATCAGTTTTACCACGGGACTCTTTGCGTGGCCCGCACTCGCCGATACGATGACCGATACGCACTTCGTCGTGCGCGACCGCTTTGGACGCTCGGTGGTCTTTCTCGCACGCATTCTCAGCGACCAACTCTTGCCGGGGGTGCGCAGCGTTTACGGGCTCGGCGTCGACGAGGGAAGCGCGGTCGTGGTGGATCCCGATGGAATGGCGACGGTGATCAACGCTCCGGGCGCGCGCGGCGCCTATCTGTTGCGCGCGGACGCCGACACGCTGCCGGCCACGCTTACGCCTTTCAAATTCACCGTGACCGTCTTCCACATTGGGCGCAACGGCGAGCGTTTCGACCTGTTTCACAAGCAAACGACAGAATCTCCCTATTCCGTCACCGTTGACGCGTCGCGCACACCCTTCTACAGCCGCGATCCTTACACGCCGTGAGCTCAAGCGTCTCGTACGATCTGCTCGAGGAGCAGGCCCGGGCTTTGCTTGCGAGCGAGAGCGACTTCATTGCTAATGCAGCAAACTTTGCATCCTTCGTCTATCATGCGTTGCCGGAGATCAACTGGGCCGGCTTCTATTTGCGCAAACCCTCCGGCGAGCTGGTGCTCGGACCGTTCTGCGGGCGTCCCGCGTGCACGCGGTTGCCGCCGGGGAGCGGCGTCTGCGGTGCCGCGGTAACGCAGTGCTCGACGATCGTGGTCGACGACGTGGATGCGTTCGCCGATCACATCGTTTGCGACACGGCGTCGCGCTCCGAGATCGTCGTGCCGTTCTTCATCGGCCGAGAGTTGGCCGGCGTTTTCGACTGCGATAGTCCGGTGCTCGCGCGCTTCACCAGCACCGATCGGGCGGCGATCGAACGCCTCGTCTGCGCCTTTACCGAATCGGTGCGGTGATCGGGCTGCGCGGGCTTCGTACGCTCACTGCCACCCAGACAAAGTTCGTCAACGCCAGCAAACCGATCGTAATAAAGACCGCCTCGAAGCCAAAGTGCGCGGCGATCGCTCCACCGAGCAATGGTCCGGTGAACATCCCCAGGAACGTCGCGCTCGAGGTGAGTCCGAAGACTTGGGCGCGCCGTTCGAGCGGAAAGAGCCGGCCAATGAGCGCGTTTGCGGTCGGCAGGACGCCGCCCAAAAACAACCCCACGCCGAAGCGCAGCGCGATGAATGTGGCGAGATTATGCGCGAAGGCTTGCGGAATCGTAAACGCGGCGACGCCGATAAGCGAAATCAAGAGCACGCGGCGATAACCGGTTCGGTCGCTGCGTTTGCCCAAGAACGGCGACGCGATCAGGTCGGCGAGACCCGTTACCGCAAACGCCAAACCGGCCGCGGTGGCAAGCCAGGTCACGTTGCCGGCGAGCGCCTTCACGAAGAGCGGCACGATCGGCTGCACGCCGAAAGCGACGACTTGCGCGAGCAACACGACGACAAACATTGGGGCCAGCTGCGGATGCACGACGATCTCGCGCAACGTTCCCAAGAACGAGACCGCCCGATCGCGGCGCGGCTCGGGACGAAAACGCTCGCTGACGAAGAGCACGCAGACCAGCGCGGCCGCGACCGCGAATACCGACGTCGCGAAGAAGACGTGACGGAAATCGCCCAAACGATCGGCGAGAAACCCTCCGAAGAGCGGCCCGCAAAGCCCTCCGATTAGTTGCCCGGTCGTCATCCAGCCCAGCGAGAATCCCAGGCTCTCTTCGGGCACTTGCGTCGCGACCATCGCAATCGCCGCCGCCGAAAAGCCGCTGAAAATTCCCATGCAGGCGCGGGCGGCAAAGAGCTGCCAGACGTTCTGCACCAGGCCCATCAGCGCCGTAAAAACCGCGATCGCGAGACAGGAGCGGACCACCATCGCCTTGCGTCCAGTGCGATCGGCAAGGCCGCCCCACAGCGGCGAAAAGATCGCCGCGGCGAGAAAGTTGATGGAAGCGACAGCTCCGGCCCAAAGCGATACCTTGGCGATCGGCGTTACGCCGAGCTGAATGATGAAAAGCGGCAGAAACGGGCCGGAAACGGAGAAGGCGAAGGACATCAACGCCTGGACCGTTACCATGAGCCAGAGCGTGCGCTGCCACGAGCTTTGCGGCGTCACGCCCTCGCTTGTTGTACCGTTAGTGGGGGTGATCCCCCCACGCGTGCCCCATGTCGTGCGGCGAGAGGCCCTTCAACAGTAGCGTGCCGGCGTCGAGCTGGCGCGATCCCATCGAGTGCTCGTGGTCGTGTTTCATCATGTCGTCGTGCGCGTCGGGCATCACTCTCTGCATCTGCTCGTGCATCTGCTCGTGAAGCTGCCGGCTCTGCGATTCGAACGAGGTGTGCGCCGCGATAATGCGCTGACGTTCGGCACCGGAGAGCATCCCATCGAGCTGCCGCGCCGCGGCCTGCGGATCGGGGTTGGACGCGATGGCCAGCTCGCCAATCAGCGCTCCGACGGCTCGGCGATGGACCGGGCTCATCGCTGAGAGCATTTGGTAGCGCATCTGCTGGTAAAGCTGCTCTTCTTGCTGACGAAACTGTTCGAAGGTCTGGTGGATCGCCTGCCGCTGATCGGCGGTCGGCGCGGGCGCGTTGCTATCCTGCGCAAGCGCCGAGATCGGAAGCACGCTGAGCGCGAAGGCCAGCGCGAAAATGCCTTTATTCATGCTCTATTTTATTGCCGCTTTCCGTAAGGGTACCTGAGAGCGCGATTATCGCTTGAGAAGTATGTCGGCAATCTTTCCATCTGGATCGACAACGAAGATTTCGTTGAGCGTTATCGAGGGGAAGACCACCTTGTAAAGGTAGATCGTGCTCGTGCCTTGGACGAGCTTTTGCGTCAGGGTAAAGGCCGTCGGATCGCCGAGCGGCGCAAGCTGCGCCGAGGCCTGCACAAGCATCGTGTCGGTGAGGGCGGTGTTGGCTTGGGCGTCGAGCTGCGAACGATCGATCTTGCCGGTTTGAATCTGGTGCAGCCAATCCTTCGCGCGCGTCGCAACCGCGGCGTCGGCGGGCGTCGCGGCGACCGGGGTGGCAGGTGGAACGGCGCTCGCGGCAGGCGCCGGCGCGCTTGAGGCGGGTGCCGGCGCGGCAGCTGGAACGGCGGTCGCGCCAGGCGCCGGCGAGGCTTGGGCGATCATCATAGCAACGAGCAGGCCAAAAATCATCCTCGAGTCTTACGCACACCGGCCCGCTTGTCATGCTTATGCCACCAGGTCGTGCCAGCTCGAGCCCTGTACGGTCACGCCAAAATATCCGGCCGCTGCCTTGATGTTGGCAAATGCCTGCGCACGTTCGGTCTCGGTAACGCCGCGCACCTCGCCGAATCGAGCGATTGCGCTGCGAACGTGCGCCGCATCGGTTAACGGTTCTTTACGCTCGATCGGAAAGGCAAACGCGCTGTCGGGTAAGGCCGCCCGAGGGGAATCACTCCGCTGACCGACGGGTTTCCACGTAACTTCCACCTCACCAGCATAGCCGGCTGAGATGAACTGCCGTTTGTCAGATTGTTGCCGCGAGATCGGCGAGGATCGCGCGCGCGGCGCGTTTGCCGGGAAATCCGCTGACGCAACCGCCGGGGTGAGCGCCGGAACCGCAGAGGTAGAGCGAGCGCAGCGGCGTGCGCGTCGCGAAGCGATCTTGATAGATTTGCCCCGGAAGCAGCTCGCCGTGAAAGATGTGTCCGCCGACCAGGCCGAAGCGCTCCTCCAAATCCGGCGGCGCGAGAACTTGCCGATGCTCGATCGCGCTTGGGAGATTCGGCGCGTAGTGCGCAAGAATTCCAACGATCTTATCGGCGGCCGCCTCGCGCTTCGCACTTGACCATCCGTCCGGCCGATCGTA
>DATHOO010000219.1:0-4895 GCA_035484815.1 Candidatus Acidiferrales bacterium
GTAGCGGTCCGTGTCCACGCAACGAGTGGTACTACTTCACGGAAGATGAACTCTTGCCAGGCGCAATTCGCGTCGGAAACTTCAAGATGGTCTTCAACCTGCGCGGCGACCGGTGCGCCGACGGGCGGTTTGGCAGTGGACACGAATCTGGGCTGGAAAGGCGCAGAGAAATACGTTGCAACGGTGCCTCAGATTTTCGACCTTTGGCAGGACCCGCAGGAGCGCTACGATATTTTCATGACGAATTTCACAGAGCACACGTGGCTTGGCCCAGTCATGTCACAGGAGTTTGAAAAAATTGGTGCGACCTACTTGAAGTATCCACCGCGCTAGCTGCAGAGTCTTGGGTACACTGGTCCAATCACAATTTCTGCGTATCAGCGCTTTTCGCATATTCGCGAGCAGTTGCAAAGCGAAGGCATAAAAATCTCCTTTATGCCGAATTGACGTTTGTTCTCGGGTTAAGATGAGGGTGGGCCTCCCTAAGTGGGCACTTCGAGGCTCACCTTCTTCGTTGCAGAAGTCCTTGGCCGTTCAGCAACAACCCCTAGGCTTCCGCGCCCCGACACCGTAGTTCCCGTCGCAATGACGGCCGATACGGCGTCAACAGCTGCAACCCAAGGCCCTGGAAGGCCCCTCGCCACCCGGGACCCCAGTGACGTGAATCGACGGGATAGGCCTCGTCCAAACTGCTCGAATGGTTAAAGCTTGCTCTTGACGATACCATTTAAGACGGCGTTATCCCAATAGCAGTCAAGACGCGCGATCTTCCCTTTGGGATCGTAACGGAGGATGTAGCAGTGGCCTATGTGAACGTCCTCGCCGTCTTTAGCAATGCCAAGAGGATCCGCCGGTATCGGGCCGCTCATAATGGCTTGGACGATGACGGTGCTTCCCTCGGCGAGTATCATCTCGACGACTTCGACTCGGAAAAGCGGAACGGCCTGCGGAAAGGCCCTCCAAATGTTGTCGATGCCGCCCCGAATCGGCATAACGCTGTTGCGACCGAGGGGAAGGTATCGCCCCAATGCGCCGTCGGCGCACAGAGCGACCATGGCGTCAACATCATGCGCGTCGTAAGCGCAAAAAAACCTTTGGGCGATCGCTTTGAGACCGTTTGCTTCATCGTTCATAAAGTGCTCCTGCGATCGTACGGCTCGCAATCAATATCCGGTTAAAACTTGCCATTGCTGTTCTTCCATTCGCCACGAGAGGGGATCGCCTCAAGCGTATCCCAGTGTTCGGCGATCTTAGCGCTATCAATGCGGTACAGATCGTAGATGCCTGTGGGTACGGAGCCGAAGGTAGCTTCAGAGACAACGAGTACGAAGTTACCTTCGCCAAGTATCTTATGGACGTGCTGGTACACGACTGCCCGTCCGCTAGCGGCAAGCGCCTGTAGCCCCGCAATCAAACCCGGGACGGTGTCGGCGACCCAGGGGTTGTGCTGAATGTATTGTTTTCCTTTGAAGTAACCAAGAAAAGTCTCACGACGACTTGCGAGAAGATCATCCATATAGCGTTGCATCAGCGCTTTATTTGCTTCGGTCTGATCTAGGTCGGAGGCGGTAGCGGGACCGTCGGTCATTGTGTGCCCACTAGGACTGGGCTCGGTCGGCGTCTGTTGCAAGTTGTCCCAGTGCTCGACAATGAGGTCATCCTCGAAGCGGAAGATGTCGAATCCAATACGAGGACCGAAGAAGTTGTACTCGGAGTGAGCGAACACGTAATCGCCGTCCTCGAAGACGCGGATGGTGTCGACGGTCGCCTCGGGCGGTAGATTCTTGATAAGGGCGGTTACGCCCGCAAGTCCGGGGCCGACGCGCAGGTTGTGCTGGATGTACTTATCCGGGTTGATGAACGCCAAAGGTGCGCTATCTTTTGTCTCGAGCGACTTTAGCAGATCAACGACCCGCTGTTTGCGCGTAGGGAGCATAGTTCTTCTCCGAGAGTCCGCTACAGGACGCGCCCGGGAAGGCCGGGCTACGTTCCATCTAAGCACCGAGCTGTTGCCTCTCGCATCCCCCGAACAGGTTAGGCCCATGAGCGTGTCAGACTACGAGCAGATCACGGCGTT
Source organism: Candidatus Acidiferrales bacterium (assembly GCA_035484815.1). Taxonomy (GTDB): domain Bacteria; phylum Vulcanimicrobiota; class Vulcanimicrobiia; order Vulcanimicrobiales; family Vulcanimicrobiaceae; genus Cybelea. Next base: position 2,078 of record DATHOO010000219.1, read on the forward strand.
GCCGCTGCGGAAGAACGGAAGCTGGGAAAGTGGGCTAAGGCTCGTCGGCGGTGACGCACCACTGTTCGGCGATCAGGCCGTCCTTCATCCGCAGCAGATGAGAGCAGACGCGTTTCTGCCGGCCCGCTCCCAACCCCGTGTACCTACCGTAGATTGCGACGAAGTCGTCCTCGGCGACCACCTGCTGCACCTCCAAGCGCAGCGTGTCGGGAAGATTCCGGACGAAGTCGATAAGATCGTGGCGGCCCTTAGGGAATTGCGGAGCACGCTGCGCGAAGCCCGGCGACCAGTACCGCGCGGCCATCTCGTAGTCCCGGGCGTTGAACAGTAGGTCGAACGCTTCCAGCGCTCGCTTTGTATTGAAATCCTCAAGTGCGTCGTTCAGGTCGTGGTCTCCGAACCGCATGCCTGCAGTATGGTCGGCGTCGCGGGCGCGCGCATCCCTCGAACGGGTGATTATCGAAGAATCAACTCACGTCGACCGGCGCATGTGCCATCGCGAGAAGCGCGCGGGTGAGCTGGACACGCGAGTTAACGCTCAGTTTGCCGAAGACTGCGCGTAGGTGCGTCGCGATGGTGTTCGCTGATAGCGCCAGTTCGCGGGCCGCCGACCGGTTCGTATGCCCTTCCGCGATGAGCTTGGCGACGCGCTGTTCGGTTCGCGTGAGCGAGTTCCATCCGGTTAGCGGCTTCGCGGATGCCTTGGTACGGCTCTTACGGGCGCCGGCCTTGCAAAGAAGACGGGCGACGCGCTCGACGTCGCAGTGCGCGCCGAGCGTCGTCATTCGTTCAAAGGCGCGTTCGAGGACGGCGACGGCGGAGATGCGGTGTCCGCGCGAAAGCAGCTCCTCACCGTAGTCCGCAAGAGCGTCAGCGAGCATGAAGCGGCGAGGGCTCTCTTCGAGAACCTGCGTCGCGCGCTGCAGCGCCTGCAGATCGCTGTGCGCCAGTCCGCGGATGTGCTCGAGAATGCCGACGATTGTCGCGACATTGGGATTGCGCTGCGCGAGATCCTCTGCGATTTGCAGGGTCTCGGCTGCTAGTCGCGCATCGCCTCCGCGTACTGCGGTGCGTGCAGCGACCACGAGCCAGCCGGGTTGCCACCGCCACCGGTGCCGCACGCGCTGCGCACTCACGACCTCACGCACGAGCGGCAAAGCCGCGGCATAGTTGCTTTCATTTGCAAGAACGAATGCCTTCGCGACGGAGATAAGCAACGTCTGCATCTCGTTGCGGGCCGATTCAGTCTCCTCGGCGATAGCGATGTGCTGCATCGCGCCCTCAAAATCGCCACGAAGTTGACGCAGCCGCGAGAGCACGAGGCGGCCCTCGACGTGGTAGGTATTTTCGTGGACCTCTTCGCTGTCGTTGATCAGCGTCAGTGCGTCGGCTTCGCCGTCATCGAAGTTCGCAGCAGTGTAATCGTGCCAGAGCTGCGCGAAGGCGACGTCGGCTGCGCGTGGCCCGTTTCCAATCTCTAGATCAGAGTGCGCCTGCTGCAGACGCTCGGCGCTTTCGTCGAACCGATCGAGAAACTGCAACAGGAGAATCTGTTGCACGAACGTGTTTGCCTTTTCCACCGGGGACTGGATCTGCCGAAGATACGCCAGGGCTTCGTCGTAGCGCCCGTCGTTCATCGATGCCTCGGCGAGCGCACGCAGCGACGTGGCTTCCGCAGACGAAATACCAAGCGCGCGGCTCCGATCCAGCGCCGCCGTGCCTGCCTCGTACGCTGCGGTGTAGTCGCTGCCGCTCGAGAGAGCCAGGGCTCTGAACGCGTCGATCTCGGCGCGGATGCTCGGAGTCACCTCATCTAGGCGAATGAGTTCGGCGCGCCGCATGATTTCCTCGACGTGGCCCATGTACCAGAGCGGCCACGCAACCCGGGTCTGCAGCGATGCGTAGATGCTTGGTTCGCTCGTCTTCTCGGCGAGGCGATCTGCGAATGTCACGACCTGGTTTCCGAGCCGGCACTGCGCGAGGACGTTCAGCACCGCTTCTCCGACTTCGAACCACGTTTCGTCGTTTTCCGATACCATTGCATGCGCGCGCAGCGCCAAACGAGCCGCAACACTCGGCATCGCCGTTGCGATCGATCGGGATGCTTCCATGAGCACCGCAACGGACGATGCACCTGTCTCGAGCCTCGCCGCAATCGCGTGGGGAACCGCTTCGACCCTCGTTCCTCCGGCGGAAGTCAGGTGTTTGAGGATCGCACCATGGAGTTCGTTGCGAATCGGCGGCTCGATGCTCTCGTACACCGCGTTGCGAAGGAGATCGTGCCGAAAGCCGATTACGGTTCCTTCACTCTGGAGGATACCTTCGGAGAGCAAATCGTCGAGCGCACCGAGAAGCGTAGATTGCTCGAGTCCGGATGCGGCGCGCAGCTCTTCAACCGTGAACGGTCTGCCGAATACCGAACCGAGGTGGACGACGGTGTGGGCCGCGTCAGATAGCGAAGAAACGCGACCGGCGATCCGCTCGCGAAGACGTGACGGGCCGTCGAGGAGTTCGAGTGCGAAGAACGGATTGCCGGCGGCACTCTTGAGCAGTTGCTGCTGGGCCGGCGTGGGCGCGTCGCCGAGGCGATCGGCCGCAATCTGTTCGATCGCGGTGTCGCTCAGCGACTCGAGGCGTAACTCCTGAACCTCCAAGGCTCTCGAATCGGCGGGACCCGCAACGATCGTAGACGGACCCGGGTCGCGTGCTGCAATCGCCCAGACCACCGGCAGCCCGGCAAGACGCGGCGGCATGATGCGCAGACAGGAGAGCGTTAAACGATCTGCCCACTGAACGTCGTCGAGGACGATCAGCAACG
>DATHOO010000220.1:0-6101 GCA_035484815.1 Candidatus Acidiferrales bacterium
GAGATTGCTGAGGCGAAAGGGGACAGCGGCAGTAGCGTAGTCGAGGTCGATCTCCTGCCGAGCGGCGCACTCAGCCACTACGCGCTCGCGCAATCCAGTGGCAACTCCATCTTAGACGATTCGGCGCTTCGGACGGCCCGCATGAGCAGATACCAGCCTGAAACGCAGAATTGCGTCGCGATCCGGGGTTCGTACTTGTTAGTAGTGGACTTCTAGAGCCTTACGGTTCTATAGTGGACTTGGAAGGTCCGATGGAAACAAAGCGTATTGTCGCTAAAAGTAAGCAGCAAAACGGTGATGCGGCGCGCGACCGTTGGATCGCGCGCCGCGATTTCGTCCCTGCTACGCGAGTTCTGTTCCTGCTTCTCGACGGGTTCGAAGCGTTCGATTTAGCCGGACCGGCTCAGGTGTTTTATGAGGCACACGCGGCCGGGGCGCCCTACCGGTTGTCATTCGTCGCTCACGAATCCGAAATCGAAGCGGCGCAATCGCTGAAGATCTTTCGAATCGAACCGCTTCCCAACGATGTCGGGCCTAACGACCTGGTTATCGTACCCGGCGGAACGCCGATTCGGCTCGACGCGCTGCAACGCAGCCGTCGGCTGCAACCCTCGATCGCGTGGACTCGCTCCGCCTACGATGCGGGGGCTCGTATCGCGTCGGTCTGCGTCGCGGCCTTTTTCCTCGGAGCGGCCGGGCTGCTCGATGGTCGCAACGTCACGACGCATTGGCGCCGAGTAGACGAGCTACGTCGTGCTTTTCCGAAGGCGAACGTACAGGCGAACCGGCTGTACGTGTTCGATGGACGCGTCGCGACAAGCGCCGGAGTTGCGGCCGGTGTCGATCTCGCCCTGGCGATTGTGGAACGTGACGCCGGACCGCGCTTGGCCGCCGCGGTAGCGCGGGAAATGGTGATCAGCGTACGGCGCCCGGGTTCGCAGGAGCAGTTGAGCGCATTTCTTGCCGGTCGCGATCACATGGTTGCCGAGGTGCACGCCGTTCAAGATTGGCTGGTCGAGCACCCGGGCGAACCGTACACCCTGGAGTCGCTCGCCGACATCGCCGGCGTAAGCGCACGAACCCTGACGCGCCACTTCCGCTCCGCGACGCGCCTCACGGTGAAGGAGTACGCTAATGCACTGCGTCTGGAATACGCGCGCATGCTGCTGCGCGACGGCTCCCTCACCATCGACGACGTGGCGTCGCGTTGCGGTCTCGCCGACGGCCGCCATTTGCGCCGGCTCTGGCGCGAAGCCTATGGTTCTGCGCCATCAGAAAGCCGTCGCGCTTCGATACTCTAACGACGCCGGAACGCGACGATTGAAAAACGTCGCGAATTGCCTTAAGAACGATTTGCGGATGATCTAGCTGGATGTATTGCTCGCCTTCATCGTAATCGAAGAGTTGACGTGCGTCGGTCGAGAGCAGCAGCCATGAGGCCTGAGCGCGCCCCGAATCACGCTCGAACGCTATGTGCCAACGATGCACGGCGTCGGGCTTGGTTGGCGGACGTCCAAAATGCCAGGTCGTTAGCACGCGAATCGGCCGAGAACCGAACGAAGTTACGTGTTGCTGCAGGTATCGCCAATCGTCCGGCATCTCTTCCATTTCGGAAATGGCCGCATCGTACAGCGCCGTTTGCGTACGTACTTGGTGCAGGAGTGCCGCGTTGAGTTCGTCGGAGAACGTGCGCTCCGGCAAACCACGGAAAAACTTCTTGGGGCAGGATGCGGGCACTGGCGAGCCGCTCGCTACCGCGTCTCGGCATAAGCGCATTCGGCCGACGAGCCTAGGAATGCTGTTCCGGTCTCGTGACTGCCACTTCGCGGGCTCGACGTCCCCGTCGTCGGCATCGGAAAGAACGATGCCCGCGACCTCCGGCATGTAGCGATCGGCAAATGCGCGCAGATTGTAACTGCCGAAGTGGGCCGCAACCAGAATGTATGGCGGCAAAATGCCGGCGTTGTGCAGCGCCGAATGAAGTTCATCAGCGGCGCGCTCGCTCGTTCGCGGCATCGTTCCGGGGTCGCTAAACCCGTAGCCGGCTCGGTCGTACGCGCAGGCCCGCGTAAACGCCGCCACCCGCGGCTGGACGGCCGCCCAGGCCGGAGACCAATCGCCCCAACCCTGATCGAAGACCACGGTCAGCGCTCCGGAGCCCAAGCAGTACAGATTGAGAGCGCCACTCCCAGTCGACGCCCGAAGGCCGGGGTGAGCATAGCGATCGTCGCCGTTCGCCGCACTCGCTCCAGATTGCGAGGCGAAAAGCAAGCAGGTTAAGAGTCCAAGACAGCGTCGTCTCATTTTTGCATCGCTTACTGTAACCAGGCAACGGACATCGTGTCTTGAATAAAATGCACGCCATGCACGAGGAACGGCTCGGGCCCAAACGACGGACCGCCGACGCCGGATCCTTTGTCGTCGAAGTATTCTACACGGCACCAAACACGCAGGCGCCGTTTCACGTTCACGATCAAGTAACCGTCGTCGTACCTCTTAGCGGCTACTTTGTGGAGAATACCTTCAGAGAGAGCCTCGAAGGAAAACCGGGAGCCGTGATCGTCGAGACGCCTGAATCCCCGCATGAAAACGTTTACGGCCCTTGTGGCGGTACGAACCTGCGCCTCTGGATGAACCCGGAACTTCAAAGCTTCGTCGAATGTGCAGTGCACGGGCGCTCCGGTCAGGTACGCGCCTACGCGACAGCATGCAGCATGGCTGAGAACATGGACGATGCTCTTCTGCTCGAGTGCGCAGCTCTGGAACTACTTGGCATCGTTAACAACGGCCCGGAATGGACTCCGCGCTCCCGGCCGGCATTCTTGCGCGACATTATTGCACATTTACGCGCAAACGTGGATCTGAGGCGCGACATCGCGACGATTGCTCGTGACGCGCATGTTTCACCAGTTCGCCTGGTGCGCTCGTTCCGAAGAACCTATGGTATCAGCCTGGCGCGTTTCATGCGCGTCTTGCAGCTGCAGCGTGCGCTCAGCCTTCTATCGGATCCGGCGATCTCACTTAGCGCTGTCGCTGCCGAAACCGGTTTTAGCGATCAGAGTCATATGACTCGTGCATTTGCCCGGACGTACGGCGTTACACCCGCCTCTATGCGCCGATTGAAAATGTAAGGCCGGCCCCAGGAGGTGCTGCCGGAACATGTGGTCCGAGGCTCGGCCTTGAACAGCCGCCGGATGAAACGTTGGGCTGTGACTCTTGTGGCCTTACTTCTCGCCTGCCCGCTACACCCAGCTCGTGCGGAAAGTCCGGCGCCGATGAACGTGTCGATCAGTTGGCTGACCGGCTCGATTTATTTAGTTGAAGACGAAGCCTTCGACATACTGACGAATTCGCTAGTTTACGTCGGTCCCTCGCAAGTCACCGTTATTGGTGCATCATGGACGCCGGAGTCGGCGAAGTTAGTCGCAGACCAGGTCAGGCAAATTACGCCGCTTCCGATCACCGAAGTGATCGACACCTCCCCGGATCCAGAATGGTCTGGCGGCAACGGCTACTGGAAGCGCATGGGGGCGAAGATACTCGCCATCGAAATCACCGCGAGACTGTTGCAAGATACTTGGCGGACGACGGTAACCGATTTTCGTCAAGGCCATCCTTCCTATCCAGACGAGCCGCCGGTCTTACCTACCGAGGTACATCGTGGTGATTTCCAACTTCAGGATGGGAATATTCGCTGCTTTTATATTGGCCCGTCGCACACGGCCGGCGACATCTTCGTCTACTTTCCCAAGGAGAAAGTACTCGACGCCGGCTCGATCCTTAAGGAGCACCTTGGCAACATGGCCAAAGCCGACGTGAAAGCGTACCCGCGTACTCTTCATCGGCTCGAGGCGCTTCATCTCGATACCAACATGATCGTCTCGGGACACTGGTCAGCAGTGCATGGACCCGACCTCATCGAGCATTACCTGGAGCTTCTTCGAGAAAATGCGGCGCACAGTCAAAGCTAACCGGCTCTCGTCTTCGGCCAGCCTGGTCTTCACGTGATGTGCTCGATGGGTTTGCCGATGCGAATACCGGTTGCGGCGATTCAGCAAAGCGAAGAACCTCGTGACTAGGGCCATCACCAAGGAACGTCTCGCTGCTTTTTCGGACGGTATATTCGCGGTGATCATTACCATTATGGTTCTGCAACTGAAGATGCCACCGAAGCCGACGTTCGGCGAGCTCCTTGCAACATGGCCGACGGCAGCAAGCTATCTGGTAAGCTACTTCCTTATCGTCATCATGTGGATCAACCACCACTTCCTATGGAGTTTTGCGAAGGAGGCGACGCCCCGATACATATTCTGGAACTTCGCGCACATGTTCGCAGCGTCGCTCGTACCCTTCGCGACGGCGTGGGTCGCGGGAACCGGCATGGCATCGGTCCCCGTGTTCGTGTACGCGGCTGTCGTCGTCTTCGTCAACCTGACATATCATGGGTTTGCCTACGCGGTCGTGCCACGCGATGAGAATCCGGCGAACCGGCGCGCGGCACTTGTCCGTTCCACCGTCACGATAGGCATCTTCATCGCCGCGATGTTGCTGTCGTTGAAGTTGCCTCGCGCCGGATTCGCCGTCGTAACTTGCGTCCTGATCACATACGCGCACCCGGAGGCGAGATTGCCCGGCACAAGGCTTAGCCGGAAGAGGGCGCGTCAATAGGCCCCCGGTAGCATGTGCGTTGCCTTTCGATTAGCGAGCGATCGCGGAGCCGGTGGGCGTGCGCGGATCGTGAGCGGCCGTCCTCGTACCGTCGGTAGCCACGGCGACGGCGTTGGCCCCGGAGCCTGCGCCCTCGAACTTGAAACGGTACCCCATCGCTCGCAGCTTTGCTAGGACTTCGGGTGCGAAGGCGCCCGGCTCGGCATAGACGAGATCCGGAAGCCATTGCATGTGGACGCGCGGTTGTGCGACCGCCTCGGAAACGCTTTCGTGAAAATCGATGACGCCGCGCACGATATCGAGCACCGCCGTAATAATGCGCGGTCCGCCTTCGGCGCCGGCAATCAGTACCGGGTGCCCGTTCGCATCGAGCACGATCGTCGGCATCATCGAGGAGAGCGGACGCTTTCGCGGTGCGATCGCGTTGGCCGTCCCCTGCACGAGCCCGAACATGTTCGGCGCGCCGGGCTTGCTCGTAAAATCGTCCATCTCGTCGTTGAGCAGCACGCCGGTCCCCGCGGCAACGAAACCACTACCGAAACCATTATTCAGCGTGTAGGTGACGTCGACCGCGTTACCGGCGGCATCGACGACGCTGAAGTTCGTTGTGTCGTGTCCCTCGTGGCCGCCGAATCCGGGTATTTCCGACGAAGGCGTCGCGGATGTCGGCGTAATCGACGCTCGTTGCCGCGCGAGATAGGCTGGATTCAGCAGCTGCGCGACGGGCGCGTGCACGAAATCCGGATCGCCCAAGGCAGTATTCCGATCGGCAAACGCGCGCCGCTCGGCCTCGATCTCCAGATGCGCGTTTGTTGCATCGCGCAAGGCACCGCCATCCGCGGGACCGACGATGCCGAGGATTTCGCAGATGGCGACGCCGCCCGAGCTGGGAGGCGGCGACGTTACGATCGTATCGGCGCCGCGCGCGCACGTCAGCGGCGTGCGCTCGACGGCGCGATAGCGCGCCAAGTCGGCGAGCGTAATGACACCTCCGGAGCCTTTGGCCGAAGCCACGAGCGCCTGCGCCACCGGGCCCCGGTAGAACCCATCGACCCCGTGTTCCGAGATCGCGCGCAAGGTTCGCTCGAGATCCGGCTGGCGCAATATCTGGCCTTCGCGCAACGGCTTGCCGTCGGGAAGAAAGACGGCCTTCGTCGACGGAAATTGCGCGAGCCAGTCGCGCTCATCCGCGAACAATTTCGCGTCGGCCGCGTCGATCCTGAAGCCCCGTGCGTACGCCAGCGCCGGGGCAATAAGCGCGGCGCGGGAAAGCGTGCCGAAGCGCTCGCGAGCGTATTCCAAGCCCGCGACGGTTCCCGGAACGCCGGCCGACAACGGCCCGATGGTACTTCTGTCGGAGTCGGGCCGTCCGCGAGCATCCAGGTACATATCTGCATACGCTGCGGCGGGCGCGGTTTCGCGGAAGTCGATGA
>DATHOO010000221.1:0-60778 GCA_035484815.1 Candidatus Acidiferrales bacterium
CGCTTCTCCGGCGAAGCGCTATTGCCGCGAATCGCTGAGTTCAGGCCGAGTGCGCGATCGGGTGCGCCCATGCTAACGACCGAGCTACACCCCGCGAGCGCTAGCAGTCCTGTGCAACAACTCAACGCATAGCGGCTGAGATCCCAATGCTTCATTACTCTACTCCCACGCGTCAGCCAATTCGGCTTCCGCGTAGTTTCAACGCCTCCGACCCCCGTCATTCCATTCAAAAGCTAAAACGGCGCCTAAAGGCGCCGTTGAAGATAAGGTCTCGGTCGCGTCGAGCGGCGTTAGCCGACCGCGCCCTCCATCTCCATTTTGACCAAACGATTCAACTCGATCGCGTATTCCATCGGCAGCTCCTTCACGAAGAAGTCGAAGAAGCCGTTGACGATCATCGCGACCGCATCGGCTTCCGATAAGCCGCGCGACATCGCGTAGAAGAGTTGCTCTTCGCCGATCTTGCTGACGCTCGCCTCGTGTTCGACGGTTGAACGCTGCTCGTGGATCTTCATCGTCGGCTTGGTGTCGCTCGAGGACTCCTCGTCCATGATGAGGGCATCGCAGCGCACGCGCGTCTTCGCACCAACCGCGCCGGCATGCACTTCCACCAGCCCCCGATAGGTCGTCTTGCCGCCATGCGCGCTGACGCTCTTGTTCGTAACCACTGAGGTTGTCCTCGGCGCCACGTGGATGACCTTCGCGCCGGCGTCCTGATGCTGGCCCTCGCCGGCGAACGCCATCGAAAGAACTTCGCCGCGTGCGCCTTCACCCATCAAATAAATCGAGGGATACTTCATCGTCAGGCGCGAGCCGATGTTGCCGTCGACCCATTCCACGGTCGCGTTCGCGTGCGCCACGGCGCGCTTCGTGACGAGGTTGAAGATGTTGCGGTACCAGTTCTGGATCGTCGTGTACCGAATCGATGCGCCTTCCATCGCGATCAGCTCGACGACGGCCGAATGCAGCGACGCCGTCGAAAACTTTGGAGCCGTGCAGCCCTCGATGTAGTGCACTTTCGCGCCCTTATCGGCGATGATCAGGGTGCGCTCGAACTGCCCCATGTTCTCCGCATTGATGCGGAAGTACGCCTGCAGCGGCATCGCGACGGTCACGCCCGGCGGCACGTAAATGAACGACCCACCCGACCACACCGCTGAATTCAACGCGGAGAACTTGTTGTCGCCGGACGGAATGACGGTCGCCAAATACTTGCGGACGATCTCGGGATATTGCTTGACCGCGGTGTCCATGTCGCAGAAGAGCACGCCCTGCTCGTCGAGCGCCTTGGTCGTGTTGTGATACACGACCTCCGACTCGTACTGCGCCGAGACTCCGGAAAGGAACTTGCGCTCGGCCTCCGGGATACCAAGGCGATCGAACGTTCGTTTGATATCATCGGGAACGTCGTCCCACGACCGTTCGGTCTGGTCGGTTGACTTCACGAAATAGTGGATGTCGGCGAAGTCGATCTCGTTGAGCAAGCGGGTGTCGCCCCACGTGGGCATCGGCTTGCGAACGAAGAGCTCGTAGGCCTTCAGGCGGAACTCGCGCATCCAAGCCGGCTCATCCTTCATCGAGCTGATCCGCTCGACGATCTCGCGCGTGAGGCCTTTATCGGACTTGAAGACGTAGTTTTCCGGGTCGTGAAAGCCGTGCCGGTACTCCTCGACGAGACCCTTCGGCGCGACCGGAGTTTCGAGATTTACTGCCATGACTGAACTCAGCCTACGCCCTCCGGATGGATATAGTCAAGATAATAAAGTGCGAGCTTCACTTTTTAGGAGCAGGCAAGCTGTGGGCAAGCTGTGGGCTCAGGTCTTTACAGCGGGGGGGTGAGGGGGTATGATTGGCGCCGGTCCCTGATTCGGGGGCACGGTTTAGGGGAGGGCGCGCCCATTCGCGCCATCGCGGCGAGCCGCACGCGCACCGCTCAAAAGCGCCGGCAAGAGCTCGTCGATAGGTCGGGGACGTGTCTGCACAGCAGCCGCCAGCCGACGAAGTCCGGAGGTGGGATTCCTCAAGGGTCAAGGAGACCTGTACAAATTGAAGGCACTCGGCAGGCACATCGTGTGCGAGCTTTCGGGCTGTCGCCCCTCCTTGCTTTCTGACATTAACGGCATCGCAGCCATGATGATAGCTGCTGCACGGGCCGCTCGCGCTACGATTATGGAAAGCGCGTTTCACCGTTTTGAACCGCAGGGCGTCTCAGGGACCGTCATCCTGGCCGAGTCCCATCTTTCGATCCATACGTGGCCCGAGAAGGGCTACGCGGCGATGGACTTTTACACGTGCGGCGACCACACCGACCCTTGGCTTGCTTGCGAGCATGCAGCCCAAGCACTCGGCGCAAAGAGCGTGCTGGCGACTGAGTTTACGCGCGGAATTGAGAAGAGTGACGGCGAGTTCACCCACGTGCTCAGCAGCGATCACGACGTGCGCGTGCTTACTGCGTAGCACGCGTGCGCGTGCTTACACGCGTAGCAATCGATTACTTAACCGGCATCATCAGCAATTATCATCGTTCCAGCCGCTAAATTCGGCAGGCCTGCTGGCACTGCCGTCCAATTGTTTACGTTACAACGGTACACTGCTTTCTCGAATGAGGTCAAAAAAATTCCCATGCGTTTATCCGTGATACGAGCTTTCGCCGTCGCAACGGTCGCTACGATGGCGCTAGCGGCTTGCGCGAACCAGAGCGGCATGGTTCCGTCATCGCCGTCGGCGATGGCTCCGACGACCGCACAAGCTCCGACCACCGCGCAAAATGGCGCAAGCGTTGACGACGCGGCGAGCACTCAAGATTCGGCGAGTCAGCGAGATTCTGCGTCGCCCGACGACGCGAGCATGTCGCCGCTCGCGCTGAAAACCTGCGCGACCACTCCGCCACAGTATGAATGGATCTTCGAGGGTGCGTGCCAGACGTTCGACCTAAATTCGACCGGCGGCCACTTCAGTCTCGGCGAATATCAGGGCATCACGGTGAAGGGGTCGATCGGTAAGAACACCGCCAAGGGGACGGTGAAGATCGCGCTTGCCATCGCACTCGACAAAAACGGCGACGTCAAAACCTATAAGGGTAAAACCTTCCCAACGTACAAGGCGAATGGCATAACGTACGTATACGCCTCGGCGGTCAATCAGAGTTCGCAAGTTATCCACCCGATTACGGTCAAAGGCAAGCCCGTACTCCAATACGTGATCACCAATATTAAGGGGTTCGGCGATGCCAACACCTGCGGCGCTGCTGCGCTCACGTTTTCAAAGACGGGCAAGGCCGCGTGGAAGCCGCTCCCAGCTAGCGGCATAGTGAAGGGAAAGACCGTGACGATCAGTCAGTACGCCGCGCCCGCGGGCATCGAGCTGGCTCCGAAGATACCGCTGTACTTCGCGGTGAACTGCTACAAGCAGTAGCAAACAGGTTTAACCGCTCTAGGAACCCCGCCTTCGGGCGGGGTTCTTGTTTTCCGCCGCCAATCTACGCTTGACATGCCGAAGACTCGAGAGTGGCACTGGTACGTGGAAGAGTTCGCGCCAAGCGAGCAACACCACCATGCGATCGACGAGGTTTACTACGCAGGCCGCTCCGACTTTCAGCAGATCGCCGTGCTCCGATCGCCAGTCTTCGGCAAGATGCTCGTCTTAGACGGCGACACGCAGAGCGCGCAGACCGACGAGCGAATCTACCACGAGAGTCTCGTCCATCCGGCGCTTGCCGGCGCATCGGATCGGCGTCAGGTGCTGGTGCTCGGTGGCGGCGAGGGGGCGACGCTGCGCGAAGTGCTGCGCTGTCCCGACGTCGCGCGATGCACGATGGTCGATATCGACGCGAGCGTCGTCGAGCTTTCGAAGAAGTATTTGCCCGAGTGGTCGAACGGCGCGTTCGAGGACGGCCGCGCGCGGATCGTGCTCGGCGATGCGCTTGCGTTCATGCGCGCGAACGACGAACGCTACGGCGTGATTCTTTCGGATCTTACCGAGCCGCTGGAGGATTCGCCCAGTCATCCGCTCTTCAATGACGAGGTCTTTTCGCTGATCAAGTCGCGTCTCGCTCCGGGGGGCATTTATGTGCTCCAGGCGAGCACGGCAGCCGTTCACAACGCCGCGCTCCATTGCAAGATGGCTCGAACGCTGCGCCGCCGGTACGCACACGTCGTCTCGTTCGTCACCCACGTTCCGGCGTTCGATACCGAGTGGGCCTTTCTCGCGTGCAGCGACCGGATCGACCTAGCGGCCCTCGATCCCGGGCGAATCGATGCCTACTGCACGCGTTTGCGCGGCGAGAGTTTTTTCTATGACTCGATTACCCATCGGCGCCTCTTCGCGCTGCCGCTCTACCTGCGTCGAATGCTTTCGGCCGGCGGCGATACGTTTTAGTGACAGGCCAGTAGGAGAGATCAATGACCATCGATTTTTCGCGTGCACCGCACGCCTGGGAGAAGGAGAAGAGCAACTTCGTTGCGTTGCTCGATCTGAAGCTCGAAGAGGTCGAGCGCGGACGGGCCGTCATGCGGATGCCGTATCGCCCGGAGATCACCAACGGTACCGGCGCCGTGCATGGCGGCGCGATCGTCAGCCTCTGCGATACCGTCTTTTACGTCGCGCTCGCTTCGATCTACGGACGCGATCAGGACACGACGACCGTCGCGCTGCAGTGCAACTTTCTCGCCCCGGCGGGGCCGCCCCACGATCTCGTGGCGGAAGCGAAAGTGTTGCGCGCCGGCCGGCGCATCGTCTACGGTGAAGTCTACGTGCGCAGCGGCGAGAAGATCGTGGCGCACGCAACACTCGACTTCCTCAACACCTATCCCGAAGAGAAACCTAAAAAAAAGTGAGGCGAACGGCGCTCTTCGACGAACACGCGCGAGCGGGCGCGCGGATGGTTCCCTTTGCCGACTTTGAGATGCCCGTGCAGTATTCCAGCATTTTGAAAGAGCACGACGCCGTGCGACACCGCGCGGGCCTCTTCGATCTCTCCCACATGGGTCAGTTTTTGCTCACCGGTGAGAAGGTCGCAGCTTGGGCCGACGCGCTGACGATCAATGCCGTCGGCACGATGAAGCCGCTCCAAGCGCGCTACAATCTGTTCTGTAGCGAGACCGGTGGAACGTATGACGATACGATCTTTTATCGCCTCGAAAACCGTTGGCTTCTGGTCGTCAACGCTTCGAACGCCGACAGGATGTGGAGCCACCTCAACGAGCATCTGCCGCCCGATGGCGTCGCGCTCGAGAACCGGCACGGCCGAAGCGCGTTGATCGCGATCCAGGGGCCGCGTTCGGTCGCGATGCTGCAGCCGCACGCCGACGTCGACCTGGCGGCGATGCGTTATTATTTTTGTGCCGAGGGCCGCGTCAATGGAGTTCCCGCCCTCATCGCGCGCACGGGTTATACCGGCGAGGACGGCTTCGAGCTCTTCGTCGAAGGCGCCCAAGCCCCGGCGCTCTGGAATGCGCTGCTGCTCGACCACCAGGTCGATGGACTCGAGCCGTGTGGACTCGGCGCCCGTGACGTGTTGCGCCTCGAGGCCGGGATGCCGCTCTACGGGCACGAGCTGACGGAGACGATCACGCCCGTGCAAGCCGGCTTGACGTGGGCGCTCAAGCTCGACAAGCCGGAGTTCCTCGGAAAGGAGGCACTGCAGCGCCAGCTCGAGCTCGACGAATACTCGAGAATCGCCGGCTTGGTGATGGAAGGCCGCGCGCCCGCGCGCGAAGGCTACAACGTTTGGCTCGGCGATAGTATCGTTGGAACGATTCGCAGCGGCTCGATCGGACCGTCGGTTGGAAACAAGAACATCGCGACCGCGCTCGTTGCGCCCGAGGCTGCGAACGTCGGCACGTCGCTGGCGGTGGAAATTCGCGGCACCCGTCACGACGCCAAGGTCGTGCCAATGCCCTTTTACAAGCGCCCGAAATAAAACGGAAAGGAAGAAACGTGGCGACCCCTGCGGACCTGCTCTTCAGCAAAGAACACGAATGGGTGAAGCTCGACGGTGACTCAGCGACGATCGGCGTCACCGATTACGCGCAAAATGCGCTCGGCGACATCGTCTACGTCGAGCTGCCCAGAGTCGGCAGCGCCATCAAGCAGTTCTCGAACGTGGGCGTGATCGAATCGGTGAAGGCGGTTTCCGATCTCTTTACACCAATTTCGGGCGAGGTCGTCGAGGTCAACTCGGCGCTGGATAACGATCCCGCCGCGGTCAATCGCGATCCGTACGGCGCCGGCTGGCTGCTGAAGATCAAACCCGCCGATCCCAACGAAGCGAAATCGCTCTTATCTTCCGCAGACTACGCCAAACTCGCCGAAGAATAAGCGACCAAAAAGGTCGTAACAGGAACCCCGTTGCTTCGCACCCAAATGCACGAAGCGAAAGGGGTATCGTATGATACGCTTCATTACTGCCTTTGTATTTGCGTTTGCTTCGCTGGCAATGGTTGCTCGGGCCGCCGAGCCGTCCACTCCGGCGGCGATGGAGCTACCGCCGCAACCGGCTGCGCGCCCGCTGGGGATCCCCGCCGATGCACTTCTCGTCTCGCCGTGCGTCGCGACGATGGGCGAGCACTGGATGGCGATGAAAAACGCACCAATGGGTCCGATCTACGGAGTCTGGCAAGGTAAGCCGGTCTTCAGCGAGATTATGGTTCCGCTGAGCGAGCTGCAAAAGGGTTTCAGCTACGCGAATCTTCAGGCACTTCCGGGCTATACCATCGATCACATCGACTTCGCATTCGAGCCGAACGGTCACCCGGGAATGCCCGTTCCACACTACGATCTGCATGCATACTACGTGTCGCCAGCGGAGCAGGCGAAGATCTGCCCCAACGGTATTCCCAACCCGGCGATGAAGCCGACGAACGTTACGTCAGGGTGATCTGACCGCAACGAGGAACCCATTTGTCTCACCACCAAAATGCGAGAGCAGAGTGCCACACCCTCATGCCGTGATTCGTTGCGACCTTTGCCTTAGCGACCGCGCCGGCGCGCTTGCGGAGCGTCGCGCCGGCAGCCCGGGTCAGTCGATGAAACCGGCCAACCGGTAGCGAGGGTCCAAGCCTCCGGAATGTACGCTCCCCACACGCAAGCCGATATCAACGAAATGCTCGCCGCCGTCGGCGTCGACTCGCTCGACGAGCTGCTGCGCGTCCCCGACGCGATCGCGCTCAAGTCGAAGCTCGAAGTCGTGCCCGCGCTCCCGGAATATCTCATCGGGCGCCGCTTCGAGCAGTTCGCCGAAAAGAACGGCGGCGTCAACTATCGCAGCTTTCTCGGCGCGGGGGCGTACCGTCACTACGCACCGCCGGCGATCGCGGCCTTGGCGATGCGCGGAGAGTACCTTACCGCCTACACGCCCTACCAGGCCGAGGTTTCGCAAGGCTATCTGCAGGCGATTTACGAGTGGCAGACCTACATTTGCTTGCTTACCGGCATGGAGTTGGCCAATGCTTCGGTCTACGACGGTGCGACCGCGCTCGCCGAAGCGGCGATCATGGCGCTTGGTGCTACGGGACGCAAAAAACTTCTCGTTTCGCGCGCAATCCACCCGAACTATCGCGCGGTGCTGCGAACCTACTGTGAAGGGCTCGACGTCACGCTCGACGAGATTCCGTTTGATGCAGAGCTTACGACCAATTACTCCGCGCTTGAAAGCGCGCTGGCAAGCAACGAATACGCCGCCGTCGCGATTGCGTCGCCAAACTTTTTCGGCAACGTCGAGTCGCCGACGCGCGATGCGCTCGAAGCCATCAAACACAGCGGGACTGTTCCCATTGCGGTCGTCGCGGAAGCGCTCTCGCTAGCGGCACTCGAACCGCCGGCCAAATGGGGGGCGCAAATTGTCGCCGGTGAAGCGCAGAGCTTCGGCGTCGCGCAGGCCTACGGTGGTCCGTACGCCGGATTTATCGCGTCGACGGCCGAGCACATGCGCCGCATTCCGGGACGTTTGGTAGGCAAAAGCGTCGATAATGCCGGTCGTACCGCCTACGTCTTGACCCTTCAAGCGCGCGAACAGCACATACGCCGCGAGCGCGCGACGTCGAATATCTGTACGAATCAGGCGCACTGCGCGTTGATTGCCACGATCTATCTCGCGCTCATGGGAAAGACGGGATTGCGAAACGCCGCGGCACTCAACTTGGGCCGGTCGCGCGAGCTCGCCAGCGCCGTTGCAAACGTTGCCGGTCTAACCTTGAAGTCGTCGGCGCCGTTCTTCAACGAGTTCGTCGTCGACACCGGACGCCCGGCCGGCGAAGTGCTCGCCGCACTGCGGGAGCGGCGGATTCTGGGAGGTGTCGATCTCGGCCGATTCTACCCCGAGCTCAAATCATGCATTCTTATGACGGCGACCGAGCTCACGACGAGCGGCGACATCAATGCGCTCGCGACTGCCCTCGAGGAGATCATGCGTGCCCCCGCAATCGTCTGAGCCGCTCATCTTCGAAATCGGCCAAGAGGGCCGCGCGAACCGTTACCTCGAGCAGGGCAAGACGCTCGAAACGTTTCTGCCGAAAACGCTCGTGCGCGACGAACTGCCGTTGCCCGACAATAGCGAGCTGGACGTCGTGCGTCATTATACGCGTCTCTCGCACCGGACCTTTGGAATCGACTTGGGCTTCTACCCGCTCGGCTCGTGTACGATGAAATACAATCCGCGCATCAACGACGCAATCGCAAGCCGGCGCGAATTCGCCGAACTGCATCCCTTTACGCCCGACGAGCTGGCGCAGGGCGCGCTGCAGGTGATGTACGAGCTCGAACGATCGCTCAGCTCGCTCTTCGGCATGGCGGCCTTTTCGCTCAATCCATCCGCCGGCGCGCACGCCGAACTGGGCGCGTTGCTGATCGCGAAGAAATACTTTAAGGATCGCGGTGAGATGCAGCGCGACAAGGTCATCGTCCCCGATACTGCCCACGGCACCAACCCTGCCTCGGCGGCAATGTGCGGTTTCAAGGTCATCTCGCTGCACAGCAACGAACGCGGCCGCGTGAGTGTCGACGAGATTCGCAAGATTTGCGGTCTCGACACGGCGGTCTGCATGATGACCAACCCCAATACGCTCGGCCTCTTCGAAGACGACATCGCGGCGATCGCGGCGGCCGTCCATGAGGCCGGCGGCCTGATGTATTACGACGGCGCCAACGCCAACGCCATCATGGGGTACACGCGGCCGGGAGACATGGGTTTCGACCTCATGCATCTCAACACGCACAAGACCTTTACAATTCCGCACGGCGGCGGCGGTGCCGGCCACGGACCGCTCGGCGCCGCCGCGCATCTCGTCGATTACCTGCCGACGCCCGTTGTGACCTACGATGGAACGGCGTACGCGCTCGAGTTCGACCGGCCGAAGTCGATCGGTCCAATGCGTTCGTTTTGGTCGAACTTCGCGCACGCCGTTCGCGCGCTCGCCTATTTGTACGCCAACGGCGAAGAAGGGCTCAAGCGCGTTTCGCAACTTGCCGTATTGAACGCGAACTATCTGCGCGTCAAGGTCGCCGACTTTCTCGAGACGCCGTATCCCGAAACGTGCCGACATGAATTCGTCGCCTCCGCGCAAGTGCTCAAGAAAGAGCACGGCGTGCGCGCGCTCGATATTGCGAAGGCGTTGCTCGATGACGGCTACATGGCGCCCACAATCTACTTTCCGTTGCTCGTGCCCGAGTGCTTGATGATCGAGCCCACTGAAACCGAATCGAAAGAGACGCTCGACGCATTCGTCGCGGCGCTGCGCGCGATCGTCGAACGCGCGAAGACCGCGCCGCAAGAACTCTTCGATGCGCCGGTCACGACGCCGGTCGGCCGCGTCGACGAAACCCGGGCAGCGCGCCAGCCCGAGCTGCGCTGGAGGCCGCAGCCACCCTAAGGAGGGCCCCGCAAGCACGAGGTAAAAGAGTGACTTCGGTCACCTTTTTGGGTCCGGCCGACCTTTGCGCGAGGGAGGAGGAAGGCTTAGGGCACAAGAAGGTGACTTTAGTCATTAACTAGAGTCATTTTTTATCAGCATGAGGTGCCGATGCTTCGACAACTGATCGATGACCTACGGGCTCGCGGCCCTTTGGACCGCCGCAGCTCCGACGTGGCTGCCTTATTGACCAACCGGGCGTGCGCTTGGGGGCCTGGCCGACGGCTCGCGAGCCGGCCGGGCGGCTACACTCGGACCTGTGCGTATCGAAACCACGACTTTGAAGTGCTGCTGCTCAACTGGGCGCCCGGGGCTGCTTCGCTCATTCACGATCACGGCGACCAGCGTTGTTGGATGATCGTGCTCGACGGGCGGCTCGATGTCGAGGATTACACGCGGCTCGACAACGGCGAGGTTCCCGGCTACGCGCACGTGGAGGCTTGCGGCCGGCAGCGATTGGAACCGGGAGAGACCGATTTCCGCTCGGGGCGCTTCGACATTCACCGCGTCACGGCTACTGGCGATGCCCCCGCCGTGTCGCTCCACGTTTACTCGGGGCCGTTGCGGCAGTTTCTCGTCTACGACCCAATCGCGCATCGCTGCGAAACCGCCCGCAGCACCTACGATGAAGTGCTCTCGGTATACACCGAGCTTCGCCGATGATCGAACTCGACGTCGCGATCGTCGGCGGCGGCTTCAGCGGTTGCGCCGTTGCCGCAAACCTGGCGCGCCGCGCCGGCTCGGAACTCGCCGTCGCGGTTTTTGACCCCGGCGAGCTCGGACGCGGCGCCGCGTACGGCACGCGCCATCGCGAGCACCTGCTCAACACGCGTGCGCAACTGATGAGCCTCTACGTCGACGATCCCGACCATTTCGTTCGCTGGCTCGGTTTGCGCGGCGGTCCGCTGGACTTCATGCCGCGACAGCTCTACGGCGAGTACGTCGCCGAAATCGCGCGCCAGACGTTCGCCCGGCCGCGTTTCACCCACGTTCGCGATCGCGTGCGGCGCGTGTACGCAAGCGACGACGGCGGATTCATCATCGACGCGTCGCTGGGGGCGCGTTTTGGCGCGCGAGCCGTGGTCTTGGCGACCGGCAATCCGGCGCCGCGCGACGACTTCTTACCGGTGGCGGTCCGGCGCCATCCCGGCTTCATTTCCGATCCTTGGCGATTCGATTATCGGGTCGTCGGCGGACACGTGCTCGTCATCGGCACGGGGCTCACCGCGCTCGATGTGCTTGTCGCGCTGCGCGCCAGCGGCCATCGCGGCACGGTGCACATGCTCTCTCGCAATCGCCGCTTTCCGACCGTGCATGCAAACGTGGCACCGTACGACGTCATCCCCGCGCTCGACACCCACGGCGCCCGCGCGCTCCTGCGTAGCTTTCGCCGCCATCTCGACGAAGCATCGCGCCGCGGCTTCGACTGGCGCGCGGTGGTCGACGCCCTGCGTCCCGAAGCCGAGGTAATCTGGCGCCGGATCTCGCCGGTCGAACAGCGCCGCTTCGAGCGTCACCTGCGCTCGCTTTGGGAGCGGCATCGTCATCGCGCCCCGGCGAGCGTCGATCGCGTCCGTCAGGCGTACGCGCGTGACGGAAAGCTCTTCACCTATTCCGGCCGGCTTGCGGAAGCGCATGCCGGTACGGTGACGATCGTGGCGCGTAACGGCGCGATCGTCGAACTGCACCCCGATTGGATCGTAAACTGCTCCGGCGTCGGGCCGGAGCCCGCTCTGCTCGGCTTTCGTGCCACATCCGACCTCACGGCCCTCGACGCGAACGGCGATCCCGTTCGTGGCATGTGGATCGTCGGACCGCCGGTACGCAAAGCTCGCTTCGAGGCGACCGCCGTTTCCGAACTTCGCGGCATGGCCGACACCGCCGCATCCGAAGTTCTGCGCGCCCTACGTCTCAGGACATCCACTCCCTCACTTACTCCCTCACTCAACGCACTCCACTTTTACTGAGGAAGGTTTAAGATGAGAAATAGCCTCGTGGCCATGACCGTGGCTACGATTCCGATTGTCTTTTTCAGCGCGTGCAATGGCAGCTCTTCGGGCGGCGCGGGAGTCGCGCCGCTGCCAAACGCACCGGCCGCTGCAAGCCGCGATCACGTTCGCCCCAACGACACGGGCCCAAAAGATCTCCATGCGGGAGGCGCCGATTTCCCAGGATACGCCTACAGTCTTGGCGATCAGCCGGTCGGCACGTATCAAGACGTCCAGCCCACTCCCGGACCAGGCTCGGTCTTTGCCCTGGCCGGCACCAAAGGGATCGTCTATTACTGCAATAACAGCAGCGGCTACGGGCGCAAGGAGTTCGAAGCGAACAACGGGACCGCGACAACCGCCTGTGCACCGTACGGCCAAACGGCAACCGGATTCGGTGGCCGCCAGGACCCGCTCGATTTCGTCGGCACCGACGTTGCGCTGCCGTCGACCGAATGCTGCGTGAGCGGCACCCCATATTACCTAGGACGATTGACCGGTAGTAAAACGTGGGGTCAGCCGTTCGAGCTACCGACGCTCGGCGGACCGATCGTCTTCCCGTACAACGCATCGTCGTTTAGCGGAATCGGATCGGGTGCGTCGCTACAACTCTCCACGTGGAGCTACTGCGCGATTTCCAACGGAACGATCAGCGACTGGAACGATCCCGCGATCACAGCAGACAACGGTGGGAAATCGGTCACCGGTGGTAACAGCGAAACGGTAGACTTCTACTTCCGCTCCGATAGCAGCGGCGCCACCGACCTCTTTACGAACAAGCTCAACACCTCGTGCAACGTGACTTGGAAAGGGAAGTACGCGAAGGCTCCCTACCAAGGCGGAACCCGCAACGCGGCATGGACCTTCGGCGTGAACATGCTCTGGCCAGGGCCTGGGTCGAGCAGCGATCCGAACCCGCGGTTCTTCGGGGAGAACGGCGATCCGGGCATTCTCTCCGGCATCCAGACCGATTCCTGGGGCACCGGTTACGCCGTGGGCGCGTGGGCGAAAGCCGCGGGCATCGCTCAAGCCAGCCTACTAGATACCTCAAACGCGGTCTTCGTCAGCCCGACAAACCAAACCGCGGTCGCCAACGCGCTAAAGAATGCGAAGACGATTACCTTTGGTGAGGGCAGCGACGGTCTCTCGCTTGGCTCGAGCACGCCGTGGTGCCAGCTCTATATCAATCCCAGCGAGTTCGTCAAACCGCCGGCGAAGGCGTACCCGATCGTCGGCATCACCTACTGGCTCTTCTATGGTAACAACAACGGCATCCATCTAGCCGATAAGAAGAAGCTCATCAAATACATCACATCCACGGCTCCCAATGGCTACCTGCCAGCGCTGGAATACACCCCGTTCACGAGCTCCGTGCACGCCGCGGTCCGCAAGGCGCTCGGGGGCACCGCCACTCAAGCGACCTGCGTGAAGTAACGGATCGAGCCCGCCGCGCCGGCGCCGGACGCAGCAACCGCCTGCTTATAGGTGGTTGCCCGCTGGCTATACGACCAAGGGGGCGAAATTCAGGCGAGGCTGCGTGCAGCCTTTCTTGGGTCCGGACGGTATAATGGTAGTAATCAGGGGGCACGAAAGCGGCCCCCTTCCCCGTCCCTAGAGGGAGCGTCATGCGGATCAAATACGAGGTGTCGGCGGGCGGGTTGCTCCTGCGTCGCCGTGATTTGAGCTACGATGCCCTTCTGATCGGGCGCGGCGCGCCGCCGCGCGTTTGGACGCTGCCCAAAGGGCACGTCGAAGCACGCGAAACGACCGAGCAGGCGGCACTGCGTGAGGTTCATGAGGAGACGGGCTGCTGGGGCGAGATCATCACCCGCCTCAACGAGATCTCCTACTGGTTCTACGTCGGCAAGGCGAAGCACCGAAAGGCGGTGACGTTCTTCCTGATGCGCTACCTTTCGGGCGATCCCGCCAGCCACGATCACGAGGTGGATGACGCGCGCTGGTTCGATCTAGCGCAGGCGCGCAAGACGCTCAAGTACGTGAACGAGAAACGGCTCGTCGATATCGCGCTCGAGTTTCTGACGGCCCATCCCGACGCCCTCGGCGAACGCGAACTCGTCTCGGCCGCCGAAAGCATCTCGTCCTGATCGAAAGTCACACGTTCAACGTCAGGCTCGATGCGTTTGATGGGCCACTCGATCTTCTCCTCGGTCTGATAAAAGAGCAGCAGCTTGACGTCGCCACGGTTCCGTTGGCGAGCGTCGCCGAACAATATCTCGAATATGTGCGCTCGCTTCGCGCGCGCGACGTCGAGATCGCCGCCGAGTATTTGGTGATTGCCGCCACGCTGCTCTTCTTGAAGTCGAGAGCGCTCTTGCCTCCGGTTCCCGAAGAGCTGCTTGACGAAGGCGAAGAGACACCCGAGGAAGTCGAGGAGCGGCTGCGCCGCCGGTTGATCGCCTATTCGAAGTATCGCGAGTTGGGCGAAGAGCTACGCCGTTACCAGGGCGACGCCGGCGCTTTCTTCTATCGCGAGCCGGGTGATCCGGCCGGCGCGATCGTGCAACGCTATGAAATCGATCCGGAGAAGCTCAAACGAGCGTTCATCGCAATGCTCGCACAGGCGCGTCCCGAGAAGCGATCGATCGCGCGCGAGCGAGTCTCGTTGATCGCCTCAATGGATTACATCACGCGACGAATCAAAGAGCGCGGAGAAGCCTACTTTTCGGAGCTTTGTCACGACCTCGGAATGACACGTGACGTCATCATCGTCACGTTTCTCGCGATTCTGGAACTCATCAAGCGCCACCGCGTCGCCTTCGAACAGTCTGAAGCCTTCGACGACATACGCCTCTTCCCAATCGCGAAGGCCACCGGATGAGCGTTCCTACGAAGGAGCTTTTACCGGCAGACGAAGCGGCCGTGCTCGATGAAGCGATCCAGCGGCTTGCGCGTCCCGTCGAAGCGCTGCTCTTCGTGGCCAGCGAAGCGCTCTCAATCCAACAGCTCGCTAAAACGCTCCGCGCCGAAGAGCGCGAGATCGCCGCAGTGCTGCAGCAGATCGAAGCCGACTATAGCGAGCGGGGCATCGTTTTGCGCGAAGTCGCAGGCGGTTACCGCTTCGCCACGTCGCCGCTCGCGCGCGACGTCGTCGAAGCATATCTGCTGCCACCCAAGACGACGCTTTCGACGCCGGCGCTAGAGGCGCTCGCGATCGTCGCTCACATGCAGCCCGTTACTCGCAGCGAAATCGAGGCGATCCGGGGCGTGAACTCCGATAGCGTGGTGAGCACGCTCCTCGATCGCGAGCTCATCTCAGAAGCGGGGCGCAAAGACGTCGTCGGACGCCCGATGCAGTACAAGACGACGCCGTTCTTCTTAGAGTCCTTTGGACTTCGCTCGCTCGACGATCTTCCCGAACTCGAGCTAGAGCCGGGGCAGCCGCTTGAGTTTAACCTCGGCGGCATTAAGGCCAACGAGCTGCCGGAAACGCCTTAATGCGTATTGGGCTGCACGTGCGCGTCGCGGGCGGCTACGTCAAAGCGGTCGAGCATGCGAAGGCCGCGGGTTGCGCAGCGATGCAAGTTTTTTCGACGAACCCGCGCGGCTATCGCACCGCCGCGGTCGACGTTCCGAAGCTCGAGGCTTTCGCGGCGCTTCGGCGTGAGGCAGGGATCGATCTCTGCGCGATTCATACGCCATACCTCATCAATCTCGCGAGCGCCGACGAAAAAATTTCGGCCGGATCGTCGAACCTTCTAAAAAACGATTTGGCCGTGGCGGCGCGTGGCGGGATGCGTTTTGTCAATACCCATCTCGGCTCATACGGAACGCGCGACCGTGGCGAAGGATTTACGGCGATTTGCCGGGCGCTCGAAACGGCGCTGACCGGCATCGAACCCGGCGTCTCTCTCGTGCTCGAAAACTCAGCCGGTGCGGGGAATCTTGCCGGTGGGACGCTCGAGGAGTTGGGGGCGTTCGTGCGGAGCCTATCGCATCCGCAGCTTGGTGTCTGTCTCGACACCGCTCACGCGTGGGCGTCGGGATATGCGATCGACTCAAAAGAAGGTGTCGACCATTTCCTGGACGCGGCCGAAAGCCGGATCGGGCTCGCTCGAATTCTGATGTTTCACTTTAACGATACCGAGGTGCCGCTGGGCGGAAGCCGCGACCGTCACTGGCACATCGGCGAGGGAAAGATCGGCTTCGAGGGTTTCCGCGCCCTGCTGGCTCACCCCGAGCTGCGCGAGAAGACGGCTATCCTCGAAACGCCCGGCGACGACGCGGACGATGTTCGCAACATGCAAACGATCCGCGCCATCGAGAAGGGCGTGCTACTGAACCCGCAGGTGCGGTAGGCGGAGACTAGACTCCAGGAAGAGCGCCGAATCGGCGCGATTGATTTTCAGCCGGAGATCGATATCCGAGATGTCGGAGACGAGCGGTGCGGTGCGGACGGGATCGCGAAACATTTGTGAACCTCTTGACGGATGTGGTAACCTTCAATCATCATACAGTGGTGACAGTAACTTGTCAACGAGGTTTGCCGGTGACACCAGAAAAGATCCGCTTTAGGCCGTGAGCCAGACCTCCGACGCGGCCCCGGGCGGCCTCGAGCTCATCCGCCGATTTGAAAACACCGTCGATCTGCCCAACGGCCCCGACGAGCTCGATACGGTAGAGCGGGCCGGTGCTTGGTTCCTTAGCCACGGTCTAGCGCCGGTCACCGACGAGCGTCACCTGGGGCTGGTGCGCGCCTTCCGCGAGACCCTCCGGGATCTGCTTTCGGCAAACAACGGCGAGGGCGACTCAGCGGCCGCCTGGGAGCGGCTGCGTCCTTTCCTCGCGACGACGCGACTGGGTCTGGCCGTCGATCCAAGTCGCGGATTGGAGCTGCGGCCGGAAGACAAAGGCCCGATCGCTTCGCTGCTTGCGATCATCTACGAATCAGAGTTGCTCGGCACATGGTCGCGCCTGCGCGCCTGCCGTAAGGGCACCTGCCGGTTCGCCTATTACGACCGCACTAAGAATGGCTCGCGGGCGTGGTGCAGCATGGCGACGTGCGGCAACCAGGCCAAGGCTCAGCGGCGCCGCCAGCGTGAGCGCCAGCGTTAACCACTTCATCGCGCACTTCGATATCGACGCCTTTTATGCCAGCGTCGCGGTGCGCGACGACCCGACGCTGCGGGGGAAACCGCTTGCGGTCGCCGGCAGCAGCCGGCGTGCCGTCGTTCTTACCGCCTCGTACGAGGCTCGTCCATACGGCGTCCGATCCGCGATGCCGCTCTACAAAGCGCGAATGGCATGTCCGGACTTGGTCGTCGTACCGCCCGATATGCAAAAATATCGCGCGGTCTCGCGCGAGGTCTTCACCATCCTCTCCCAAGGCGGCAATCCGGTGGAAGGGCTCTCGCTCGACGAAGCCTTCTTAGCGATCGGCGAGACGGAGCTCAAAGAGGCCGTCGCGTTTGCCGCCGCGCTGCGGCGGAAGATTTTCGACGCGACCGGCCTCACCGTAAGCGCAGGCGTGGCCACCGGTAAGATGGTCGCCAAGATCGCTTGCGACGCGTGCAAACCCGACGGATTGCTGCCGATAGCGCCCGGTGAAGAGGCCGCATTCCTTGCTCCGTTGCCGGTTGGCCGCCTTTGGGGCGTTGGGCCGAAAACGCAGACGCGGTTGAGCGTTTTCGGAATCACGACAATCGGAGAACTGGCCGCGCTCGACGACGTGCGGCTCCGCGAGCTCTTCGGTTCGTGGTGGACCGAGCTACGCGATCTCGCGCGCGGTGTCGACCGCCGTCGCGTCGAGCCGGAACGTGAAACGAAGTCGATCTCGACCGAAGAGACCTTCGAGTACGATGTCAGCGACGAGCGCCGGCTGATTGACGTTTTACGGGTTCAGGCTCGCGAACTCGCCGAAGCGCTCGAGCGCGAGCGCACCGTCGCGCAGACGATCGGCGTGAAGATCAAGCGCGCCGATTTTACGATCGTCGGGCGGCAGACGCATCTCACCGAGCCAACGCGCGACGCGCGCCAAATCTTTCGCGCCGCCGTCCACTGTCTGCGTCGCGCTGGGCTGGAGGGCGCGCCGGTGCGACTGCTCGGGACCCGCGTCGCTACGCTGATCGAAGGAGACGCTCGACAAACCAGCCTCTTTTGACTAAAATCCACTCCGATGCAGCGCGCCGCTCCGACGCTCAGGTGGCATTTACTCTGGCTAGCCGCCGGTTTGTTGGCGGCGGGTTGCAGCAGGGCGCAGGGGTTGTTGCCGGCAACGCCTGACGCAATCGACTCGGCGGCCGCTGCGCGAGTACGATCGTGGATGGCGCCCGATGCCGGCAAACTTGATCTGCTCTACGTCTCCGACTACGTGACGAACGACGTCGATGCTTACTCATTTCCACAAGGCAAGTTGAGCGGCGTGCTGCGCGGCGTTCTCAAGGGTTTCGTTTCGCCCAACGGTCTCTGCACGGACAAGTCCGGCGACGTCTTCATTCCGGATAGCTCGAACTCGACGATTCTGGAGTACGCGCATGGCAGCACGCATCTCGCTCGAACGCTGACCGACCGCGAGGCGATACCCTTCAGCTGTGCGGTCGATCCATCGAGCGGCGACCTCGCGGTGGTCAACATCGTATCCGCGCACGGCCCCGGCAACGTCGCCATCTACGTGCACGCGCGCGGACGCCCTACGTTGTACGACTTCGGCTCGGTGTTTCTGTGGTACTTTGCAGCTTACGATGAGCGCGGCGACCTTTTCATCGATGCCGCCGACGATGTGCCGAGCGAGCCAATCGCGTTTCTCGAGCTGGCGAGAGGCAGTAATGGTCTCGCCGAGATTGATCTCGATCAGACTATTCACGCTCCGGGTGGCGTCGGATGGGACGGCAAACACGTCACGGTCGCCGACTCCGATGCGTCGGTAATCTATCGCTTCTCAATCGCCGGCACGGCAGGCGTCAGAGTAGGCACGACCGCGCTGCGGCGCGGCCATTACGTTACGCAGTATGTCATCTCCGGTAACGACGTGATCGGCGCCAACTACCGCGGCGCGAGTGTCGCCTTTTGGAAATATCCCGCCGGCGGGACTCCCGTCAAGACGATCGGCGGTTTCGGCGAACCCTTCGGAATAACGCTCAGCCCCGCCCGGAAGTAATCAGCTAAATGTGGTCGGTGCCCCAGCAGAAGTCGCCGTCCGCGTTGGTCGCGCTGCTGAGCGTACGTTCTCCGGCGGCCGAGAGCGGCAACATCATGAAGATGGCGCGTTTTCGCCGCTTCACGGCGCCTTTGGGCAGAAGCCGGCGCGCGCCATCGGGAGGAAGCCAACCGAGAATGCGCCGCAAGTCGCCGGCGGCGGCGCGAAGCAGGGCGGGAACCGTCTGCGATGCAGATTCGTCGGCGAAGCCGAACTCGTCGACGATGTACGCATCGCGCTCGGGCGCGCGCACGCCCAAGACGTAGGCGGCGATCCGCATGCCACGGCGTACGATCAAGTTCGTTTCGTGACCGGCTGCGTGCTCGGAGCCGTGTCGCATGCGTGTGCGAATCCACTGCCAAACCGAGTCACTGCGCGAAAATCCGATGCGGCGGAGGTCTTCACAACGCTCGAAGGTGCGGCGCACGCCGCTCCAATCACGGTCGGTCAATCGCGCTGGGACGAGCCGGCTGGACGGCAGCGCGTCGGCCCGAAGCGAGAGTTCACGCGAGGGTAGCATTCGGAAACCCAACGCCGTGTAAAACTCAGGCCGGATGTCCGAGAAGAGGTAGGCCAGATCGTACTTCTCTGCTCGCGCGCGGTCGAGGGCGAGCGCCAACATCACACTGGCGTAGCCTCGGCCGCGTAGCCGGCTCGGCGTGAAGACGGCGCCGATGCCGACCGCACGCTGCCGGCGCAGTCCGTCGTGCACGGTTCGTTCGTATCGCTTGAAAGACGCCACGAGCGTGCCGCCGTCATAGAGGCCGACGGTGCGATAGTACCGGCGGCCGTACGAACTGCTCGCGATTTCCAGCGTCTGAGCGACGTACTCATCGAAGCTCCGGCGACCCGCCCACAGCTCGGCTGTGAGCGGCAAAACCTCTCGCGCGTAAAGGTCGGGCGGGATGTCGCGCAAACGCACTAGCGCAACTCTTCAAGAAACTCAGGAGCGCTCACGCCGCGCGTCGGCGTACCGGAAGCGGTGACGAGGACGCTCTTGCGTGCGCGGCTCAAAGCGTAGTCGAACGCGTGCCGCTCGCGTTGGTAGTAATGCTTCGCCGCCCTCGTGCGGACCATGTAGTAGCTGAACTTCGCCGTACGCGAAGCGTGCGCGTCGCCGGCGTTCTCTTTGGGGATCATGCCCAGCCGTGGGCTGAAGAGGAACGCCTCAGGCGCGTACCAGAGCGGAAACGCACCGGGCCGCACGTTGGCGACGATCGCGTGGTCGAACTCGCGCCCGCGCGCAGCGTCGATACTGAGCATTTGGACGAATCCCATCGCGTGGTCGTCCGGCTCGCACGTTTCCAGCTCGCTTTCCACGCGCTGCTCAACGTACTCGAGCACGTCGGCGATCGTCGCGCCTTTTTGCCGAGCTGCGAAAGCACTCAAGCGATTAAGAAGACGCCGTAGTATCATTTGCTGCGTTCGAGCCCGCGCGCTATCCGGCTCGCCTTCGCGCGCTAAGCCCTCTCGCCACACCCTGAGCGCGAAGAGCTCGAATGAGACGCTCTCCATCGCTTCCAGCCAGCCCTCGCGCAGCAGGCGGAAACGCTGGACGCGCGCCGCAGCTTCGGGTTCGAGCGCGTCGTCGCGTTCTCCGCGAATCACGTTCCATCCCAGCCGCAAATCACGCTTGGGATTCCAACGACTCGCACGCGTCGTGGGCGCCGGCTCCTCGTCGAACGTAAAAAGCGGCCGTTGCGGATCGGCCGGTTCACCGCAGAGCAGCGCCAGCGAGGCGTCGGAGAGTCCGAACATGGGGTTACCCAGCGTTCGCAATAGCCAGTCGTGCCGAAACGGATCGTAAACATTCCAGAGCAGCGCGAGAGCGTCGAGGGCGCAGCGATCGGCGAAGACGTTGAAATCACCCGCGACGACGACGGGAACGTCGCGCTCGATGAGCGCGCGTTCGTAGATCGTGACGCTCCGCACCGAGCGAAACAGGACCGCAATTCTTTCCGGTCGATAACCCTCGGCGAGCCAGCCGGCGACCCGTTCGGCGATCAGCTCGGCCTCCTCTCGCAGAGTCGAGACGCGTTCGACTTCGCGTCGCGGCGTCCGATACGTTCGAGAGAGCTCCACGCTCGACTGCGCGCGCGCAAAGGTGGTCGCCGGATCGGTCATGTGGAGCGCCGAGATCGCTGCATCCCGGTCGCCGCAGAGCGTAACTCCGGCGAGCCGCTCGCCAAAGATCAGGCTCAGAAGCTGGAGGTGAGCGTTGGTCAGCTCCTGGGCGTCATCGACGAACGCGTAACGATGGCGTTCGCGCAATTCGGCCACGAGGACGCCGTCGCGCCGTAGGCGATCGGCGGCAGCGACGGCAGCGTCACGGCCGGTAAACCGCCCGGTCGATTCTATTTGCTCGACGTAGCGCTCGTAGAGTCGCGCGAGAATCTTTGCGAGGTCGATCTCGCGGCGGTATTGACGCTGCAGCTCTCGGGGTGTTGCGTCGAGCGAGTCGTGGTAGACCGTTTTCGTCCCAAACAGAAGCGCTGGATCGGCAAGGTTGGGAGGGTTGGCGTAAAATTCGGTTCCGCCCGTCAACGCGCTTGCAAGAAAGGTGTTTGGTGCTACGGCTGCGTCGCGCAGGCGACGAATCAATCGAAATGCCGATTGGAGAAAGCGCTCGGGCGAACGCAGCCCGGGAACCTCGGGGTCGAGCTGCTGCTGCGCAAACTCTTCCCATTGTAGCGAGAAGAGCGGTGCGGCCGATTTCGCGAAGGTAAGTGAGGCATCGACGTCGTCGACGAGGCTTGCCGCAACTCCGTTTGCGTTGAGAAGTTCCACTGCATACTCATCGAGGTCGCGCGGCGAGCGCACGATCAGCGGCGCGGCTTCCGGTGCGAGCGCGCGCGCTCGCGCGCTGCGGTCGCGCAAAGCCGTGCTCTTGCCTGTCGCGGCCGCGCCGAGAATCGCGAAGCATCCGTCGTACGGCGCATCGACCGCGCGGCGCTGTTCGTCGGTTAATTCGAGGGCGATCAACTTCCGAAGCGCCGCGCCTCCGCCGGAGGGCGGGCTGCGCACGACGTCGCGTAGGCACAGTACGTGCAGGCGACCGGGTTACTGGTCGTCTCAAAATGCTGGATGCTTCCGGACGATAGCTCGTCGCTAAGCTCGATCATCCGCGCGCGTGATCCCTCCAGCTCGTCGACCCCAATGCCACCGCACGCATCGTCTTTTTTCCGCGAAGGGCCGGGGGCGCGCGGCGAAACCTCGAGCACGATCGGGCGTACGTCGAGCAACGCGTCCTTGAGCGGAATCAAAACCAGTCGCGTGACGCGATCGCCGGCGCCGGTGCGGGCCCAGTAGTAAAACGGAAGCTGAAAATCTTGAAAGCGGCGAACGCGCTCGCAATACTCGTCGGCGCTCGTCGCGATGCTGCCCGTCTTATAGTCGACGACGCCAACGCCGCCCGAGCGCTCGTCGCGGTCGAGCCGGTCGATGTATCCAACGAACGGCCGGCCGTCGAGATCCAGATTTGCCGCGACCTCGCGCCCGAGCACCTCGAACGGCGCCTCCTTGGCTTGCGCGAGAAGCCAATCGACATAGCGCTGCGAGGTGCGCTGGGCGCGACGCACGGCAAGTTCGAACTCGACCTGCGTTTCGAACCCGTTACGGTTGCGCTGGAAAGCCCAGGTGACGCATTCGCGCATGCGACTCCGCATCACGGCGCTATCGTTACTATTTGGCCGGGGAAACTCACCGTGAAAGTCCTCGAGCGCGAGATGGAAAGCGGTACCGTATGCCGATGCGGCGGAACCGGGATCCTCAACTGCCGCGCACGCGTACCGGTAGAACCATTTGCGCGCGCACTCCGCGTACGTGTTGAGTGCCGATGCGCTGAAGTGTTTTTCCCACGCGGGTACGCCGCGTAGCGGTTCCGCCGCCGGCGCCTCCACCAGTTCGATCGCAGCCTTCGACTCGTCGCTGCGCTCCCCGCCGCGGGCTGCGCCTCGCTGTAGACCGTGCTTCGCGCTGCCCTCGTTGAGCGCAAAAGTCGTTGCGATAACCGCGTGTAAGCCTTCGCCCTCTGATGCAGAGGATCGAACCTTGCGCGAGCGAGCGGCGAAGAGCAGCACGCTATCGCGTTCGGGCATCGGCAACGCCAAGAGACCGGCGTCGATTGCATCGAGAAGGTTGCCGGTGCGCGTCGCGAGCGTCGCATACGCCGCGCCGATGTCGTGCGGAACGCCGGAGCACGACGACCGGATCATTCGGAGCAGAGAAGCCTCGGAGCCGGATCGTCGCCACTCGACGGCGTCGTTAATGAAGGAGCGGAGTTGCGCGGGCGGCACGACCATCTGAAGTTACAGCTCCCACCAGGCGCCCCTGCAGCCAACGTATAACCGCCCTCCGATGCGGCGCATTATCGTTGGTATCAGCGGGGCAAGCGGGAGTCTCTACGGTTACATGGTCCTGCAAGCACTTCGTGCGATCGGTGGAATCGAGACGCACCTCGTGCTCACGGCGGCCGCGCACCGAACCATCGAGCTCGAAACCGATATGACCGCAGAAGATTTTGAAGGGCTAGCCGACGTTGCCCATCGCGACGACGATTTGGCCGCGGCGATCTCGAGCGGATCGTTTTTGACCGACGGGATGTTGGTGATTCCCTGTTCGATGAAGAGTGCGAGCGGCATCGCCTATTCGATGAACGCGAACCTCCTCGTTCGCGCGGCCGACGTCTGCTTGAAGGAGAAGCGCCGGTTGGTTCTCGTGATTCGCGAAACACCGCTGCATCTCGGCCACCTACGCACGCTCGCTCAGCTTGCCGAGACCGGGGCAGTGATCCTGCCGCCGATTCCCGCGATGTACGCCAATCCGCAGAGCGTCGACGAGATCATCGCGCATACCGTCGGGAAAGCGCTCGATCAGTTCGGGATCGCCAACGAGCTCTTCAAGCGCTGGCGTTCACCCTAGGCGCTGCTCCGTTCGGCGACGAGCCGCCGCGCGAGCGCAACGTCACTGGGCCGATCCACGTTAACTGCCGTTTCTGGATAGGGTGAAATCAGGGCGCGTACCGGCGCGCCAAGAATTTTCGCCGCGCGCGCCTCGGCTTGTGCGATGCTCAGGCGGCCGACGGCAAAACGCGCCAACATATCCCATCCAAAAAGCGAGGCAAGTTTGAACGGGTGCTTTCGCGCGGCTCCGAGCTGCTCGATGAACCGTTCCAGGGTCGGCAGCGCGCGCGGTTTCATCGCGACGATTCCCCCGCCGCAATAGGTTCCGTCGCGCATCCGGGCCCACGTGTGCGGAACCTCCGGGAAGCGTTGCAAGTGAACGCGCTTTTCCACGCAGCCGTAAACGACGTCCGCCTGCAGCGCGGCGACCCGAGCGATGAAATCGTCAACGGCGAGCCGCGTCAGTACCGGCAGATCCGAGGCGACGATGAGCACGTCACCATTCGCGCTGAAGCCGGCCAGGCCGTTTCGCAAGCTTTCCGTAATGCGGACGCCGTCGGGGCGCAGCTCGTCGGCTGCCTCGAGATCGCGGCGCCCACGAACGGAGGGCGGCGCAACCAGCACGATTCGCCCAACCCAGGGCGATTCGCGCAAGGCGGCGAGGACGCGGGCGACCAGCGTGAGCTTGCCGATTTCGACGAACGCCTTATTCGGCGCGCCGGGCTGCAGCGCCGCGACGCCGTCGTGGGGTCCGCCGGCGAGAACGACGGCGTCTATGGGCGCCATTGTGGGGTACGTGCAAAAGCGGTAACGAACGATTCGCAACCGCTGGGAAGATCCAGCCGCGCGGCGAGGGCTTCAACCGTTTCGCGCTGGGCTGCGATGGTGAAGAGGCACGATCCCGAGCCTGCCAGCAGCACGTTGGTCGCACCGGCTGCCTTGAGTGCCGCTATCGCGTCCGCGACGCTGGGCGTCTGCGAGACGATGAGCTCGTGAAAGTCGTTCTGCAACAGCGACGTGACTTGTGAAAACTCCGCGCGCTGCAGCGCTTCAAGCATCGCGATTGAAACCGAGCGGTTGCGGGAACGTTGCGGCCGCTCGCTGCGGTCGAGCTCTGCATACGCGGTCGACGTCGAGATCGCTGCTTGGGGTTTGACGATCAGCACGTACCAGTGAGGCAGCGCACCGGCAGGCGTGACGCGTTCACCCGTCCCCTCGACCAATGCCGCGGTCTGCGCGAGGAAGAAGGGCACGTCGGATCCGAGCGCTCGAGCGATGCGAAGCCAGTCGCGCCGCGGCTGCACGCCGAAGGTACCCGACATTGCGGCGAGCAACACCGCGGCGGCGTCGCTTGAACCGCCTCCCAAGCCGGCTTGGACGGGGATTCGTTTGCGCAGCTCCAATCGGATGGGCGGAAGGTCGCCGAGGGCGCGCAATGCCGCCATCGCGAGATTGCGCTCGCCCGCGAGCTCGCTGCGGTCGCAGGCAAACGCAAACTGTGCGCTCGGTTCGATTTTGAGTTCGTCGGCAAGCTCGAGCGGCACCATGACGCTTCGAACGCCATGGTATCCGTCGCCGCGACGGCCCAGCACCTCGAGCGTCAGGTTGAGCTTCGCTGGAGCCCGCAGGGTCAGCATCCGCCCATCGGTTTGCCGTCGCACGAGGAGGCGCCTTTGCGCTCCGCGCCGCACTAGGGGTCAAGGAATGGGTCTGAGCTACGACGCGCAGCGAAACGAATTCTGCGCCTACGTTTTGCACGAATCGCAGACGCCGTATGGCCTGCTGCTCGGCAACTTAAAGACGTACGCGCAATCGACCGCAAAGGGCGGCGTGCGCGGTCTCTGGGATGCCGACACCGATCAGATCATTTTCGGAACGCACCATATTGCGTACCGGCTTTCGGACCGCACGTTTTTCCCCCATCAGATCGAACGCGAGCTGACGTTTCTGCCGTACGCTCAGATATCTGAGCTTACGCTCGACCATCGCGTCCACGTCACCGAGGCTTTCTACGTTCCTCACGGCGCGGGGTTCGACCGCGCCGTTTCCTTCGTCATTGACGTGACGCTCTTTAACCCCGGTGCGGCGGAAGTGGAAGTCGCGCTCTTTCCATGGGCGATGTTGGTCGGCCAACGATTTTATGGGGAGCCCGAGCACCAGGTGCGCGCGTGGAACGATGGGCGATTCATCTGCTCGAGAAACTTGGAGACCGGCGGCGAGCGATGGTGGGGCGGTTCCCGCAACCCGGTCGCGGTCGAGCTTTCACTGCGGGAGCAAGTGCTGCTCGAATCGATGCGCCGCGGAACGCTGGCGAAGGATCAAACGACCGAGCATCTGGGTGACGTAACGCCGCAGCAAGCCGAGCTTGTGAGCCGCCGGATTTTCGGTGCCTTCGAGTACCGGATAACGGTAGCGGCCGGCGCGCGCGAATCGCTGCGGTTAGCGGTCTGCTATCATAAAGACGGAACCGAGCGCAGCCGCCCCGTTCTCGAGGCGCTCTTGCGCGACCAGCGCGCGCTGCATCACACCCAAGGCTACTTCACCGAGCGCCTCGCCGACGCGCGGTTCCTGGTACCGTCCCCGGAGATCGCGCGTGGAGTGGCGTGGGCGAAATCAAACATGTTGCGCATCGTCAAGGATTATCCGCACGGCTGGGGCGCGACCAACTCGCCGCCGTCCGATATCTTGGTCTCGCGCGACACGTCGTGGCTCGTCCACGGCTTCGACTACTTTTGGCCGGAGTTCAGCCGCAACGCCCTCGAGGTTTTCAACGCCGCGGTTGAGGACAGCGGGTTGATGGTCGAATACGTTCGCGGCGTCAGCGGCTATAAGACCGATTACGATCTCAACATCAACGACGACACGCCGCTCCATATCATTGCGATGCTGCACCACTACAACGCAACGCTTGACGACACGTGGGTGCGCGAGCGAATAGCGCTGATCGTAAAGCTCACCGATTACATGCTCACGCAGCGTGACGAGCACGGATTGATCAACAGCCGCGCAAAAGGCGTCGATCTTTACGGGATTTCATCTTGGCGCAATATCATCCCCTACTACACGCTCGACGGCGCGGTAACCGAGATCAACGCCGAAGCCGTCTACGCGCTTGAGGCGGCGGCGATGCTTTGCGCGGTCGTCGGTGATAACGATCATTGGGAGCGATACGGCGCCGAAGCGCAGCGGATGCGCGAAGCGATGATGGATTACCTCTTCAACGACGATACGGGTGCATTCGTTCTGAACTACGATCAGGAAGGCAACTATCAAGATAACTTTACGGCCGACGAGATCTTCCCGGTGCTGTTCGGCATTGCCGACCAGGAGCAGCGGCGCGCGATTTTGCAGCGTTTGCAGGAAGCGGATTTCGTGACGCCGGTCGGTCTGCGGACGATTTCGACCGCGGACGCCTGGTATTTCCCGTCATATGGATTCGGTTTGCTCGGCGGCGTGTGGCCCGATCTGACGCTTTGGTGCAGCGTCGCGCTCGCGCGCAACGGCATGACGGACGAAGCGGTGCACTTTCTGAGCATCTCGTACGCGGCGATGGAAGGCGGAAGTCCGCGCAACACCGTGCCGGGTGAGTTCGCCGAATGGTTCGACGGCGGATCGTTGAGCAATCGCGGGATGTATCTCTCGCCTTGGACCGGCGCGAAATATTTGTGGGCGGTCGCGGAAACCGTCGGCGGCCTCAACGGCTATCGCACGAGCGGGCGGCCGCACTTGGCACCGCTGCGACCCAAAGGATGGCACTGGGTCGCGGCCGCGCGCGTGCACTGGGGAGGGCGCCGTTGCACCTACGTCGTCGACTTGCGAAACGACACGATCTACGGCGACATGCCGGAACTCTCGGCGGAAGAGCCGTTCACATGCATCTACGCCGGCCGCGATGTAAGCGACGAGGTAACGACGTCACCGGTCGAAGTCGGTGCGATCGCATTCGAGGATGAAGCCGGAGCCGTTCGCATCTTCGTCGCCAATCAGCTCGATCGCCCGCGCAACGTGATGTTGGAGTTTCGCGGCCATACCGCTCGCCTCGATATGGCGGCAGGTGAACTTCGTGAAGTGCACCTTATCGGTAAGCCCAGCGATCGCCGAGCCCGCGCAGCCAAACTTGACGTCGTCCGGCCGCTGGTGAAGGCCTAGCCGCGTAAAGTGCAGCCCGCGAGGCGCTTGCCGACGATTCTGCTGATTGCGGGCGCCGCCGTGCTCTTGATCGCCGTTGCGATCGGCGAACGGATGGGCAGCCGGGTAATCGGGCAAGCCACCGAGGAGAATCTTCAGGCGGTGGCGCCGGCGGTCTCGCCCCCGCCGGACAGCAGCCCCCAACCGTACGGGCCGGATTGGAAACGGACGCAGTCGCTTTCCGCAGGGGGCGATCCGCGCTTCCCCGATCCGCGCGTCCCACCGCAGCCGTTGCCGACGCTCGCACCGCCCCCCAAGCCGCGGCCGCAGCCACCGACGCCCGTCCCGGTTCCGACGCCAACCTACAATCCGAACGTTCCGATCTGGCGCCAGAAGCCGTTGCCCACGATGCCGCCACAGGCAAACCCTCGGCAGCCAGGCTCGCCGCTTCCGTCGGGGGTGACTCCCGTACCAGCGAGCCCCGCACCGCCATAACGGCGTACCCAATGTTCTCATTGGGACCGCCTGTTATGATAGAGACATGGAAAGCACTGGGACGATTGCCGTCAAGCGCGGTCTCGCGCAAATGCTCAAAGGCGGTGTCATTATGGACGTCGTGACGCCCGAACACGCTGCCATCGCCCAAGAGGCAGGCGCGGTTGCGGTCATGGCGCTGGAGCGCATCCCCGCCGACATCCGCGCGGCGGGTGGGGTTGCCCGGATGAGCGCGATCGAGCTGATCCGCAGCATCATGGACACCGTGACCATTCCCGTCATGGCAAAGGTGCGCATCGGCCATTTCGCCGAGGCGCAAGTGCTGCAACAGCTCGGGGTCGACTACATCGACGAATCAGAAGTGCTGACGCCGGCCGACGATAAGTATCACGTCGATAAGCACGCCTTCACGACGCCGTTCGTTTGCGGTGCCCGCGACTTGGGCGAGGCCTTACGCCGGATTGCCGAAGGCGCGGCAATGATCCGCAGCAAAGGCGAGGCCGGAAGCGGAAACATCGTCGAGGCGGTGCGCCACATGCGTGCAATTGGCGATGCGGTTCGGGAGCTTAGCGTCGCGCCGAAAGAGGAGCTCATTTCTCGCGCACGCGACCTCGGCGCCCCGCTCGAACTCGTTTCACGGGTTGCCGCGGATGCGAAGCTGCCGGTGGTGCTCTTCTGCGCGGGTGGCGTCGCAACGCCGGCCGATGCCGCGCTCATGATGCAGCTTGGCGCCGAGGGCATCTTCGTCGGCAGCGGGATCTTTAAATCAAACGACCCAAAGCGCTTTGCGCGCGCGATCGTCGATGCGACCACGCATTTTAACGAACCCGGCGTGGTGTTAGAAGCATGCCGGTCGCTCGGTGCCTCCGAGGCGATGTCGGGCCTCGACATCCGGCGGCTCGACGAAAGCGAACTGCTCGCCCCGCGTGGAAACTAAACGCGTCGGCGTCCTTGCGCTGCAAGGCGACGTCGTGGAACATTCGGCCGCGCTCGAGCGCGCCGGCGCACGTGCGCTTTCAGTAAAGAACCCTTCGGATCTCGCGCGAGTCGATGCGCTCGTGATTCCAGGTGGTGAGTCGACCACCGTGATGAAGCTGCTCGAGCGCGTGGGCCTTGCCGGCGCGATCGTCGAGCGGGTCCGCCGCGGGATGCCGCTCTGGGGCACGTGCATGGGCATGATCGTCGCGGCCCGCGAAATCGCCGAAGTCGATCAGCCGACGCTCGGCCTGATCGATATTACCGTGCGGCGTAACGCGTTCGGAAGGCAGAACGAATCGGCTGAAGTCGATCTGCGAATTGAGACGCTCGGCAGCCGGCCTTTTCCGGCAATCTTCATCCGCGCACCGTGGATCGAGCGGGCCGGGCCGGGAGTCGAGTTGCTCGCGAAACGCAACGGCCGCGGCGTGATGGTGCGCGAAGGCAACGTGCTCGCGACGTCCTTTCATCCCGAGCTTACCGACGATCCGCGCGTGCACCAGTACTTCCTCGACATGGTTATAGGTGGGGTCCCGCGCTGCGCAGTCAGCGCGGGGGCGCGCAGCGAAGATTTCGGCGCTGCGTTAGCAAGTGCCGAAAGCGTAGCGTAGCGCCAGGCGAGGCGCGCAGTGCCGAGCTTTTCAACGAGGGGTCCCGCGCGGCAGCACAGCGCCAGGCGAGGCGCGTAGCGCCAGGAAGCGCGCGGTGCCGAGGCGTAGTCCTGCGGCGAGATGTCCACTCGGGTCCCCGACTCAGAAGCAGCGGGATTTCAAGGGCAGATTCCGCCTGTCGAACCCTTGCTTAGCGAGGTCATCGCAACGCTCGCCTTAGCTGCGCACGCGTATCTCACCGAATCCGAAGGTCGCGAACCCGATCGCGAATCGGCCGAAGTCGCGATTGACGTCGCGACGTCCGCCTTCGAACGGGTCAAAGAAAGGTTGAGACCGGAACAGCGGTTAGCGATAACACAAATGCTAACCGAAACTCGACTAACGTTCGTTCGGAAGCGAGGCACCTAAGAAAGATGCCTCGCTTTCATAGCGCGCCGAGGATAAGCAGCCTTGAGTGAAGTGCTCGTTCTGAACTCGACGTACGAGGCGTTAAACGTCACCAGCTTTCAGCGTGCGGTGAAACTGCTCTTCGCCGGGAAAGCGGAGATGCTGCACGGACGCGACCGGATGTTGGCATCGCCGACCTTCGAAATGCGCATGCCATCGATCATTCGGATGCTCTACTACATCCGGCGGCCGATGCAGAAGGTCGCGTTGACGAAGAAGAACGTGTTAATACGCGACGATCACACCTGTCAGTACTGCGGTGGGCGTGGCGAACGCTTGATGACGGTCGACCACGTCACGCCGAAGAGCCGTGGCGGAGAATCGACCTGGGAGAACCTCGCCTGCGCCTGCATGCGCTGCAACAATCGCAAGAACAATCGCATTCCGCAGGAGGCGAATATGACGCTGCTGCGCAAGCCGCGGCAGCCGAAGTACATCCCCTGGATTCAGATCAAGCGCAACACGCTCCCGGACGAGTGGGGCAAGTTCCTCTTCCTCTACAACGTTTCGATCGACGAACGCGTCGAAACATAGCACCTCCCGGCGACGAAATAACGCGTGGCGCTGCAAAATCGCGTAACGCCCTTCGGTGAGATCGTTGCGTTGCCGGGACGCGGATTGATGATGGGCAACCGCGGGATTCTGCACGACGACGCGCGCCGCATCGTTCGACCCTGGCAAGTGCGACGCTGGATCGCGTGCGTTCTAGAGTTTCGGGGCCGGCGCCGCCAGGTGATGCAACCGCATCGCTACACCGAACTCTTCTTTCTCGATGAGGCGGTCGCGTTGGGTGCGGGCCACCGGCCGTGCGCGGAATGCCGGCGCGCCGACTATCGCCGATTCCAAGCGCTCTGGGAGACGTCTATCGGCGGCCCCACCGATGCCGATTCCATGGACGATCGGCTGCACGCCGATCGACTCGACGGCAAGCGCAAGCGTACGTATCGGGACGACATCGCCAATCTTCCCGACGGGGTCTTCATCGTTCTCGACGGCAGCGCGTGGCTGGTTTGGCGGGACGCGGTGCACGCATGGTCCGACGCCGGCTACGCTGCGCGCAAGCGCCGCCCCGTCCGCGGCGAGGTTGAGATATTGACGCCGCGCGCGATCGTCGCCGTGTTCGCCGCGGGGCTTCAGCCGAGCATTCACCCGAGCGTTTTGAGTTACGCCGGAGCCCTCGCCGAAGCGACGGCACGAAAGCGCGTGCGACCCTGACCGATTTTTGTCCGGAACTGCGCCCAGCGGGAGAGCGGCGGCGGGCCTTCTCCGACGCTAAAGTTCTGCAAGCCGGCGGCGCGCGTTAAGCCTTCCAGCGCTTTCATATTGGGTGCCCACCAGTTCGCCGCATCGTTGTTGAGCTCGTTACCCGGAAAGAACTCGAAGAACGCGGCATCGGGAGCACCGGGCACATCGACCGCCTCGGTCTCGATTCCAAGAAAGCCGCCTGGCGCCAAGAACTCGGCGACCCGCCGAATTGCGGCAAGCGGATCTTCCATGTGATAGAGAATGCCGAGGAAAAGCACGACGTCGAATTTGCCGAGGTTCGTCGCATCGAGCGTCACGAAATTCCCGACGACCGATTCAACGCCGCTCCCCAGGATTTCGCGCGCAGCATCGAACGGGCGCTTACCCGGAAGCTCCGCCGGACGCCAGTGCGGCGAGTATCGCGGCGCCGGGACCGCCGTTCCGGATGCTCGCGCCTTTCGCCAATCGCTCATGTAGGCGACCATGTCGGTCGCCCAAACGTACTCGTCCAAGGCGACCACTCGGGCCGCGCCGAGTCGCTCGGCGGCAAACGAAAAAAAGCCATCGTAGGCGCCGATGTCGAGCACCGATTTTCCGCGCAGGTCGGGCAAATGGAGCTTGCGCAGCGTGCCGTTCCAAACGTCGAGCGGCGCCACACCCGGTGTAATCACGCCCGGTGCCAGTTCGATGGAGTGATACCACTGCGGGCATGCTTTGATGATCTCCGCAGCGCGGCGCTGGATCTCGGCGTCGGTGCCGGCGTCGCTCATTTTCAAAGCCGGGTTCGCCGCGGAAGCCGACGCGCCTGGGGCGCGGCAGGGAAAGTCGCGGATGTTTGGCATTCTGCCGATTGCATTGGACCAGCATCGAACTCCGTACTTTCAAGCACTCCTCGAGTACGTCGACTCAGGCGTGCTGCCATTTCACACCCCCGGGCACATTCAAGGCATCGGGATGGACTTAGCTTTTCGCGAGTTCGTCGGCGACAATATCTGCGCGATCGACCTCACGCCGATGCCGGGCATCGACGATCTGCTCCAACCGACCGAATCGATCAAAGAGGCGCAGCAGCTCGCGGCTGAGGCCTGGGGCGCCGACAACTCCTTCTTCCTGATCAATGGTTCGACTAGCGGCAATCAGTGCATGATGATGACGGCGGTGAACCCAGGTGAGAAGATCGCCGTGCCCCGCAACTCGCACAAGTCGATGCTCGGCGGACTGGTTATGAGCGGCGCGGAGCCCATCTATATGCATCCCGAGGTCGACGAAGAGCTGCGGATGGACCACTGCGTGACGCCCGAAACCGTCGCGGAGACGCTTCGCGATCATCCCGACGTCGCCGCGGTCTACCTCGTGTCGCCGACGTATTACGGAGTCGCTGCCGACCTCGAGTCGATCGTGCGCCTCGTTCACGCCGCCGATAAGCCGTTGCTCGTGGACGAAGCATGGGGACCGCATTTCCATTTCCATCCCGCACTGCCGCTTTCGGCGACGAGCGCCGGCGTCGATCTCTGCATCAACTCCACCCATAAGATGCTCTCGGCGTTCTCGCAATGCGCGATGCTCCACCAAAAAGGCTCGCGCGTTCGGCTCGACCGGCTGACTGCGGTCTTGAAGATGTTTCTTTCGACCTCGCCAAATTTGCCGATGGTCGCCTCACTTGACGTCGCCCGCAAGCAAATGGCGACCGAAGGCGAGGCGCTGCTCTCCCGCACGATCGAGCTGGCAAACGAGACGCGCGCGCGTCTCAACGAGATTCCCGGCATCTACTGCTTTGGCGAAGAGCTCCGCGGGCGCAAGGGCGTCTTCGCGCTCGATCCGACGAAGATCACGGTTACCGTGCGCGGCCTCGGATACACCGGATACGAAGCGTCGGAGATCCTTCGCCGGCGTTATAACATTCAGGTGGAGCTGGCCGATCTCTTCAACGTCGTGGCGCTCTTTACCATCGGAACGACACGCGACGCTGCCGAGCGATTCGTGCATGCTTTTAGCGAGATGTCCCGCTATCATCGCGAGCTCGATATGTTTGCGCCCTCGGGGATCCTGGAGCAGCGCCTACGCCGCGGCAATTTCCGGCTGCCGGCGATCCCGCCGATGCGAATGCGTCCGCGCGAGGCGTTCCTGGCTGACACCGAGTTCGTCAAGTTTCGGGAGTCGGCCGGCCGCATCTGCGCGGAGACCCTGACGCCATACCCGCCCGGCATTCCCGTGATCGCGCCCGGCGAAGAAATAACGCCCGAAATCGTCGACTACGTGCGTCTCGAGTTGAAGGCGGGCGTGCGTATTCAAGGTCCCTACGACGACGAAGTTCGCGTGATCCGCGTCGTGAAGGAGTGACCGCGCGCCGGGCGTAATGGTTTCAGGGGACTCGGCTTGAGAAGGTAGGAAAAGTATTGGCGGTCAGAGTTCACTCCGTCTCCCCTAGTTGGGAACTCTCACAGTTCCTCGATATCTTCCCCCTCGCGATACGGCAGGCGCTGGTCCGTCTCAACAACCTTGAAGAGATCATCGAAGTGGTGCTCGACCTCGGGCGGCCGCCCGAGGCGCGTTTCGAGCACGATTTCAAGTATCTTACCGAGACGCCCGTAAGTCACGAGGATATCGCGCACGTCTGTTCGCGCGTCTCGCCGTTTGGCGCGGATAATCGCGCCGGCATCGAACAGACGCTTCACCGCATCAGTGCGATACGCAACCGCACCGGAAAAATCGTCGGCCTCACCTGCCGCGTTGGCCGCGCGGTCTACGGAACGATCGACATACTCCTCGACGTGCTGCGAAGCGGTAAGTCGATCTGCCTTTTAGGGCGGCCTGGCGTCGGCAAGACGACGATGTTGCGCGAGTGCGCGCGGGTGCTTTCCGAAGAACGCAAGCGCGTCGTGATCGTCGACACATCCAACGAAATAGCTGGAGACAGCGACATTCCGCACCCCGGCATCGGTTTGGCGCGGCGCATGCAGGTTGCCGACCCCGCACTGCAGCACGCGGTGATGATCGAAGCCGTGGAAAATCACATGCCCGAAGTCATCGTCATCGACGAGATCGGTACGCACGCCGAAGCCGAGGCCGCGCGCACGATTGCCGAGCGCGGCGTGACCCTGATCGGCACCGCGCACGGCCAGACGCTCGAGAATCTCCTGATGAACCCGACGCTCTCCGACCTCGTGGGCGGCGTCAGCGCGGTCACCCTCTCCGATGAGGAAGCCCGCCGTCGCGGTACGCGCAAGACCGTGCTCGAGCGCAAAGCGCCGCCGACTTTCGACGTTGTCATCGAGATTCACGACCGCGACCGCCTCGCGATTCATAAGAACGTCGCCGACGTCATCGATGCGTTGCTGCGCGGTTACCAACCGCAGCCCGAGATTCGGCAGCGTGAGGCAAGCGGCGAGGTCACCGTCGTGCAGGAGGCCGAC
The DNA here is from genome assembly GCA_035484815.1 of Candidatus Acidiferrales bacterium. Lineage (GTDB taxonomy): Bacteria > Vulcanimicrobiota > Vulcanimicrobiia > Vulcanimicrobiales > Vulcanimicrobiaceae > Cybelea. The sequence continues at coordinate 35,262 of DATHOO010000221.1, forward strand.
ACCGAGTCCATGCCGCGCCTCTCCGACGGGTACGACCACGATCGCGATACCGACGAGCGCGACCGCCCGCTCTTGATCTTTCCATACGGCGTTTCGCGCAACAAGATCGAGCGCGCAATCGCCAACCTTCGCGTACATGCGTCGATCGCGCGCAATTGGGACGACGCCGACGTCGTTCTGACCCTCAAAACGCTCGAACGCAAAGAGCAGCCCAAGCTCAAACAGATCGCCTCCGACAACGTTCCGATCTACTCGATCAAAACGAACACCACGACGCAAATTCAAACCGCCCTGCGCGACGTTTTTAACCTCGGTTCGATCGACCACGAAGAGCTGGCGCTGCGCGAGACCGAAGAAGCGATCTACCAAGTCCTGCTGACGAACCAGGCGATCGAGCTCTCTCCGCAAACGTCGTACGTGCGCCGGATGCAGCATCAGCTCGCCGAGCGTTACCGGCTGCAATCGCGCTCGACCGGCCTCGAGCCGAACCGCCGCGTGAAGATCTTTAAAACCACCGACGCGTAGAAAGCGCGCGTGTTTGTCGTAATCGAGGGGATCGAAGGCACCGGCAAGAGCACGCTGCTTTTCGGTCTTGCCGACCGCCTGAAGAGAGAAGGCTACGACGTTGCCGTGACGCGCGAGCCGGGAGGCACGCCGCTGGGTGACGCGGTCCGCGAGATCTTTTTGAATCGCCCGGTCTCGATTTCGCCGCTAGCCGAAAGCATGTTGGTCAATGCGGCGCGCGCGCAGCACGTTTTGGACGTAATTCGCCCGGCGTTGGCAGTTGGCCGCATCGTGCTCTGCGATCGATTCACCGATTCGACGTTGGCATATCAGGGATACGGACGAGGCCTCGACGTTGAGTCGTTACGGGCGGTTTGCGAAACTGCCGCGGGAGGGCTCGAGCCCGACGTCGTTGTCGTGCTTGACCTCCCAGTCAGCGTGGCCCGGGCTCGGCTACGCGAGCGTAACGTCGCAAGCGATCGAATCGAGCGCGAGGACGACGCTTTTCATGAACGAGTTCGCCAAGGATTTCTCGCGCTTGCGCGCGCTCCGAAGCACCGCGTGCTCGATGCCCGGTTGCCGGCTAAGGCGCTCGTAGAAGAAGCTCTGAGCGACGTGCTGCCCTTGTTGCAAGCCAAGGTGCCGTGAGCAAACTGCAGTTCGAAGTGATCGGCGCCGCCGGCCCGAAGCGCTACTTCGAGGCATTGACGCCGGAACGGCTTGCGCATGCATATCTCTTCACGGGCCCGGCGGGGGTGGGGAAGAAGACGTTCGGGCAGCGGCTGGCCCAATCGTTGCTCTGCCTCGCGCCGAAATCAGGCGTGCTGGGCTACGATGGAACCTGCTCGTCGTGCGTGCTCTTTAAGGGTGACGGGGCTCACCATCCGGATTTTCTCCAACACGAAGGCGTCGTTAAGATTGGCGACCCGGAGGCACGCGCGGGATTTTATGAGAGCGATCAACTCACCGCCCGAGATTTGATCCACCAGTTCTCGATGCAATCATATAGCGGCGGCCGGCGCGTACTCTTGCTCGGCGACGTCGTCTTTGCGACGCATGAGTCGGCTAATGCGCTGCTTAAATTCTTGGAGGAACCGCCGCGCAGCGTCGTGATGATTCTCACGAGCGCCGCGCCCGGGCGTCTGCTTGCGACGATTCGCTCGCGCGTCATCGACGTACGCTTTCCATTGCTCTCGAATGCGCAGGTGCGTGAAGTTCTCGAGCGCTTGCACTATGGCGATCGTGACGCCGAGCTTGCCGCATCGATGGGCGGAGGCAGCGTGACGCGTGCGCTGGCGGCCCTCGAAGGCGAGGAGGAGTCCTTGCGCGCGCAAGTCGTGCGTTGGTTCTTCGAGAGCCTTGAGGGAAAGTCGCCGCAAGAGACGTGGGCGAACCGCGAAACGCTTGACGAAGGGCTCGAAACGATCAAGACGCTCGTGCGCGATTGGATCGTCGCCGGCGGTCGCGATGGCGTGCCCCTCGTCTCCGTCGATCACGCCGACCGCATACGGCGCCTCCAGCCGATCGATCCGCGGATGGCGGTTGCTTTGCTCGGAAAGCTCGACGAAGCACAGCGCCTCGCGCGGACCAACGTGAACGCTGCGCTCGTGGGCGAGTTCGTGCGGATGGCCCTTACCAGTAGCCCGTGAAAGCGATGTCGTCGTACTGCTTGGCGAATGGAAACGCCAAGTACGCCAGCACGATCGCTTTGACCGCGGCGAGCACCAGCGCGTAGCCGATGACCCCTAATTCGAGCGCGAATCGCCCAACGACGTACTCGGGGAGCGATATCCACAAGAGTACGAAGACGATTGCAAGGATCGCCGTCGGCAACGGCGCGTGGCGGACCGCGCGAAAGGATGCGCCAATAGCGAGGTTTCCCGGCGTGCCGCCGATCGCGGCCGCCGGTATCGTGTAGATCAAGAAGAAGGCTACGACCAGCTGAAGCACGACCTGCAAAATCGCGCTGCCGGCGATCGATGCCAGATACCCCGCGGCATAGACCAAGAAGTAGAAGCCGATCGTGGCGATGAGAATGCCGCCGACCTTCTGCCGGCCCTCGTCCCAGGCTTCGTCGAACGTCGCTCGGCGCCGCCGCCACACGTTGTTTGCCGCGATGACCGCAACGCCGAAACAGAAACCATAAGCGAGCTGAACGATGATCTGAAAGAGCCAGTTCCCAGCCCCACCCAGCGCATCGGTAAAGAAGGGTGAAATTTGGCTGAGCAAGAGCTCGACCACCGCGGCGAGCAGCGGCATCACGAAAATCGACGGATGGCGTGCCAGCAGCGGAAACGCCTGGAAGTACATCCCGAGATCGACGCGACCCAGCGAGCGCATCTCGCTAAAACCGGGCTCCGGCGAGCGCGTGCCGGCACGCGCAATCGGCGTCGACCGAAATCCGTTGGACGATCTCGCCGATCGCGTTCTTTACACGCTCGTTGTTGCGATTGAAGACTTCGATGACGTCGTGGTGCGAGACCGGCGGCACGCCTTCAATACCCACGTCGTAATCGGTAATGAGAGAAATATTCACGTAACACATCTCGAGCTCGCGTGCGAGGTAGGCCTCAGGATATTGGGTCATGTTGATGACCTCCCAGCCCTGACTCTGAAACCACTTCGACTCGGAGCGCGTCGAGAAGCGCGGGCCTTGGATCACGACGACCGTCCCGCGTTCGTGCGTCTCGACGCCCTGCGCTTTCAGCACGTCAATCGCAATCGGCCGTAACGTCGGACAATACGGATCGGCGAAACTGACATGGGTTGTAATCGGGCCATCGTAAAACGTATCCTTACGCCCGCTCGTCCGATCGACCAGCTGGTCGGAGACGACCATCGAGCCCGGTGCGACGCCTTTCGCAAGCGATCCCGCCGCCGTCGGTCCGATGATCCACTTGACACCCAGCGTCTTCATGGCATATAAGTTCGCGCGATAGTTAATCGCTTGCGGCGGAAAGCGATGATCTTTTCCATGGCGCGGAAGAAAGGCCACGCGCTTCCCTGCAATCTCTCCGAGCGCCACCCGATCGCTGGGCGCACCGTACGGCGTCTCGATCCATTCCTCACGCGCATCGTGGATGAGCGAATAGAATCCAGACCCTCCAAAAACTCCGATTTCGGCCCGTAACTCAGTCATGCGCCGTTCTTATGGGAACGAGTTAAGGGAATCCTTGGAGGCCATGGGCTTCAAAAAAAGCACTCTGCTAAAAATACGGTTTCTCGCGACAAATGTTTCGGGTTCTCTTCCAATTTTTCGGGCGCCGAACCCTTGCCGATGTTCTCGTCATCCTGAGCGGAGCGAGCGTAGTCGAAGGGCCCGGGGGCTCCAGCCGGACGCAATGCGCTGCGAAGGTATCACATCGAAACGCGCAAGGCGCTGCAGTAATGCGGCGCCTTGTCTTTCAACGGTTAAAATCCGACGGCTTGAGATCTTCCAGGAATTTTTTAAAGCGCGCCATTTCGGTTTCGTTAATTGGCTTTTTCTCGGCCGTCGCTTCCTCGAGCACGATTTTATCTGAAACGAAGATTGGCGCCGGAACGCGCAGCGCGAGCGCGATACCGTCGGACGGACGCGCGTCGATCTCTTGAATTTCACCATTTGTGCGCACGATCAGCTTGGCGAAAAATGTCGAGTCTTTAATATCGTGAATGACGACCTGCTCCAGGTTTGCGTTCAGACTATCGAGGATGTTGCGCATGAGGTCGTGCGAGAGGGGCCGTGGGACCGGTGCGCCTTCCAGTGCCAGGGCGATCGCCGTCGCTTCAAAGGGGCCGATGAGAATCGGTAGGTAGTGCGACCCGTCCATGTCTTTGAGGATAACCACCGGATCGTGGGTCAGCAGGTCGATCCCGAGCTTGTCGACCTTCATTTGGCGCATATGCTGCCCTATCCGACAAGCCCACCGGATTTTCTTGCCGGCTGCCGAACGGGCCGGTCGAGCATGCCACTCTCCTGCGGAATCGTCGGTCTGCCGAACGTCGGCAAGACAACCATTTTCAATGCGCTCACGCGCTCGGCCGAAGCCCTCGCCGCAAACTATCCATTCGCCACGATCGAACCGAACGTCGGCGAGGTGGCGGTGCCCGACCCGCGCTTACCCGTGCTGCAAAGCCTCGTCAACGCGCGGCGCATCATACCGGCGACCGTTCGCTTTGTCGATATCGCAGGGCTGGCGCGCGGCGCAAGCACGGGTGAAGGTCTTGGCAACGCATTTCTGAGCCACATTCGCGAGACGGATGCGATTGCGATGGTCGTGCGTTGCTTCGCGAATGAAGACGTAACCCACGTCGAAGGCGAGCCCGATCCGCGGCGCGATTGCGAGATCATCGCTATCGAATTAGCGCTCGCCGACCTCGCTACGATGCGTAAGCGCATCGCGAAACTCGAACGCGAGGTTCGCGCCGCCCCCAAGCAGCGCGAGTATCTTGAAGCGGCGGAGCGGCTGAGTGCGGCGCTCGAGGAGGCTCGCCCGGCACGCAGCTTTGCCCCGGGGACGCTCGAGGCGCAGGTGGCGGCCGATTCGTTTCTGCTGACCCTCAAGCCGATGCTCTACGTCGCCAACGTCGACGAGACCCAAAACGGTGCCGCAGCCGAACAGGTGCGCACCATCGAGGAGATAGCGGCGGCCGAAGGCGGCAGAGCGGTCGTGCTGAGCGGGAAGCTCGAAGCGGAGCTCGCCGGCCTCTCCGAGGCCGATGCCGCCGAGTTCCGGCGCGAGCTCGGCGTGGAGCGTAGCGGTCTCGACGAGCTCTCAGCGGCGGGCTATGATCTGCTTGGGCTCATGACGTTCCTGACGGCCGGCGAGAAGGAAGCCCGCGCCTGGCCGATCCGAAAGGGGACGAAGGCACCTCGGGCGGCCGGAACGATTCACAGCGACCTCGAGCGCGGCTTCATACGGGCCGAGATCGTTTCGTTTGACGATTACGTCCAATATCGCACGATGGAGGCGATGCGGGCTGCCGGTCGAGTGCGCAGCGAGGGGCGAGAGTACGTGATGCAAGAGGCTGACGTGGTGAATTTCCGGTTCAACGTCTAACCCACCGATTATGACGACTGTTTTACGCGAAGGCTCTGTGCGCGAAGTTTCCGTCTTCGGCGATGCGATCGCCTATTTCAACGAGGCGGCTGACCTGCTCGAACTCGACGGGGGTATGCGACGGATCCTCACACATCCATCGCGGCAGATCATCTTTTCCATTCCGTTTCAGCGTGATTCGGGTGAATTTGAAGTCTATACCGGCTATCGCGTGCAGTATAACTTCGCGCGTGGCCCGGCCAAGGGCGGAATTCGGTACCATCCGCGCGTAACGCTCGATGAAGTCACCGCGCTGGCCTTTTGGATGACGTGGAAGTGCGCAGTCGTGGACCTGCCCTTCGGCGGCGGTAAGGGCGGCGTTACCTGCGATCCGGCGACGCTCTCCTCAAACGAGCTCGAGCGCATCACTCGCCGCTATGCCGCCGAGCTCGTCGAAGTCGTCGGCCCCGATAAGGACGTTCCCGCGCCGGACGTCAACACGACGCCGCAGGTCATGGCGTGGTTCATGGACACGTACTCGATGCACGTGCGGCAGAACATGCCCGGCGTCGTCACCGGCAAGCCGTTGGAGATCGGGGGCTCGCGCGGGCGCGTCGAGGCCACGGGCCGCGGCGTGACGATCTGTGCCCTCGACGAGATGGCAGAGATGAATTTGCGCCCCGACAAGGCCACGATCGCGATTCAAGGATTCGGTAACGTCGGCATGCATGCGGCGAAACTCTTCGAGGAGCGCGGCTGCAAGATCGTCGGCATCTCCGACGTCACCGGAGCGTATTACAATGCCAACGGCATTTACGTCGCCGGCGCGATGGAACACGCGGCGAAGTTCGGGACGCTCGAAGGCTTCAAGGGTGGTGAGAAAATCACCAACCGCGAGCTGCTCTCGAGCGAGTGTGACGTGCTCGTTCCGGCGGCGCTCGAAAAGGTCTTTACTCCCGAAACCGCAGCCAAAGTCCAAGCGAAATTAATCGTAGAAGGTGCGAACGGTCCAACGACACCCGAGGCCGATCGCGTTCTGCGCGAGCGCGGCATCATCGTGATTCCCGACATCATGGCCAATGCCGGCGGCGTAACGGTCTCATATTTCGAATGGGCACAAGACCGAATGGGCTATTTTTGGAAGGAAGCGGAAGTCAACGAACGCCTCGAGGATTTTCTGCTATCGAACCTGCATGAGATTCGTACGATCGCCAATTCGCGCCGGGCAACGCTGCGAACTGCGGCCTATACGCTGGCCATCGACCGCGTGGTCAAAGCCTCAAAACTACGCGGCATTTACGCTTAAGCAACGCATCAGGCTTCGCGGGCGCTTTGATGGGTGCCGAGCAGGCGACGCAACCGCAGTGTCGCCTCCACGTACCCGCGCAAGCGCTCCAAGATAAACCGATTCTCGGAATTTTGCTCCATGTTGAGTTCGGCGTTGAGCCGAGCGAGCGCCGCCGGCAAACGATCGTCGCCGCGAACGCGGCGGGATTCTCGTAAGGCGCGCGCCATCTCAGCCATTTCCGCGTGGAGCGCTTCGGCAAACGCATCGAGGCGAATCGCCAGTGCCGGCCGTTGGGCTTCGAGCGCCGTTTCGAGCGCGAGGCTTGCTAACGCGTAGCGCTGCGTCGCCGCCAGGATCCGGAGCGCGCGGCCGGCGCCGATCGTGTGCGGACGGCGGGGCTCGTTACGGGTTCGGTCGATCGATGCCTCAACGGTCGTCCGAATTTTCCAGATCGCCGTGCGGGCCGATTCGACTTCTTCGCGCGACTCGACCGTCGGATTCGCCGCGGCCTGCAAGATTGCATCGCTCAGGCGGGCTTGCGCTTCCAAAAGGTCGGCGAGCAGCGCGCGCGTGCGCTTTCGTTCCCAGCTTGGAAACGTCAGAAATCCGATCATCGCGAGCGCGCCGCCCGCCAGCGTATCGAGAACGCGGATGTCGATCGTGGTCGTTCCGGGAAGGCCGCGCATGCTCAGCACGATCACCACAAATGAGGTGATGGCGACGGTAAAGAGTGCGTAGTTGGGATTGAACGTAAGATACGCCGTGCACGCGAAGATGAGGATGCCCGCGATCTCGAGTGCGAGATGCCCGCGCACGAGAAGGATTGCGAGGCTAGCAACAACGGCGCCGACGAGGGTGCCGGCGATTCGCGCCGCGCCGCGGACGAACGTCGTCTGAAAGTCCGGTTTGAGTACGAGTGCGGCGGTCAGCGGAATCCAATAGCCGCGGTCGGCCTCGAATCGGCGGCCAATGACCATCGCTACGGAAAGCACGATGGCAAAGCGCAGCGCTTCTCGGCTCAGCCAGTCGATGCGGTTCTGCACGTAAGGTCCGGGACGCGGCTTCGAAAGCAAGTGCAGCGTCGGGAGTCGGCCGCGCGCCAGCATCGTCGCTGCTTCCATTGCATCGCGAAGATTCGCCGCGAGGTCGAGCGCAGGCTCGACGCCAGGCGCGGCGTCCGTGAACGAGCGCTCGTACTCGCTGATGTCGTCTCGTTCACTGGCTAAAACGTTCGCGATCGCGTCGAGCTGCGTCGCAACCCCGGCAGCCGGCTGCTGCGATGCGCTGCTTTCATCGGCGGTCGCCGCCATTGCGCCCAGACGCCGCCGGATGATTTCGGAATCTTCGAGTAAGCGTTCGGCGCGTGCGAGGCTGCTCGCGCGCGCAAAGGGTTGCGGATCGGCCAATATTTGGCGTGCGGTGGCCAGCGGCGTAATCGGCGGAAGGGCGGAACGGTCCGATCCGATGCCGCGTGCGTATTCGGCAAGCTTCCGAAAAACGTCGGCCAGGGCGATTCGTTCCGCACCCCGGCGTTCGCTCGGCCAAGCGAGCAGCACGAGGATTGCTTGAATTAAACCACCGGCCAAAACGAGTGCGGATTGTTGCGCTGCGAGCGCGGGCGCAAGCGGTTGGCTCGAGAAGAGCACGAAAGCGACGAATGAGTTGAGGGCAACCGTCGCCGCCACCGGCCCGATTTGACCGATCGTTCCGCAGGCGTAGCCGGCAAGTGCGGTTGCCGCGACGATTGCCAATGTGGAATGAGCCGCAACTGCCCCGACGAAACTCGTCAACGACATCCCGAGGGCGGCGACAAGGACGGCCGTCAGCCGCGTTCGATAGATGCCCTGCAACGAGGTGAATCCGGTGATGAACGCGCCGATCGCGGCGGCAACGCCCAACACCGGCTTCCCAAGCAACGCTGCAACGACCAGTGGGATCGCGACGCCGATGGTGCAGCGCAGCGCATAGCCGGGCTCGAGCACCGTCCGGTCGAATGTGCCGACCGTCGCCGCGAGCTCGCGCAACCACCTCAACAACGCAGACGCCTCGCAGAAAGGTACACCATGCGACCTCCTCTGAACGAGCCCGACGACCAAGAGCTCGAAGAACTCGTCGACGACGAAGATCGCGATCTGCTCGGTAAGCCCGACGTTCCCGATGACGTGAAGGCCGAGATCACCGAACGGCTAGATCGATTTCGCGACGAGGAGTACGCCGACGAAATCGAGGACGGCCCTCCGCCGGCCTAGACTTGCGCCGTCAGTGCGGCGCGTAGGGGTCCGGGAAGCAGAACTTCGGATTGCCGCAACGCGTACCGGCGTATACGGCTTTGAGGTCGACTTGGGGAATGTGCGTGCCGTACGCCTTGTTGATCGTCGCGATAAAGGCGTTGGCGATCAGCCCGTAGCCGGAGTTCGACGGATGGATGCCGTCGAAGCTCAAGATGCCCCCGGTAGCAGGCGTGAACGTTCCGGGAGGCTCGTAGATGTAGCCGAGCGTACAGCAGAGGCCAGGCTTGATCGACGACGCTAAGTGAAAGTAGGGATTGGCGGGGTTTCCGCTGGCAAGGCCGTGGAAGATCTGCGCGACGTCGACCATCGGCACGCGCAACGCGGTCGCCGCGTCGTCGATTCCCTCGTTGACCGCATTATTGATCGCTTGAACCTTACCGGCGAACTCAGGCGTGATGTAGTTCGCTCCGAGCCCACTTCCTGGGACCGATTTGCAGTTCGGCTTCGGAACGGCGCAATCGAGATCCGCATAGCCCGACGCGCTCGGGTATTGGAAAAAATAGTTGAGGATTATAAGCGCTCCCGGCAGCGTCAAATAGCCGCAGGGCTTGGTGGTCGAAGCGGCGACGCATCCACCTGGCGTGTTCAGATGGTATTTTTCGGCTATTTGCTGGACCGCATTAACCGGCAAGCCGCCCACATCTACTAAGAAACAGAATGCGTACGAGCGAATGCGGCAGTCGTGGCTCGCCTTGGGTGTTTCGACCATTTGGAAATAGCCGGTTTCGACGATATTCGGCAGGTTCGCGACGACGACGCGGGCGCCGGTACCCTCCAAGGTCGAAACGGCCCTGCGAACGTCGCTTTCGGTCTGTCCCGGCGTTCTATTGCCGCCAACAAAGCGGCCGCCGCTTCCCATGTATTTCAGTACGTCGTTTGCGCCGAGCCAGTACGTGGCAAGCGTTGGACGCAACGAGGCGGCGGCATTGACTTCGGTGAGGTGTCCGCCGAGATTTACGAAGTTGCGCAAAACCGGCCAGTACGTTCCGCTCTCTTCTTGGACGACATCGCTGAGCAGCCCGGGGATCCCGGGCAGCGGCTTGCAGGTATCGGTTGGCGGCAGATGGATCGTGATGGCTTCGTGCAGCGTGAGACCAGGAACCCCGATGTTGCGGACCGTCGTTGCCGTAGGGTTGATGCGGACCCGTGCCGATGGACGCAACCGAAAGCCGGCGAGATTAAAGCTGCTATCGAACGTGCACGGATCCGCGCCCTTGAACTGCCCGAAGGGCACTGAGGTGAGGGGAGAAGCAACAATCTGATTGTCGAGACCCGGCCCGGTAATCAACGGCAATGGACTCTTCGCCGGATCGTACATGTCGGCAATTATGGTATCCAACGGTAGACCCGACGCCTGTTCGTAGAGCAGCGTCCACCAACCGCTCTGCTGAGTAGGGGGGACAAACGTCCCCGGATTGAGCGGGTTCTTGAGATTCGTCGCGCCGAGAAATCCATCGGCCTGATACCCGGCGGTTAAACTGTCGCCGACGCCGACGATTCGCGCCAGGATTGGGGAGCCGTCAGGCCGTTGGCCTCCGTTTCCCGGAACGAACGCAGCGGGTCCGCCACCGCCTCCGCCGCCGCAGGCGGCAAGTGCGGCAAGTGCAAGAACGGCGAGCGATTTGTTGACGTGTGAAAAGCGCATACTCTTTACCTTTGGATTACAACGGGAAGACGTTTGGCGAGCCGATTCCGAACTGCAGCTGTAGCTGCGTCGCCTTGAGGCCGCCGATTGCAAGACCGCACGCATTATTCACTGCCTGTTGGACCGTCAAGCATTTGATGCCGATAACGCCATCGGCTCCGAGATTCGTCGGGTTACCGCTATTGAGGACGGCCGAGACGAACCCGTACTTGCTGATCCGTTGCGAAACACCCAGGAAGTAGGCAATGAGGTGCTCGGGATAGGGATCCGTGGGGAGATAATCTCGCGCGCTCTGCGGTTCGACAAAGAGCGTCGTTCCGGGCACCGGATTGTACTCGAGGTATATTACTTGCGGAAGTTGCATCGAGTTGCCCACGTTGGCGCCCGCCGTATGCACGAGCCACTGCGGAGCAATCGTGAACGTGCCGAACATCTTCGGTGTCTTGAGAAACGGGAGGGTCAGTGCGACCGCATAGTACTGCGCCGTGCGCACCGGAATGTTCTCGACGGGGCCGTCCGGCAGGTTGTATGTAAACGGAACGACGTCGTTGTTGCCCGGCGCGAAGCCGATTTGACCGCCGCGCGCGACGTACGTTGGAGAGACGATGATCGGCACCGCACCCGGTCCCGGGATCTTATCGGACTTGATCAAGATCATCTTCTGAAGCATGAAGACGCCGAACGTGTCCTTCGTTCGTACGTTGATGTTGCGTCCGGTGCCCGGACCGCAGGCGCTGCCGCCGCTGAGATCGGCGCAACCGACCGGGTTCTGGAAACCCGCCAAGTACACGGGAGCGAGTCCGCTGTTGAATCCATAGGGCCAGTGCTGCAACTGAAACATGCTCGCAACGAGCTTCGTCGACCAATTAAACTTATAACTAACCAACGCGTCCATGCCGCCCATTAGCCAGCCTTGTTTGCCGTAGTCACCGATGTTGCCGTACGGATAGGCCATTGAAAAATCGACCATGTAGCCGAACCGGTCGCCCGGCAACTGCATTTTAGGCACCGGGGGCTGGCTCACCGGCGGTACTTGCGCAATCGTTGAGTCTTGCTTTTTCGGTTTCGGCTGACTCATGACGCTCTTGATTAGTTCGTTTGCGCTAGGGACGATTGATTTTTGGAAAACGTCGCCGGTGCCGTCATCGGCTGCAGCGGGCAACGACCACGCTCCAATCACGAGCGCCGCCGTAGCGACCGTCAACCTACGGAATATGCATCCGAGCATGCAAGCAACTCCTATGTTCGCCGATAACAACAGTTATTAATTCTATCAGACGTCTAAATCAAAGTTGCTCTAAACGATTCCAACTCCTTTTTGACGCTCACGTAAAGCGAACTCTAATATGCATCGTCGCACTCGCGTCCTTCGACTGCGGCCCTTCACTCGGTGCGCTCGTTCAGGAGCTTCCGCTCAGGATGACAATTGTGATAGTGGGAGGGGCGCTACACACCCATGGGCGCGCGAACGGGTGGTTCCGGGGCGATGTCGCCGTGCGTTTGACCGTCGCCACCCGGTCGGCGCCCGCGTAGTTCGAACGACTTAATGATGACGTAGAGCACCGGTGTGATGCCGAGATTCAAGATCGTCGACATGAGCATTCCGCCGAAAACGACGGTTCCCAGCGAATGGCGCGCCGCTTCGCCGGCGCCGGAGGCGAAGACGAGCGGGATGACCGCGATGACAAAGGCAATCGACGTCATCAAAATCGGGCGCAACCGCGTCTGTGCGGCGCGCATCGCGGCTTGCACGACACCGGCACCCGCGCGAATTTGCTGGTTGCCAAACTCGACGATCAAAATGGCGCTCTTGCTCGCCAAGCCGATGAGCATCACATAGCCGACCTGCGCGTAAACGTCCTGCGACAGCGTCGGATCGAAAAGGAACGGTATCGGAAAGTGACGCAGGTTGATGAAGAGCAGAGCGCCGAGCAGCGCGGTTGGCACCGCGAGCAGCACGATCAGCGGGTCAATGTAGCTCTCGTATTGAGCTGAGAGCACGAAGAAGACGAAGACGAGCGCCAAGATAAAGATTTCGATCGTCAGCGGCCCAGCGGCGATCTGATCGAGTTGCAATCCCGTCCATTCGTAGCTGACGCCTTTCGGCATCACTCGCGCGGCGATCTGCGACATCGCTTGAATCGCGGAGCCGGTGCTCGTTCCGGGTGCGTTGCTGCCGTTCAGCTCGATGTTGCGATAGAGATTGTAATGGCTAATGATTGGCGGCCCCAGGACCTGCTTGATGTCCATCAATGATGAGAGCGGCGTCATTACACCGCCGACCGCATTGGCCGCGCCCGTCGCCTCACTCGATGCCGGCGTGGCCACCGCATTGGGCACCACCGTCGTCCCAGGCGCTGAGCTGGAACGGACGTAGATGTTTCTGAGCGACGAGACCCGGTTACGGTACGGCTCGTCAGCTTGGACGATGACCTGCCACGCGCGGTTCAAGTAGGTAAAGTTGTTGACGTAGAGCGAGCCGAGGTTGACTTCCAGCGCCGTAAAGACATCTGAGAGCGACACGCCGATCGACGTCGCCTTGTTGCGATCGATATTCGATTCAATCTGCGGCGAGTTGATCCGGAACTGAGTGAAGACGTTCTGCAGCCGCGGGTCTTTGGCGGCAGCCCCCATCATCGCGTAGGCGGTGTTCGTCAAGGCAGGCAGACCGATGTTGCCGCGGTCTTCGAGTTCGAATTGGAAGCCACCGAAGTTCCCCACGCCGTTGATCGCCGGGGGATTGAACGCGAAGATTTGTGCCTCGGGTATCTGCGAAAAAAACGCATAGTTGAGCCGCTGTTCGAGCGCGAATACGTTGTGCGGCGTGCACGCTTGCGGATGCGCGAAGAGGAAGATCAGCTGACACCAAGCCGGCGATTTTCGTTCGCCCCAGGGCTTGAGCAGCGCGAACATGATCCCGCGGTTCGGCGCCGATCCCGAGAAGCCGAAGCCGCCGACGTCAAAGAGATGCTGGACCTCCGGCTGCGCGCGGATGATCGCCTCGGCGCGGCTCGCGATTTGCTGCTGGACGTCAAGTGAGGTTCCTTCCGGCGCTTGCACCAGCATGATGAAGTAGCCGAGGTCCTCGTCGGGCAAGAAGCCCTGCGGAGTCCTACCTGCGAGGAAGAACGTGAGCAGCAGCGCGCCCGCAAAAACTCCGGCAATCGCCCAGCGCCGGCGGAACATGACGGGCAGCACGCTGGCGTACCAGCCGCGAAACCGTGCGAAGTTCGTGTTGAAGACGCGGAAGAACCATGCCCTTGATTCGAATTCACCGGTGAGCAGTCGCGCCGACAAAACGGGAGCGAGCGTAAGCGCCATGAAGAGCGAGATCGTGATCGAGGCAGCGATCGTCAACGCGAACTGCCGGTAGATCTGTCCGGTGGTGCCGGGCAGGAAGCCGACCGGAACGAAGACCGCAAGTAGCACGAGCGACGAGGCAACGACCGCGCTCTGAATCTCGCGCATGGCCTCGGCGGCGCTTGCGATTCCGCTTTGCTTGCCCTTGTTCAGTTCCATATGGCGAGCGATGTTTTCGATGACGACGATCGCGTCGTCGACGACGAGTCCGGTCGCGAGCGTGAGGCCGAAGAGCGTGATCGTGTTGATCGAAAAATGGAAGAGCTCCATCACGAAAAACGTTCCGATCAGCGATACCGGTATCGTAGCCGCGGGGATCAGCGTCGATTTGGGGCTCTGAAGGAAGAGGAAGATGACGCCGATGACCAGGAGGATCGAGAGCAGCAGCGTCTCGATGACTTCCTTGACCGACTCGTTCACAAAAGTCGTCACGTCGAAGGCAACGGTCCACTGCATTCCCGTTGGGAAGCCGGGGGCGAGCTGGCCCATCTCGGCTCTGACGCTGCGCGAAACGTCGAGGGCATTGGCAGTCGGATACTGCAAGACACCCAACCCGACGACGTTACTGCTGCCGTCGAAGCGAAGGTCGGTCGAGTAGCTCTGTGCCCCGAGCTCGATACGAGCGACGTCGGCCAGACGCACGTAGCCGCCGTTCGGATTCGCCCGCAAGATGATGTTGGCGAACTGCGAAGGATCGGAGAGCTGCGTGATCGCGTTCACCGGGTAGCTATAGGGCTGATTCTTGGGTTCGGGAGGCGTGCCGATGCTACCGGCGGCAACCTCGGCATTCTGCTGTTGCAGCGCGGTGACGACGTCGGTCGCATCGAGACCCTGTTGCTGAAGCTTGATCGGGTTCAGCCAGATTCGCATCGCGTACTGGCGCTGACCGAAGATGATGACCTGCGATACGCCCGGCACGCGCGTCAGGTCGTTGACGATGTTGATCTGCGCGTAGTTGCTCATCGTCAGCGTATCGAGGCTCTTGTTATTCGAGGTCAGCGCGATGCCCATTACAAATGAGCCCGAGTTCTTGGAGACTTGTATGCCCAGCTGTTGCACCGTCGCCGGCAGCTGTCCGAGCGTCGATTGGACCGAGTTCTGCACGTCGGCAGCGGCAATGTCGAGATTGACGCCGAGGTTGAAAGTGAGCGTGATCGTCGAAGTGCCCTGCGCGCTCGTCGAGCTCAAATAGCGCAGTCCCTGCACCGTGTTGACCGCTTGCTCGAGCGGCGTCGTAACCTGAGCCTCGACGGCCTGCGGGCTCGCGCCGGTGTACGTGGCCGTCACGGTCACGACGGGGGGTGCGATCTGCGGGTATTGCGCGATCGGCAGCGCCGGGATCACGATGAGTCCGGCGATGAGAATCAGCAGGGAGCAGACCACCGCGAGGACGGGCCGGCTGAGGAAGACCTTCGTCACGTTAGCTGTACCAACCTAAGCACTCTACCGGCGGTTGCGCCGATTTACTTCACCTCGTGAAAAAACTTAAAAAGCCTGCTCCGCATGATAGGAACTGCGCGAGAGCGGGCTCGAGACGACCTGATGAAAGCCCCGGCGTGCGGCGAGTTCGCCGAGCCGATCGAACTCTTCGGGGTTGATGAACTCGGCAACCGGCAAATGCTTCTTGCTCGGTTGCAGGTACTGCCCCATCGTAAAGATGTCGACTCCCGCCGCGCGCGCGTCGTCCATCGCGGTTTCAATCTCCGCACGCGTCTCGCCTAAGCCGAGCATCAGCGACGTTTTGGTGTAGCGGTCCGGAGCGCGCCGCTTCACGTGCGCGAGGACCTTCAACGATTGATCGTAACCGGCGCGCTTGTCACGCACGGAGGGGGTGAGACGCCGCACCGTCTCGAGATTGTGCGCGAAGACGTCGGGCTTCGCATCGACGACGATATCGACGGCCCGTAAGTCGCCTCGATAATCGCCGCTCAGAATCTCTACCCGCGCTTCAGGCGAACGCTCCCGAATCGCGCGGACGGTATTTGCGAAGATCAACGCGCCGCCATCCAAAAGGTCGTCGCGATCGACGGCGGTGAGCACCAGATACTTCCAGCCCAAATCGCGGACGGCGTCGGCGACGCGCAACGGCTCGAGCCAGTCAACCGTGCCGCGGGGGTTGCCGGTCTTGACGTTGCAGAAACGGCAGCCGCGCGTGCAGACGTCGCCCAAGATCATAATGGTCGCGGTGCCCGCGCCCCAGCACTCGGCCAGATTCGGGCAGGCGGCTTCTTTGCAGACGGTGTGAAGCGCAAGCTCATTAACTTTTGCCTTGACTCGCTCGTACTCATCGCCGATCGGCAGCGAGACGCGCAGCCAATCCGGCTTCCTGAGTCGCTCCGTTACTAAATCGATCGTTACGGCCACGGTTCGTTACGCTTCCACCAGCTGCTGCTCGCTTGAGGAAAAATTGATATCAAATGTACGCGCGAGCTCCTCGAGCAGGACGTGTTTCGCATCGTCAAGGCGCACCACCCGGCCGGTCTCGGCGGAGAGCGATGTGATTCCTCGATCGCGCAGGCCGCAGGGATTGATGAGGCGATCGTACTCGAGCTCGGTCGAGACGTTGAGCGCGAAACCGTGGAGTGATACCATCCGCTGTATCGCAAGGCCGATCGCACAAATTTGGTTGCGCCCGACCCACGCACCGGCGTGGCTGCTCCACCGCTCGGCGGCGACTCCAAAGCGCGTGCAGGCGTCGATGACGGCTCCCTCGAGGGAGCGCACCAGCGGTACGACCTCGCGAAAGCGCTCGAGTTTGAGAATCGGATAGACGACGAGCTGTCCCGGCCCGTGGTAGGTGACGTCGCCGCCGCGCTCGATCGCGATGAAGTCGACACCTCGCCGGGCTAGCTCGCCGGGCGAAAATAGTACGTTCTCGCGTTTGGCCTGACGACCCAAAGTCACGACCGGCGTGTGCTCGACGACGATCCACGTATCTGGTTCGCTGCCTTTGCAAACCGCAGTGTGGAGCCGATGCTGCAGCTCCCACACCTCACGATACGGTCTCAACCCGAGATCGACCAGACGCGCGTTGGTCAGCTTCCGGCTCCGACTGGCGTCTTCGGCTTGGGGTTGATGAGGTGAATTGCCTTGCCGTGCGCGGCTTCGGCCGCGTCCATGAGGCCTTCGGTGAAGGTCGGATGCGGATGCACCGAGAGCCCGATGTCTTCGAGCGTCGCGCCCATCTCTAGCGCGATTATGCCCTCGCCGATGAGCGATTCCGCTTGGGGGGCAACGATGTGCATACCCAGCAGTAAGTCGGTTTTAGCGTCGGCGACGAGCTTGATGAGCCCCTCGCTCTCGTTCATCGTGCGCGCACGGCCGCTCGCGGCGAGCGGAAACTTTCCGATGCGCACCTCGTAGCCGGCAGCCTTCGCCTCCTCCTCGGAGAGGCCGGCGGTTGCAACTTCCGGATCGGTGTAGATGGCGTTTGGAACGGCGACGGGATCGAACGCCGCCGACCGGTCGCCATTGATGACTTCGGCGGCAACGACGCCTTGCTTCATCGCGCGGTGAGCCAGCAGCGGCTGGCCGGTCACGTCACCGACCGCGAAGATGTTCGGCACCGTCGTGCGCTGCTGGGCGTCAACCGGGATGAAGCCGTGCCCGTCGACCTCGATGCCGGCCGCTTTGAGGTTCAGATTATCGGTAACGGGCCGCCGCCCGACCGCGACGAGCACCATATCGAACTCGCGCGTCTCATCTTTGCCGCCCGTTCCCTCACCGTTAATCGTCGCGCGTACGCTCTTGTCTTTTTTCTCGAGCGTCCCAACTTTGGTGTTGAGCATGATCTCGATGCCCTGCTTCTTCAAGATGCGCCCGAGCGTCTTGCCGATTTCGAGATCCGTTCCAGTGAGAATCTGGGGCATCATCTCAACGACCAAGACCTCCGCGCCTAAGCGCCGGTAGACCGTTGCAAACTCCAGACCGATGACGCCGCCGCCGATGACGAGCAGATGCTTCGGAATACGGTTGAGCCGAACCGCGTCGTCGGAGTTGATAATGGTTTCTCCATCGCGGGGCCACGCCTTAACGTCGACCGGCGCCGAACCGGTCGCGATCACGATCTGGCGTGCGGTGATGCGGTCGCTGCCGTCATCTCGCTTTACCTCGAGTTCGGTCGGCGATTTAAATGACGCTTCGCCGCGGATGGACTCCACGCCATTGGCTTTAAAAAGCGTCTTGACGCCGTTGACGTTTTGGTTGACGACGTCGCTAGTGAACTTTGCGACCGTCTCGCGTTCGATTTCGGCTTTGGGAACTTTCAGCCCGAGCGTACCGGCCCGCTCGATGTGACGAATCACTTCGCCGACGTGCAACAGCGCTTTGGTTGGAATGCAGCCCCAGTTGAGGCAGACGCCGCCGACCTCGTCGCGGTCGACGCAGATAACCTTTTTGCCCAGCTGTGCGAGCCGGATCGCGACGTGGTAGCCGCCGGGTCCAGCGCCGATGACGGCCACGTCAACCTGATGTTCTTGCGAAGTGCTCATGCTGCGGGAGTTTCGCGCAAGCGGCAGCGTTCCCCAGGAAGCGGCGCGAAATGGCGTGATCCAGTGTCGGGAATTGGATGGGCCGGAGTCCTGCCGGAACTCGATCGCGAATCGATCGTGCCGCTCTACCGTCAGGTCTACGAACATTTGCGCGAGGCGATCCTCGCCGGCACCCTCCCCGAATCAACCCGCCTGCCGCCCGAGCGAACCTTCGCGGCGCGGCTTTCGGTCAATCGGAGCACGATCGTTCACGCCTATCGCGAGCTCGTCGCGGAAGGGCTAATCGAGCAACGGGTCGGTTCCGGGTCGAGGGTGGTGCCGCAGCTGCGCGGGGGCCAGCCCGAACGCGCTGCCGGCGTCCCGTGGTGGGTGACGCTCCCGCCCTGGCGCGTCGGCGAGTTTCCCAACGTGTTGGGCGAGCTGGCCGCCAAGCCGGAAGCCGGCCGGATCTCCTTCGTGCAGGGTGTCGCGCCCGACGAGCCGTCGCCGCTCGGCGAGCTTGCGAAATCGTTCGAGCGCGTCGCGCGTGATCCGCGGTTCGTCCTGTCGTACGGCGATTCCGAAGGCTACGAGCCGTTACGCGCGGCGATTGCGGAACGCATGAAGGCGCGCGGCGCCACGTCGATCGCACCGGGCAGCATCATCGTGCTGACCGGATCGACGCAAGGAATCGCGATCGTCGCGCAGAGCTTAGCCGAACCCGGCGACGAGATTATCGTTGAGTCGCCGTCCTATCCCGGTGCGTTGCAAGTCTTTCAAATCAATGGCCTGCGGGCGATCTCGGTGCCGGTTGACGACGAGGGCATGCGCGTGGATCACGTTGAAGCGGTGCTGCGAACGCGCCGACCGCGCTTCATCTATACGATGCCGTCGCTCCACAATCCGACCAACGTTACGATGAACGCCGATCGCCGCGAACGCCTCGCGACGATTGCGCGGCGTGCCGGCGTGCCGATCGTCGAAGACGATCCGTACGGTCCACTCGCGCCGCAGGGCTTGCCGCTGGTCGCGCTCGCGCCGGATTACGTCGTCTATCTTTCAACCTTCTCCAAAACGATTGCGCCGAGCTTGCGGGTCGGCTGGCTGGCAGCGCCGCGAACGATTCTCGAACGGCTGTTGCTGCGCAAGCAGGCCTACGACATGGCCACCAGCCTCTACGTGCAGGCGGCGATCGCCGATTATCTCGAGCGCGGCTACGACGCGCACGTCGAGCAACTACGCAACGAGCTCCTCGAACGGCGCCGGCTCGCCGACGAGGCGATCGCGCAGCACTGGCCGCCGGGTTTGCGCGGCGGCGGCCCCAGCGGTGGATTCTACCTTTGGACATCCACACCGCGCGAAATTCGGGCCCGCGCGCTGCTCGATGCATCCGAGCGGCTCGGTGCATCCTTCCTCTTCGGCGAAGCCTTCTTTGCCAACTCCGGCGGCGACCATCACTTTCGGCTGGCGCTTACCGCGGTGACGCGACGAGAGATCGCCGAAGGGATTCGGCGCATCGGCGAAGCGATCTCGACGCTGCGATCGTGAACGACGTCCAGCGGCGGCTGTTGCGTTGGTACGCGCGGCACGGCCGATCCGCGTTGCCATGGCGCACGCTGCGATCGCCGTATCGTACCCTCGTAAGCGAGTTCATGCTCGCGCAGACGCAGGTCGAGCGCGTCGTTCCGAAATTCGAGACCTTCGTCGAACGCTTTCCCGACTTTACTCGCCTCGCGCGTGCTTCGACGGCGACGATCGTGCGCGAATGGAAGGGGCTCGGCTACAACGCGCGCGCCGTACGCTTGCAGCGGCTCGCCGTGGCAGTCGTGGAGCGGCACGCCGGTGTCCTGCCTTCGGAATCGAAGCAGCTTCGGTTGCTGCCCGGCGTCGGCCCATATACGGCGGCCGCGATCCGAGCCTTCGCCTTTAATCTCGACGACGCGCCGATCGATACGAACGTAAGGCGCATCGTGCAGCGCGTGAAATTCGGCGTCGAATATCCGCATTCGGCGACGGTACGGGAGCTCGATGCGCGCGCCCGCGAACTCGTACCGCGAAGCCGGGCGCACGACTGGAACTCGGCTTTGATGGATCTCGGCGCGACGCTCTGCACCGCACGCGCCCCAAAGTGCCTGCTCTGTCCGCTACGCGAGAGGTGCGCAGCGGCGCCCATCGACGCCGCAAAACTCGAGCGCTTGCGGCAGGCCGCGGTCACGCGCCGATCCCCACAGAGCGCGTTGCCGTACGAGCGCACCACGCGCTATGCGCGGGGGCGCATCGTCGATCGGCTTCGCGAACTGCCGCCCGGCAGGGGCATTTCGCTTCTCGACCTGCATCGCGACGTCGCTCCGGCGATTTCCGGACGCAGCTTCGAAGAAGTGCGAGATTTTGTCGCCGGCCTCGAGCGCGACGGAATCGTAATGCGCGACGGAAACCACGTCGCGTTGCGAGAATGAGGTCTCGTGCCGTCCATTCCCTTTCCTAAGAAGAAGGTGCCGCGCCGCGTCGCGGTCGAGGAGCTCGCGATTCTCGAGCGCACCTATCCGCACGCCGTAACCGCGCTCGAATACGATAGCGATTTCCAACTCCTCATCGCCGTGATCCTCTCGGCGCAGACGACCGATGCACGCGTCAATCTGACCACGCCCGCGCTCTTCGCAAAATATCCCACGGCGGAGAAACTCGCGCGCGCGAGCCAATCGGACGTTGAGAACATCATCCGTTCGACCGGTTTCTTTCGGATGAAGGCGAAGAACATCATCAACTGCGCGCGCGATCTCGTCGAGCGCTTCGGCGGAAACGTGCCCCGCGAGCGCGAGCAGCTCGAATCGCTCGCGGGCGTCGGACGCAAGACGGCCAGCGTCGTCATGGCCGCGGCTTTCCACGAGGAGGCGCTCGCAGTCGACACGCACGTCTTCCGCGTTTCGCACCGCTTGGGCTTGACGCTCGGCACGACGCCGCGCCAAGTGGAGGACGACCTGACCGCGCTCGTGCCGCCGGCGAAATGGGGCGACACGACGCACTGGCTCATCATGCACGGTCGGGCGATCTGCAAAGCGCCGACCCCTCAATGCGCGATCTGCCCCGTTAACCATCTCTGCCCAACCTACAAGATCATCAAGCGGCTTGCGCGATCTAAAAGCTCATCGTGACCGCATGAGCAATGTTGCCATCCCGAGCGCAGCGAGCGCAGTCGAAGAACGCACTAGCATTGTCATCCTAAGCGCCGTCGAAGGACGCACTAGCATTGTCATCCTGAGCGGAGCGAGCGCAGCGAGCGTAGTCGAAGGGCTCGGGTTGACAACGGCATGACTAAGCTCGGCGTTTGGCTGGCGATGATCTTAGTGATGGCGGCTCCGTTGCAGGCCGCGGAGCTGACGGTCGACGCGGTGTACGCCAAGGAGCCGCTATGGGGCCGTATGGTCGATCGAGTTTCGTGGTCTCCCGACGGAAAGCGCTTTCTCTATATCCGACGGAGTCAAGATCCAGACGAAGTGCTGCCGCTGATGCTGTATGACGTTGCAAGCGAAACATCGAAAGTTTGGCTCGGCGCCGGAGCGTTCGGACGCGGATCGGAGACTCCCGACGTCTTCGGATGGTCGCCGGACGGAACGCGCGTCGCGCTCTCGGCCGACGGTGCGCTTTACGTTGCAGACGTCTCGAAGCCACATCCTCGCCGAATCGCCAAAGACGTCGATGACGCGCAGTGGTCACCGCGCGGCGACGCGATCGCGTTCTCGCACGCCGCCGACCTTTACGTTGCAGAACTCGCTCCACAAGGCGCGATCCGCCGGTTGACGCACGGTGGCGCTCCCGACGACGTGCTTCACGCGACGCTGGACTGGGTCTATCCCGAAGAGCTCGGCATCGAGAACGCGTTTCGCTGGTCGCCTGACGGCAAACGGCTCGCCTATCTCACGATGGACGAGCGCCACGTGACGAACTTTCCGATCGTGGATTTTCTCACGCCCGACAACCGCGTCGAACACCAGCGCTATCCGCTCGCCGGCCAGCCCAATCCCAAGGTGACGCTGCGCGTCGTCGACGTCGCGAGCGGCGCCGATTCGCTCGTTTATGACGCAGCTAGACACGACGAGTACCTCGCGGCATTCGATTGGATCGCGCATTCGAATCAACTGGAAGCGGAGATCCTCGATCGACCCCAACGCACGATGCGAGTAGATGTCTGGCCAAACGCGCGCGGCAATCCATCGCTGCTCTATTACCAAGCCTCGCCGACGTGGGTCGACGTGCAACCGTTGCCGTTCTGGATCTCCGACGGACGCTCGGTCTGGCTGCTCGACCGCGAGCGGACCGCCGGCATCTATCTGCGTGCTCGTGACGGGGCGTTACGGAAAATCAGCGGGGACTACCGCGCGGTCGAACTCTACGGCGTCGAAGGAAACGACACCGCCTATTTCCAGGGCGCATATCCGACCCGCCGCGATCGCTCGCTGCTTGCGATCGACCTTAATCGACCCCGAGAACCTCGCAATCTCACTCCAACGTCCGGCTGGCACCAAATCACACTTTCACCGAAGTTCAATGCGTTCGTCGACGTGCACAGCCGCCTCAACGACCCGCCAAGTGCGGGC
Source organism: Candidatus Acidiferrales bacterium (assembly GCA_035484815.1). Taxonomy (GTDB): domain Bacteria; phylum Vulcanimicrobiota; class Vulcanimicrobiia; order Vulcanimicrobiales; family Vulcanimicrobiaceae; genus Cybelea. The sequence goes on from DATHOO010000221.1 coordinate 58,432, forward strand.
GTCGTGAACTCCGCGTCGCTTGACGTTCGCCTGCTGGCACCGGAGAACGCGGCACTCAAAACGGAGCTGCTTCCCACGCGGATGCTCCAGGTCGCCTCATCTTACGGTTCGCTCGACGCGATTGAAGTCGATCCGCCTGGATTTACAACGTCACAGAAATACCCCGTCGTGATGCTCGTCTACGGCGGCCCGGACGCACCGACGACAGCGGATCGTTTCGGCGGGCTTTACGATCAGCTGCTCGCGCGCGAGGGCATCGTCGTTTTTTCGATCGACGGCCCCGCGTCGCAAGTGGACGACGACGCACACGTTCGTCTGCTCTATCGCAACTTCGGTCCGGGGTCGCTCCTGGGTCAAGAGATCGGTGCGCGCTATCTCGCCTCACTGCCGTATATTGACGCGTCGCGCATCGGCATTTGGGGCTGGAGTTTCGGCGGCTATGAAACCTGCTACGCGCTCACGCATAGCCGGCTCTTCAAGGCCGGCGCAGCGGTCGCGCCGGTTACCGACTGGCACCTCTACGACACGATCTATACGGAGCGATACATGGGAATGCCCGTCGCCAATGCGGCGGCGTATGCGCGCAGCTCAGTGCTCCCTGCGGCCGGCCGTCTCAACGGCCCGCTGCTGATTCAGCACGGAACCGCCGACGATAACGTGCACATGGCAAACTCCATGCAGCTCATGCAACGATTCATCCTCACGCACCAATCCCGCGTGCTCTTCTATCCCTATCCGCGCAAAACGCATCCCATACGCGGCCTGCCACAGCAACGCTCGGTCTTCGTGCACATGCTCGATTTTTGGAAGACCGCTCTCTAGCCTGCTAGCGCACCGCGATACCAATAGGATTGTAGAGTTTGGTCTTCGGGCCGCTCAACTGCCGTATCGGTGCGACGTCACCGTTTGCATCCGCCGCAAAAATGGAAACACTTTTCGGTGCGGCGATATTCGTGACATATATGCGATTGCGCCCGTCGACGGCGATGCCCCACGGATAGGTCAGCGTCGTCTTCGACCCGGTAATGACGCGGATGGGCGCGACGTTCCCGTTTGCGCCCGCTGCATAAACAAACACGCTCTTGGACGGATGATCGGCGACGTAGATGTTGCCGGCGGCGTCGACGGCGACGCCTTCGGGTTGACGCAGCTGAGTATTCGATCCGGTGATGTCAGCGATCGGTTTGACATCGCCATCTGCGCCGGGTGGATACTCGGTGATGCTGGTAGGATCACTGGTATTTGCCACATAGGTGTCGCCGGCGCCGTCGACCGCGAGCCCGTATGGGACGCTCAGCCCTGTATGCGGGCCGACGATGCGGCGAATCGGTATCACGTTTCCGGTCGCACCAGCCGCGAAGACGACGATATCGCTCAGGTGCAGCGTGCTGTTCGCCACGTAGATGCTCTCTGCGGCGTCAACCGCGATGCCGCCGGTGACGTCGAGTCCGGTCGCCCTGCCGGTGACATTTTGGATCGGCGCAGCGTCGCCGCTCGAGCCGGCCGCGTAGACCGTCGCGGCCGCAAAATTCGCGACATAAACGTTCTGGGCCGCATCGAATGCGACGGCTCCAGCGTAGTCGAGCTGCGTTTTTCGTCCGGAGATAATCCGCGACGGCGGTTGGTCGCCCCGTGCACGCTTGGCAAACATCTCGACTCGGTCGCCGTACCGTCCGAAGGCTTGATCTACAACGTAGACGTACGGGGCGAGGCGATATTTCGGAACCGAAACGGCTGCGGCGCCCGTGCAGACCACGAGCGCGCAGAGCGGCAGCGTGAGGGGTTTAGGCCCTGCCGACCAGATTCCGCGCAATGACCAAGCGCTGAATCTGCTGCGTGCCTTCATAAATCTGCGTGATCTTGGCGTCGCGCATCATGCGCTCGACCGGATAGTCCGCCGAATAACCGAAGCCGCCCAGCACTTGCACCGCGTCGGTCGTCACCGACATCGCGACGTCACCGCATTTGAGCTTCGCCAGCGCCGCCCAGAGCGTGACGTCGGGCGTTCCTGCGTCGCAGCGTTTCGCCGCTTCGTAGAGCAGGAGCCGGGCCGCTTCGACCTCGGTCTTCATGTCGGCGAGCATAAATCCGACGCCTTGGTGCTGGCCGATCGGCTTGCCGAACGCGATGCGTTCCCTCGCGTAGTTGGTCGCATAGTCAAGCGCGCCCGCGGCAATGCCAAGGGCCTGCGCGGCGATGCCCGGCCGCGACTTGTCGAGCACCTTCATGGCGATCTTGAAGCCTTCGCCCTCTTCGCCAAGACGATTGGTCGCCGGCACTTCGCAATCTCCGAAGAGCAGCTCGACGGTCGGCGATCCACGAATGCCCATCTTTTTCTCGAGATTAC
>DATHOO010000222.1:0-9008 GCA_035484815.1 Candidatus Acidiferrales bacterium
CTGCGTTTCGGCGGCCGGCCCGCCGCAGCCTATCCCAGGACGATCGCGAAGGCTCCTGGGTGGACCCTGCTAGCATAACCCTTCGCGAGCTAAGCCCCGACGATTGGCAGCTTTTTCGTGAGGTGCGCTTAGCAGCGTTGCGCGAAGCCGCCTACGCATTTAGTTCCACGCTCGAGCAGTGGCAGGGTCCCAACGACACCGAAGAGCGTTGGCGGCAGCGGCTCACGAACGTGCCGCTGAACGTTGTTGCATATTTCAACGGAGCGCCTGCAGGCATGGTTGGTGCAACCAACCCAAGCGCCGCCGGGGCGACCGAGTTGATATCCATGTGGGTTGCACCGCACGCGCGCGGTACCGGTGTGGCCGACGCGCTCGTCGCTGCAGTCATCGCTTGGGCAACGGAGCGCGGCGTCAACACGATCGCGCTCGACGTCGTTGAAACCAACGCGCGGGCACGCGCATTCTACCGCCGCCGGGGCTTCGTCGATCGCGGACGCGTCGCCGATCCGCGATCCGCGCAACCCGAGCGCCGGATGCTTTGGTCGCGGCGCTAGGGTTTCGTAATAAGCAGCCCCGTGGGAAGCTCGACGCCGTTGCTCAACGTCGCGTAGGGCGCGTATTTGCCGGGCTTAAAGGCGTAGACGTCGTGCGTTTCGATGTCCGACGTGACGACTTCTCCCTTTGGCTTCCCTTCGTTCTGGTCGCTGATCGCGTACGGAAAATCGTTGCCGGCGATCGTCTCGATCGGGCTGGTTCCCTTTGATAGATCGTAGACGTTGATGATGTTGTCCGCGCCGCCCGTCTCCCAAAGATAGCCGGTTTTCGGATCGATTGCCACTCCAACCGGTTCGCCCAGACCGGAGAGATTCAGGTTGGTTATACTCGATGAGCCGGCCGGAAGCTCGAAGACCGCGCCCGCGCCGGAGTCGGCGATGTAGAGATTGCCGTTCTTGTCGACCGCGAGCCCAAACGGGTTGGTCAGGCCTTCGCCCGTAATGGTCAACTTCGGCGTGCTCGCGCCGGCGGCATATTCGGTAATCGACGCCGGGTAATTGGAGACAAAGAGTGTCCCATTTTTGCCGATAGCCAATCCGAGCGGATTGCTGATCCCGTCCGTGATCGACGACTTCATTGTCGTCGAACCTTTCGGATAGAGCTCGACGTCGTTGCCGCCGCAGTTGTCGGCGACGTAGATCGTGCCTTTTTTGTCGATGGCCACGCCGTATGGACAGCCGGTGGAAACGTGGATCATCGCGATCGGTGCCGGGTTGCTGGAGAGTTTCGCCGTCGCATAGATGTTGACCGCTAACTCGTCCTGGTCCGACTCGAATACGAGCGAGGTTTTGGTGGAATACGCCGCTTGCGCCGAACGCTGCAGTACGACGCCCCGATGTATCAACGGAATGAACGGTACTCCGCGGTGGACAACCGACGCAATGGTTGCGGTGTCCGGCGATACCGACGGCGACGTCGCCCCGCCACTGCACCCCGCAATGGCAATCAACGCCGCGACCGTCGTGATGGGACGCAAGTATACGCGCATGAGATTCCTCCAGGTGACAAGGAGAACGAGCCCGCCGAAACGAGCTCGTTCGTTGCGTTATCGAGTTTGCTTAGGGCTTCGTGATCAGGAGCCCGGTGGGAAGCTGGACGCCGTTGTTCAACGTGGCGTAGGGCGTGTATTTACCAGGCTTATAAGCATAAATGCTGCTCGTGCTGAGGTCTGAATTAACGACTTCTCCCTTCGGCTTACCGACGTGTTGGTCGCTGATTGCATACGGATCACCGTTGCCGGTAATTGTTTCGATCGGGCTGGTTCCCTTCGCGAGATTGTAGACGTTGATGCCGTTGCCCTGGCCGTCAGTCTCCCAAAGGTAGCCGGTCTTCGCATCGATAGCGAGTCCAATCGGCTCACCGGCCTGAGAGAGATTCAGATTGGTCACGCTCGATCCCCCGGCGGGAAGCTCGTAGACGGCGTCCGTGCCGAAGTCGGCGATGTAGAGATTGCCCTTCTTGTCAAGCGCGAGCCCAAACGGATCGGTCAGGCCGCCGCCGGTGATCGTCTTCGAGGGTGTGCTCGTGCCAAAGGCGTACTCGGTAATCGACGCCGGATAGTTGGAGACATAGAGCGTTCCGCTCTTGTCGATGGCGAGCCCGAGCGGATTGCTGATGCCGTCGGTGATCGACGACTTCATCGTCGTCGAACCTTTCGGGTAGAGTTCGACGTCGTTGCCGCCGCAGTTGTCGGCGACGTAGATCGTCCCCGTTTTATCGGCGGCGAGGCCGTACGGACAGCCCGCCGAAACGTGGATCGTCGCGATCGGAGACGGATTGCTGGGCAGTTTCTTCGTCGCGTAGATATTGACGGCCGTCTCGAGTTGATCGCCCTCGAATACCAGTGAGCCATTGGTGGCATACGCCGGCTGCACCGAATGATTCGGCACGACATTGTGACGCATGAACGGAATGAATGGTACCCCGCGATGGACTGCGGACGTCACGGCTGAGGCGCCCGGCGATCCCAACGGCGTTGTCGCCGCACCGCTGCACCCGGCAATGGCAAAAAGCGCCGCAACTGTTAGTGCGCGGCGCACGTGTACGTACATAAGGGGTCCCTCCAGGTAGAGTAGGGTGAGACGGCAGACGTTTCGGGCCCCCGCTTGCTTCTCCTACCGCGTTTGCGCGGCGTCTAAATCGTCTAGCAGCCGAAACTCTTCGGGCGAAAGCGAGAGTGATGCGGACGCCATGTTCTCCGCGAGGTGTTCGAGCGACGACGTCCCCGGTATCGGCAGCAGCGCCGCCGACCGATGCAACAGCCAGGCCAGCCCGATCTGCCAAACGCTCGCGCCGTGCGCGCGCGCGATCGGACGTAGCGCCTCGACCGTATGCAGATCGCCGCCGTCGAGCGGAAAATAGGCAATGAACGCGATGCCGTTGGCCTCGCAATGCTCCAGCTCGGCTTCGCTCGTGCGGTTTCCGACGTTGTAATTGTTTTGCACCGCGGTAATTTCCACGATCCGTCGGGCTCGTTGCAGCTGCTCGAGATTAACGTTTGAGAGCCCGACGAAGCGAATCTTCCCGTCATCGCGCAGCTTGCGCAGCGCGCCGATCTGTTCGTCGAACGGAACGCTGGGATCGACCGTGTGCAGCTGATACAGATCGATCCGCTCCAGCCGAAGCCGGCGCAGACTCTCCTCGCAAGCTTGTTCGAGGTGTGATGGACGTCCATCGCGCCCCCACTGACCCGGTCCGCTCCGCGTCGAACCGCCTTTGGTAGCGATTAGCAAATCGGCTGGATACGGCCAAAGCGCCTCGGCGATCTGCTCCTCGTTGACGTGCGGACCGTAGGCGTCGGCGGTGTCGATGAAATTGACGCCTAACTCGAGCGTGGCGCGCAACACCCGTAACGCGTTCGCGCGATCGGCCGGCCATCCCCAAACGCCTGGGCCGCACAACCGCATCGCGCCGTAGCCAAGACGATTCACGCTAAGCGCCTTACCGAGCGTTATCATGCGGCTACTCCGTGTCCACCGGTAAGCCGGAGGGTCTTTGGCGGAGAAAATACTGCTTGCTAAACTTCGTCTTAATCGGCGTGAACGAACGCGGCGATTGGCTGAAGTCGAACATATCTGCCATGCTCGTGCTCGTTGAGTCGGTCGTGCCGAGCCGGCCCAGGCTCCACGTATCCTCGATGAACCGGATGATGCTGCCGAAGCCGTAAACGGTGTTCGAGATGTAGCCGCCTTGACTGCCGGTGCCGATCTTCACGTATGGCGAAACGACCAGCATCGGCACGCGGAAGCCGGGACCGCCTTGGTTGTCGCGCGGTAACGGCGGCGCCACCGGATCGTAGAAGCCGCCCCAATCATCCCAGACGACGATCACCGCGGTGTTATCCCAATATTGATTGCTTTTGCCGATCGCGTTGACGATGCCGGCCACCCACGACGGGCCCGTATCTTTGGTCGAATACGCCGGATGATCCGAGTTCTGCGCATCGGGTATCACCCACGACATCGCCGGGAGCGTGCCGCCCGAGATGTCGTTGAGGATGCTCGTCTCGGGTGGAGCAATGTGTCCGTCGGTCCACTCCGGTCCATAGCGAACCGGAGCGATGACATCGAACGCATTCCAGAGTCCGTTGGGCTCTTGTTTTTCAAACTGCGGGGTGTAGTACTTCCACGATACGCTCTTCGCATCGAGCAGGTCGCGCAGCGTTTCATAGCCGTTGGATCCGTAATCAGGGAACTGATTGGAGCACGGAAATGGCCCGGTGTTTTTTTCGTACTGCAGGCCGGTCGTTATCAGCGTCGTTTCCGAGCCCTGCGCCGCGTCGCATCCCCAGGCGAGCGGCGACGTCGGCGGATCGATCAGGCTATCCGTCGAGTCGATGAACGTACCGCCGCGGATCAAATCCTGGTGGGCCGTGAAGCTGTCGCTGCCCTGCGTCTGAAACATATCGTTCGCCAGGCCCCACTGCTTGGCGATTGCCCAATACGGCTTGATCGTGGCCGGCTTTACGTATTGATACGGAAGTTTGCCCTCGAGCTTGCCATTAATGAAGGGAATCAGATTGAAGCCATCCATCGCCCCGTTCTGGTAGGCGGTTACAAACGCCGGCTCGTAGAGGTGCGTGACGTTTTGCTTGTCCAACAACGGCGCGGCCGTCAGCTTGATCCGTTTCTTGACGTATTGACTGCCCTGCTGCACGAGCTCGAAGCCGGTCTTCGAACTCGTCGCGCCGGGAAAACCGGCGAATAAGTTATTGAAGGTGCGATTCTCCTGAATCACCAGGACGATGTGCGTGATCGGTGTGCTGCCTGAGGGCGGCTTGCGCGAATGCAGCGGAGCGCTCGAAAGCACCGATGGAGAAACGCCGCCGCCGCCGCATCCGCTTAGCATGGTCGCCGACGTGCAAACAGCGAGCACGAAGCGTCGAATATCCACGCTCTTCATCTTCATCAACCGAAAAAAAAGACCGCTCGCTTTTGGCGAGCGGTCTCCTTTCCCATCGCTAGAGGGTAACGATGGTTTTCGTGAACGGCTTACTTGCTGGGGGCCTGCGGCTTGTTCGGCATCGGGACGGCAGCGTTGAAGTTCGTTTCGGCGCGCTTCTGCGTATCGACGAACATCTCGGCGATGCGAAGCGTGTAGGCCTTGCGAAGCTCCAGAAGCTGGCTGGCGAATCCGAACGAGAGCTCGACGAACTGCGTCGGCGACGGGATGTTCTCGAAAACCGGCATCGTTCCGGGCTTCTCGTTCATCTCGCGCGTGAACTCGCGGAACGACTTAATCGCGTTCAGGCTAGCATCTTGGGTCTGCTTGATCGCAGCAAGACCCTCTTCTTGAAACTTGTTCATGTACTCGGATACGTTGACGGTCATGTTAGAAACCTGATCTCCTCTCGGCTCGTGCATTAGGTGCTAAGTATACCAAGCACCCGCTGTGCCTGTCAACTCCCCCGTCATCCTGAGCGGAGCGCCGGAGGCGCGTAGTGGAAGGACGAAGCACGGGTCTCCCAACCAAACAACCGGCCTATCGCTTCTCCAAGCGTTCAGATCAAGGGGTCAGCGCGAACACGGTTCCGCAGCCTTCGGAGCATTTGGAACTGGAACCGCCGCCGAGAGCGGTCGTGCCGTAGAGCGTACCGTTAACGTTGACTAAGGTCGCCCCGGGATGAGAGCCGTCTGAGCCGCCGGCAAAACGATACAACACGGTTTCGACGCGCCGCAGGGTGATGCTGTAAACGGTTCCGCAGCCATATTCGCCGCATGCGCTCGAACCGCCGCCTTCAAGAGTCGTGCCGTACAGCGTTCCCTTTACGTTGATCAGACCCGCTTCGGGAGTCGCAGCATTGGAACCGCGCCTTTCAAAACGATAGAGTACCTTCTCCTGACCGCTCGTCGTTATGGAGTAAACGGTCCCATTCCCATAGCGTCTGCCGCCGCCAACCGTCGTGCCATACAGCGTTCCGTTCACGTTGATCAAGTCACCGGTAGGGCCCGCCCCATCCCCGCCGGCAAACCGATGCAATACCTTCTCGGTGCCGCTCGTGGTTATGCTGTAAACGGTTCCGCAGCCGCTGGAGCATGCGCTCGCATTGCCGCCATTGACCGTCGTACCGTACAGCGTGCCGTTCACGTCTATCAAACCGCCACCGGGATTAGCTCCATCGCCATTGGGGCTTCCCTTAAATCTATACAGCACGGTATGCGCGCCCGATGCGCTGATACTGTAAACGGTTCCACCGTCTGCTCTTTTTAGGCCGCCAAAAGCGGTCGTGCCGTAGAACGTACCGTTAGCGTCGAGCAAGGGCGCCTCGGGATTCGCGCCGTCCGATCCGCCTTGGAAGCTGTGGAGCACCTTCTCGGATCCGCTCGTGGTAACGCTGTAAACGGTTCCGCAGCCATGGGGGTTCCCGTTACACGTCTTGCCGCCAGACCTGGTCGTGCCGTAGAACGTCCCATTCACATCGGTCAAGCCGGAGTACGGATATCCCCCCTGCCTCCATGGATCGAACGTGTAAACCAAGTTTTCGACGCCGCTCGTCGTGATGCTAAAAACTGTTCCGCAGCCGAAGGGTCTCCCGCGATGACACTCCATGCCGCCAAACACGGTCGTGCCGTACAACGTACCGTTTAGGTTGATCAATCCCGCCACAGGGTACGCTCCGTTAGGGAATTGATCGAAGCGATAGAGCACTTGGTACGACGATGAACGCTCGCGACGATGAGCTCCATTAGCGGGCCAGGGCTGTAGACCCGTTGCCGGCGCGCCGAGCGGCGGCTGGGATCCGCCGCATCCTGCCAACATTACCGCTCCGCACAGGCCAAGTACGGCGCGACGAAAGCTCCGAATCCCCACGTGCCCGCTCCTTTCGTGGACGGGTTGTCACCGCAAGCTTTACTCTCTCCCGATGAAGCTTCGGTAGATCCGGATCAGGGCATCCTTTTGGTCGACCGTTAGCCGTGGGTCGAGCTTGATCGCATGCTCGACGCCGTGGTGGCCCTCGTCGCGTCCGGGGGTATCGTCGAGGAGCCCGGCTTGGGTGTACATCGTTTCTGCGGAGATGTGCAGCGCATTGGCGATGCTCTTGAGCACCTCGGCCGAAGGCTTGTAGAGACCGCGTTCCACCTGGCTTAGATACGGGTTCGAAATCTTCGCGATCTCCGCCAGCTGGCGCATCGAAAGATTCGCAAGCTCGCGCTGGCCGCGGATGAAGTCACCCAGGCTGCGCCAGGCGCTGGCACCCGGCACCTCCTTCTCATCGTCTGTCATTTTGGGGTCTCCCTAACGTAGCGCCCGGGCGCCGGTTCACCGGCCGGTAGCGCATACGGCGCGCGCATCGGCCCCCCGTGCGCCTCCGCCCACGCGGCCCAATCTTCCCACCATGAGCCCTGGTGCCGATCGGCGCTCTCGAGCCACTCTTCCGCCGAGACGCCTCGCGTCGCCGACGGCTGCGTGTAATGCCACGTCTTCTTCCCGCCGGGTGGATTGACGATGCCGGCAATATGGCCGGAGTTGGTCAGCACGTACTTCGCTTCGCCGCCGACGCGTTGGGTCGTCAGATACGTCGCCTTCCAGGGCGCGATGTGGTCGTTCTCGGCGCCGAGCACGTAGAGCGGCGTTACGATCTTTCCCAGATCGATCGGCGTTCCGCCAATCGTGAACGCGCCCGGTTTCACGATCGCGTTGTGAAGATAGCACGCGCGGAGATACTCCGAATGCATTTCGACGGGCATGTTCGTCGAGTCGTTATTCCAAGCGAGAATATCGAACGCCGGCGGCTGTTTGCCTTTGAACCAGTTATTGATCACGTAGCTCCAGATGAGATCCCGCGACCGCATCCAGTCGAACGTACGCGCCATGTCCTTCGAGTCGAGATAGCCGCGCTCGCGAATGCGGTGTTCCAGTCGTGCGATCGTATCTTCATCGGTAAACACCCCGAGATCGCCCGGAATGCTGAAATCTACCAGAGTGTTGGTCACCGTCGCCGAGGCAATCCGATCGCCTTGGCCGATCGCGGCCAGATGCGCCAGCGCGATGACGGCCATCGTGCCGCCCAAGCAGAGCGCTGCGACGTTGACGGGTTTGGCACCGGTAATCTCCTGCACCCGATCGAGCGCAGCCAAGATGCCTTCGCGCAGATACCGGTCCATCGTGTAGTGCGACATCGAGGCATCGGGATTCCGATAGGAGATCATGAACGTCTGATGGCCGTGTTGCACCGCCCACTCGACGAAGGATCGCCCCGGCGCGAGGTCCATGATGTAGTACTTGTTAATCCACGGCGGGCTGCAGAGCAGCGGAATTTCGTGCACCTGCGGCGTCTGCGGCTCGTAGGCGATGAGCTCGATCAGCTCGTTTCGCATGACGACGCGTCCGGGCGTTGCGGCCAGGTTCACCCCCAACTCGAACCCCGACTTATCGACTTGGCTGGGATAGCCGCCATTGTTCGTAACGTCTTCGATGAAATTTTGCATGCCGCGCACGAGGCTCAGGCCGCCCGTATCGGTCGCTTCTTTAAGGACGCCGGGATTGAGCCATGGCACGTTGCTCGGCGAAAACGCATCGCAGAACAGCTGCATCGCAAAACGAGCTTTCCGCCGCGTCCTTTCGGGCAGCCGCGTGGTGTCGACCAGCGAAAACGCGGCCTGCGTGCGGGCCTGGTAATCCTCGACGAAGCCCGCGAGGAAGGGATTGCTGCTCCACGCAGGTTCCGCGAAGCGCTTGTCGTCGGTAAATTTGGGTTCGCTGGTTTCACCGCTCAAGCGGCGCAACATGTTGACGCCGACGTTTTGTTCGGCTAGCGCCAAGCCGGTCATCCAGGTGCTCATCCGCAGTGGGTCGGTCATCGCGTCGGCGACGACGGCGCGCAGCGCATCGGTCAAGGATGCCATGTCGAGCCCGGTGACGTCGATGCCGTAGTTGAGCTCCTCGGGCGCCATCGTCTCTGGCATCACATGTACCATCCGCCGTTGATGTTGTAGACCGCGCCGGTGATGTAG
>DATHOO010000223.1:0-12246 GCA_035484815.1 Candidatus Acidiferrales bacterium
TCGCAACGACACGGCCGTGACCGCGGCTCAGCGAAGGAAGCTTATACGCCTCCTGCAAGTCGATTGGACAGTAACCTTGGTTCGATCCGAAGGGACAGGTTTCAGCATCCCCGGTGATTTGCGGTTCTTCTTGCAGTGTCGGCTTGATATCGGTCCGTACCGACGAAAGGCACTCCATGCGATCGGGGCCCGCGGGAAACCCGCAAAGCCGGCGAACGGGATTCATCGTCAGGAACGGAACGTCGCCGCTCGCCGCACCTATCAGCGCGTCGGGCGGCATTGCATTCTGCTGGGCGAGCGATTGTGATTGGGGAACGAGCGATTGCGTCATCGCATTGCTCGAGCATGCGGCGAGCACGATGATGGCTAATAGCGGTAAAGCTTGAACGATTCGGCGATTCATATGGACCTCCCAACAAATAACGCGGCGGCGCTCGCTTCCGTTCCCGCCTAGGACCGGAGATTTCGCATGCCCGCCCTTCCCGCACCTATGGAACTTCGCATTTCGACGCCGCTCGGGCGCGATTTGTTGATTGTAGGCAACGGCGAAGCGATTCTGGCGAGCAAGTTCGTGGCTCCCCGCCGGGGCGCCCCGAAACCGAGCGACGCATTGCTCGCCGAGGCGAGCGCGCAAGTGCGTGCCTACTTTCGCCGGCGGCTGGCGCGGTTCGACTTGCCCCTCGCCTTCGAGGGTACGCCCTTTCAGATCGCGGCATGGCACGCCGTCGCAACGCTTGCCTTTGGCGAGTTCGTTTCCTACGCCGACGTGGCGCGCGCCATCGGCCGCCCCCTCGCGCATCGCGGCGTAGCGAAGGCGATGACGCTCGCGCCGCTCGATCTGCTCGTGCCGGCGCATCGCGTGATCGGCGCCGACGGCAGCATCAAAGGTGCGAGTCCGCGCTCGATGCGTCGACGGCTCGCGGCATTTGAGCGGGCTTACGCCGGAATCGGCTCCGCGTAAGCGACGTTCTCGAGCGTCTCATCGAGAAAGCGCGCGTGGTAGGCGACGATGTCATCAACGAAGGGAAACTGGGGATGGCGACGCCGTTCGGCAAGACGATACTGCTCGCCCTCGCGCTGGAGAATCTGCCACTGCGTCATCAGCGGGAGCGCAGCCGTGACGATCGCGCGCGGCTTGCGGCGTACATCCGGATCGACAAAGAGTTCCGGCGGAAGCTCGCCCAGCAACGCTTCGACACCCTCGGCCGCCTCGCCGGCCGTAAAACTGCGGTCCGCGTTCCGATACAGCCAGTCGCTTAGGAGCTGGCTCGCCGTCACTGGCCTCAACGCGGCGAGGCGCTTTTTGAGCAGCTTCAGCCGTTCGTCAGGCGACGCGTCATCCGCGTCGAGGCGCGCGACTCGATAGAGCATCGAGAACCGCCGCGACACGAACGGATCGTAGCTGACGCCGACCAGATAGATGGTCGCGAGTGGCGCAAGGCGTTCGATCACTCCTAACATTGGGCGCATTCGCCCGTCGTAGGAGTACTTACCCTCGGGAGTCAGATAGAAGCTGCCACCGGAGCGCACGATGTCTTCCATCAAGCGGAGGTCGCTATTGATATTGGCGCGCGTCTCGTCGAGGATTTCGCGCCGGTACGGTTCACGTAAGCTCGCCACTTTAACGATCTCCTGGGCACGCGCGAAGTGCTCTCGCTTCCAGAGATCGGAGGTCTTCGTTCCATCGGCAAACTTCGCGGCCGTGCGCTCGTCGAAGATTTCTCGCAGGGGCAACGGCCCGTGACGCCGCTGCGCTGACCACGCGAACGCCGCGATCACTCGCGAGCTCAGCTCGTTCTCGAGCGGCAGCATGCCGAGCGCGACGAAGAGCGGCCCCGCGTTGACGCGGCGCAGAAAGAATCGCAACCACGGAATCCGCACCGCGAAGAAACCGGGCTCGTACATCCGTCGCGAGCTTGCCGTAAAGATCGGGTGTCGCCACGGGCCGCTCTGCACCGTCGTGGCCGAAACGATCGTCATGGATTCGAGATCGTGCTGATGGTTTGCGACGATCAGCGTCGAACCGCGACGCCGCGGAAGCCTACCCCAACCGCGCACGCGATAGGCGAGATGGTCATAGGTAAAGTTCGTTATTACTGCGACGAAGCGCAGCGGCCAGGCCCAGAGCGACGAGATCGGACGGCTCCCGACGCGCAGTACCGTAAGCGACGCGAGCGCAAAGCTGAAACCGGCGAGCCCGAAGACGGCTTGGTAGCCGGCGCGCGTTCCGTGAAAGAGCCCGATGAGCCAGCCGCCGACGAGCGGAGCGATGACGTTCGGAAAGAGCGTCGCGATGCCCCAGAGACCGAGATCGCGCGCAACGTCTCGGAGCTGCGGAATCGCATCCATCGCGAGCGCCCAGCCGCTGGAGATGACGCCGCCGAAGCCGATGCCGAAGAGAACGGCAAAAGGAAGCATCCAGCGCAGCTCGGGAGCCAGCGCGAATCCAATCGTTGCGAGCGCCATGCACGCGCCGGCCAGCGACGTAACGATCTTGCGCGAGTAGCGATCCGAAAGCAGCCCGAGATAGATGCTGGAGATGAGCGCCCCGGCGATCGTCGCAAAGGCGTAGAGTGCCGTGCCCGCCGACGGGTTCCCGACCTTTTGCACGTCGCGGAAGAAAAAGAGCACGAACGTTTGCAACATCACCAGTCCGAAGAAGACCAGCGCGCGAGCAACGAAGACGACGACGAAATCGTGCCAGTCGCGGACGTGTGCGTGGTCTTCGTCGTCGTAGGTTCCGTCGCCGATGCCGAGCAGCGAGAGTCCGCCAAGCGCCATCACAACGGCGGCGGCCAGAAAGGTCAGACGAGGCTCGGGCATCCAGCCGGCGATGCCGAAGCCTAAGACCGTGCCGGCGAGCGTCATCGCGCCGCGCACGCCGGAGACCGCCCCCCAGTTCTGGCGCGGCACCGTCTCCGGCAACAACGCCTGATACGCGCAGAGCGCGATGTTCGCGCCGATCGTCGCCACGACCAGCAGAGCGGCAAACGTGAAAAGCGAGTGCGGATAGACGAGCGCCACCAACGCCGCCACGTCGATGAGCAAACCGACGGCGACGAACGACCGGCGTGAACCGCCGCGGCGACGCAACGCATCGGAGAGCCAACCGCCCAGCGGCGGCACGACCATCGCCGCGAGCGCGGTGACGCTGGCTAAGACCGATAGCACGAAAACGTGATTTCCGGGCGCGAGCGAGACCGTCGCGGCAGGCACGGCGATCGTCATCAACGCGGTGTCTTGGAATGTCAGCGGAAGCCATAGCGCGTTGAGCATGACCCAGGCGCGGATTTCGCGCGCGCGGGTCGCGGGGATCGGCACGGGTTGCGCTATTCTTTTACCGCGTCGATCAGCACGATTCCGCGTCCGCCGAAATCTTGCAGCTCACCGAGCGCAGCGATTGCCGCGCCGATCGGCGTTTCCGGATCGATTGCTTCGGTAATCGAAAATCCGGTCTGCTTCTTCGCTTGTGCGTCGAGCGGATCGCGTAGCATGCTCGGAACGTGTTTAAAGCGACTAACTAAACCGAGCATCGGGCCGGCTTTCTCATCGAGCGTCTGGGGATCGACGACCATCACGGCGATGCCGCGGGTTTTGCCTTGGTCCGTTCCCTGGAAGATGGTGAAATCGACCCCGAGCGCGCGCGTGTGCGTGCGCACCGCGTCGATGCCGTTACCGGTGATTGCGACGTGGTAGCCCGGCGGCGGATGCGCAGCCAGGTCGTCGAGCCACGATTCGAGCACCGGCATCATCGCCTGCGTGCCGGCGACGACGTCGTGTCCATCATACTTGCCGGCGCCCTGGGCTAAGAAGGCACTGTCGACCGCGCCGGGGTGCGCGGAGATCGTGTTGTGCCACTCGCGCGCCGAGAGAACGTTGGAACCGTTGAATAGTGGGAACGTAACCGGGTTGGTTGCGGAAGGAGAGGGGGTCCCTCCCGCGCTGCTTTTCGCGCTCGAACATCCGGCCAGCAAGCCGGCCGCGAGGAGCACGGCTAGGCATGAATGCTTCACCGGGAGCCGATTCGAGGAGAACCCCCACGCCCCCCGTAAGCGTCGTCGAGTGTCCCTTTCGTACGGCTCCTACCTCAAAGTGCCCGAGCTGCTCGACCTCCAGCAGCCCCTTTCCCAGCCCCCGCATCACGACGAGATGCTCTTCATCGTCATTCATCAGGTCTACGAGCTGTGGTTCAAGCAGCTGCTGCACGAGCTGGACGCGACCATGACGGCCCTCGACCACGACGACCTGCTGCGCGTGGCTAAGAACTTCCGGCGTATTCACGCGATTCAACGGCTGATCGAGCAGCAGGTCGACATTCTCGAAACGATGACGCCGCAGGAGTTCAATCAGTTCCGCGATCACCTCAATCCGGCCAGCGGTTTTCAGTCGGTGCAGTTTCGGGAGCTCGAGTTCGCCTGCGGCCTGCGCCGGAAGGACGTCCTGAAGTGGATCGAGCTCGACGAGGGACAGCGGGGTCGATTGGAGCGGCGGGCCAACGAACCATCGCTGTACGATCGGGTCAAGGCGTTGTTGAACCGGCGGGGTTTCGCGACCGGTTCCAGCGAGGAGCTCATCGAGAGCTTCCGCCGGATCTATACGCACGAGAAAGAGAACTACGACCTCTACCTCTTACTCGAGGAGCTCATTGAATTCGACGAGCGTTTTCTGCTCTGGCGCGGTCGCCACGTTCGGATGGTCGAGCGAATGATCGGTCAAAAACACGGCACCGGCGGATCGCTCGGAGCAAAATATCTCGAAAGCACGCTCGCCCAGCAGTTCTTTCCCGAACTCTGGGACGTGCGCACGTACCTCGGGGAAGGAACCTACGCGTGAGCGAGACGCTAACTGCAACGGGGCGCGATCTCATGCAATGGCGCGAGCAGTTCCCGATTCTGGCCAACTCGACGTACCTGGTCAGTCACTCGATGGGCGCGGCGCCCACCGGCGCCCGCGACGAGCTCGAAACCTACTGGCGCGAGTGGGCTGCCGAGGGACCCGAAGCCTGGGAAGCCTGGCTGCCGCGTATCGCCGAGATCGCCGACGGCATCGGCGGCCTGATCGGGGCGCCGGCCGGCAGCGTCTTTTTAGGTCCGAACGTCTAGGTGCTGCAAGCGGCGATTGCGACCTGCCTCGATTTTACCGGGCCGCGCAACGAAGTCGTCTACGAGTCGCTGCAGTTTCCATCGCTGACCTACGTGTGGCGCGAGTGGGAACGCTACGGCGCGGCAACGCGCGTCATCGCTTCCGAGGACGGCCGCACCATTCCCACCGAGCGCATCTGCGAGGCCATCACCGAAAAAACGGCGATCGCGGTGCTCTCACACGCTTACTACGTTTCAGGCGCGATCGCGGACGTTCGCGCGATTCAGGCGCACTGCCGGCGTGTCGGCGCGCTGCTCTGCGTCGATGCCTATCAGACTACCGGCGTCTATCCGTACGACGTGTTGCACTGGGACCTCGACCTCGTGACCGGCGGTTCGCATAAGTGGCTCTGCGGGGGTCCCGGCTGCGGCTGGATCTACGTGAAGGCGTCGCTCCTGGACGCATTTCGCCCGGCGATCACCGGTTGGATGGCGCACGCGCGCCCCTTCGCATTCGAGCCGGCACCGATCGTTCACGCTGCCTCGATGTATCGTTTCGGTCACGGCACGCCGACGATCCCGGGGTACATGGTTGCGCGCGCGGGGCGCGAGATCGTTGCCAGCGTCGGCATCGCGCGCATTCGCGAGCGAAACATCGAGCTCACGCAGCGACTGGTC
This sequence comes from Candidatus Acidiferrales bacterium, assembly GCA_035484815.1. Lineage (GTDB taxonomy): Bacteria > Vulcanimicrobiota > Vulcanimicrobiia > Vulcanimicrobiales > Vulcanimicrobiaceae > Cybelea. The sequence goes on from DATHOO010000223.1 coordinate 5,760, forward strand.
GCGATGGCGCTCGAGCGAGGCTTGCGCGTCAACTCCCCGCTCGAGCCGCAGCGGCGAACCGGTTGGATCGCGCTGGATTTCGACGGCGCCGAGCGAGCCTATCGCCAACTGATTGCGCAGCGCGTCTTCGTGGATTTTCGTCCCGGTTGCGGGATTCGCGTCGGTCCGCATTTCTACACCGCCGACGACGAGATCGATGGGTTTTTTAAGGTGCTCGACACGGTGCGGTAGATGAGCGCAGGCCAGATGATCGTCGATCACACCAAAATTGGCGCCGCGTTCCGGCGCCTTTCGCTTCCGGTTGCGATCCAGATTCTCGGCGATCAACTGCTCGGAGCCGTCGACACCATCGCGATCGGCAGTCTCGGCACGGTCGCGCTTGCCGGTGCCACCGCGGCCAACACGGTGTTCGTCGCCATCGCCTTCACGTCGTTCGGTTTCATGAGCGGCACCTCAATTGTCGCCGCGCAACGCATCGGTGCCGGCGACGTGGAGGGTTTCGCAAGCACGGTTCGAGCCGGCGCGCTCGTGCCCGTGCTGCTCGGAGTCCTTTGCTTCGGAGCGAGCCTCTATGCGTCGAGTCCCGTGATCCATGCGTTGATCGGCGCGCTTCCGAGCGCCCCCGCCAGCGCGGTCTACCTGACGTTGCGCTGCGCCTCGATCATTCCGATCGTCATCTCGGGTACGCTGATCGTCGGCTTGGGCGCGGCCGGAAACCAGCGGCTTGGAATCCTCGTGCTTGCGGTCGTCAACCTCGTGCACATTCCGTTGCTGATGTTGCTTGGTCTGGGCTGGTGGACGCACCATCCGTTCGGCATCGTCGGCGCCGGCATCTCGTCGCTGCTTTCGGAGACGATTGCCGCGATCATCGCGATCGTATACGTTGCACGGCGCCCACTCTACCGGATCTTCTCCAACTTCGGACTCTCGTGGCCGCTGGCGCGACGCTGCGCGCAACTCGGTTTGCCGGAGGCGATCTTCCTGCTGGGCGTCACGGCGCCCGATATCTTCATCGTCGCGATGCTCGCGCCGCTGGGGGCGATGGCCGTCGCGGCATTTCGCGCGCTCAACGTCGTCTCCGATCTCACGTTCGTCGTGCCGAGTCCCTTACAGAACGCGACGCAGATCGTGATCGGCCAGCGGCTTGGCGCGCGCGATCCTGACGGAGCGCGCTGGTTTTTCGAACGCGCGCTGCGCGTTTCGCTGGTCGTCACGACGATCACCGGTGCGGTGACCGCGGCCCTTGCGTGGCCGCTGGCCTTCATCTTCACCCTCAACGCGACGGTTGCATCGCTTGCCGCGCTGCCGCTAGCGCTTCACATGATAACGCTTCCACTCAAAGGCTGGGCGATGGTTTCGCTCGCCCCAATCCGCGCGTCGGGCGACACGAAATTTTCGATGACGGTCGGCATTCTCTGCAGCGCGTTGGTCATTCCGTTGGCGTGGATCGGCATCGAGAAGCTGCATCTCGGGCTCTACAGCGTCGCTCTCGGCTGGATCGCGGCGTGGACGGTGCGCGCGCTGCTGACGCAGTGGAAGCTGCGCGACGGCGCCTGGATGCGGCGGGCTCCGCTCGCAGCGTAGAGAAGAGTACGCGGTCATGGCGTTCACCGAGGGGTTCATCTCGGATCTGGTCGGGCGGCGCGCGACGATCAACGACCTGCCGATTGGTAAGGTCACCGACTTCGTCGTGAGCAAGCCCGAAGCAGTCTTCCCTCAGGTCGACGGGCTGGTGATCAAGACCGCGCAGGGCTTGCGCTATGCACCGATCGAGACCGTCGCCGAGGTGGACAGCGATGGAAACGTCGCATTGACGATGGCGCCGAAAGAACCCGCGCCTCCCGAGCAGCAGGAGCTCTATCTCGTCGCCGATTTGCTCGACAAGCAGATCGTCGACGTCGACGGCCGAAAAATCGTTCGCATCAACGACATCGAGGTCGCCAATACCGGCGGGCGGCTGCGCGTCGTTGCCGCCGACGTCGGGCTGGCCGGACTTCTGCGGCGGCTGGGGTTGCGATCGTTCGGCAGGCGCTGGCTCACGCGCATCGGCAACGTGCGGCGCTCGATGATCGCGTGGGATTCGGTCGCACCCATCCGCGAGATGAATCCGTCGCAAGTACGCCTCTCGGTCAAGGAAGGCCGCCTGGCGCGGCTTCACCCGTCGGAACTCGCCGAGATCATCGGCGATCTCTCGTCGCGCGAGGCGCTTGCGGTCGTCGGACAGCTCGACGACGAAACCGCTGCCGACGCCTTCGAGCATCTCGATACCGAGACGCGCAAGAATCTCATCGAAGATATCGGCACGGAGCGTGCCGCCGACATCATCGAGGAGATGGACGCCGACGACGCCGCCGACCTGCTCGCCGAGCTTCCCGAGGAGCAGCAATCGCAGCTCCTCGCTGAGATGAACGCCTACACCGCCGGCGAGTTGCGCGAACTCGTCAAGTACGACGAAGATACGGCCGGCGGCCTGATGACGACGGATTACGTCTGGATTTATCCGCACCGCACGACCGAAGCAACGATTCGCAAGATCCGCGAAATCGCGCCCGCTTCGGAGTTTATCTATTACCTGTACGTGGTCGACAAAGACGACCACCTCTTGGGCGCGCTCTCGTTGCGGACGTTGCTGCTCGCGTTGCCGACGGCGTTCATCGACCGGATCATGGAGACCGATTTGGTGACGGTCGAGCCGCAGGCGCCGGCCGTCGACGTCGCGTCGACCATCGCCAAGTACGATCTGCTCGCCGTACCGGTGGTCGACGATGCCGGCAAGATGCTGGGCATCGTCACGGTCGACGACGCGATCGATGCGATCATGCCCGACGAAATCGCGAAAAAGTTACCGCACTTGCGGGCGCGCCACCATACGCGCCACGCGATGACGTGACGCCGGAGAAGATCGTCGAGTTCACCGAGGCCCTCGCGCGAATCGCCGCATCGGGCGGCGGCCCCAAGGCACTCGCGGCGCACCTTGCAGCGACGGCGGGCGGCGGGGTGCTGCTGGAAGACGCGCAGTGGCGTCATCTCGCGGCCGCCGGGGCGGGCAGCATTCCATCGAGTGCGCGCCCTACGGTGGAGTCCGGCGCACCTGGCCGCGCGCTGCGCGTGGCGGCCGGAACGCTCGAGCTTGGTTGGCTATCGCTCTTCGGTACCAACGCCGCACCCGAGGGCGAACTTCTCTTGCGACTGACGGCGGCCGCCATCGGCGTCGAGCTCGCCCGCAACGGTTCGACGGGGCGCGTGCGCAAAGAAGATTTTTGGGGTTCATTGCTGACGTCGGAGTTTCACGACGCGGCCGCCGCGCGCGAAGAAGCGGCGCTGCGCGGGATTGCGCTTGCGCCGAGTTACCTGATCGTCGCGCTCGAAGCCGAACGTAGCGATGATGCACGCCCCGTGCCCGAGCTCGGCGAGCTGCACGCGCTCGCCGCCGACGCCTTTCGTGCCGGCGATGCCGAACTTGGTTTCGCCGAGCGCGGATCGGCGCTCGTCGTCTTCGTGCCGGCAGTCCGAGCGATCGACGCGAGCAACGCCAAAACGGCAGCGAGTTTGCTGCCGAAAAGCGTAGCACGTCGCAAACCGCATCTGCGCGTTTCGGGCGGCGTGGGCACCGTCGAAGCGCTCGCGAACGTCACATCGGGTGTCGCGGCGGCGGAAGCCGCGTTGGCCATCGGGCGCCGACTCTACGGAAGCGGTCGCGTTGCGCTCTACGACGAACTCGGCGCCTACCCGCTCATCTACGAAGGCGCCGGCGTCGAGCGACTGCGCGGCTTCGCCGCGAGCGTTCTCGCGCCTTTACGCACCTATGACGAAAAGCACGCGACCGAGCTCGAGCGCACGCTGAAACTTTACTTTAAGGTGGGGCAGAACGTGAAGACCGCAGCGGCTTCCCTCGGCGTACATCGTCACACCGTCTTCTATCGGCTGCGCCAGATCGGCGAGATTTGCGCGCGCTCGCTCGAAACTCCGCACGATCAGCTCACTCTTCGCCTGGCGATTGCTATCGATGAACTCCACGACTCGAACTGAATGGCGCCGGCCCGCCGCAAAGCGGGAGGTGCTGCGGCTGGCGCACGAGCGCAACGTGCGCTTTGTGCGTCTGGTCTTCGCCGACATCTTCGGCGTGAGCAAGAACGTCTCGATTCCAATCGACGAGCTCGAAGCGGCGCTCGAAGGACGCATCACCTTCGACGGTGGCTCGATCGACGGATTCGTGCGCGGCGAAGAGCTCGACATGCTATTGCGTCCCGACCCTTCGACCTTCGCGATTTACCCGTGGCGCACCGGCGGCGATGAATCCGAGGCACGGCTGATTTGCGATATCGCGATGCCCGACGGCACGCCCTTCGAGGGCTGCCCGCGAACGACGCTGCGGCGCGCGATCGAAAGCGCGACGGCGCTGAGCGGTTTGCGCATCGGCCTCGAGATCGAGTTCTATCTCTTCGAGCATCGCGACGGACAGGTTACTTCAACCGCCACCTCCGACGTCGGCTCGTACTTCGACTTCTCGGCAAACGACCGGGGCGAAGAGGCGCGCAACGCCATCGTCGCTGCGCTGCGCGCAATGGGTGTACCAATCGCATCGGCCCATCACGAGCACGGCGCGGGACAGCACGAGATCGACGTCGCGCACGACGATCCGCTGACGGCGGCCGATCACGCCTTGACCCTGCGGACGATCGCCAAGCACGTCGCGGCCGACTTCGGCTTAGAAGCGACGTTCATGCCGAAGCCGCTCGCGGAGTGCGCCGGTAGCGGCCTCCACGCCGATTTCCGGCTTGCCGAATCGAGCGACGAAGAAACCACGCTCTATGTCGTCGGCGGCTTGCTCGCGCACGCGGATGCGACGACCGCCATCTGCAATCCAACGGTGAACTCTTACAAGCGACTCGTCGCGGCGTGGGACGCGCCGATCTATGCGGTCTGGTCGGAGCGCAGCGCCAACGCACTCGTGCGCGTTCCCCCGGGGCAGCATCCGCCGCGCGTCGAGATGCGCAGCCCCGACCCCGCGTGCAACCCCTATCTCGCGCTGGCGGTGTTAATCGCCGCGGCCGACGACGGCGTGACGAAGGCCACCTTGCCGGGGCCGCCGCTCGTCGGTTCGACGTACGATTTGAGCGAGCGCGAGCGCCGCGAAAGCGGAATCCGCACGCTGCCGAAGTCGCTGCGCCAAGCCATCGTCGACCTCGACGGCGACGCAGTGGTGCGCGCCGCGCTCGGCGACCATCTGTACCACGCGTTTCGGGATGCCAAACTCGAAGAGTACGAACGCTATCGCCGCGCCGTCCATCCGTGGGAACGCGAGCAGTACTTGCGGTTGTATTGATGCGGGCGGGCGGGAGTGCCGCCTCACTTCGATGGAGAACATCGTAAGAATGCAGGCCGGCCTCTCCTAGGTGGAACTCCGCTGAAAGAACGCACGGCTTCGCGCTTCGGCGCGCTGGTCATCGTCATCGCGATCGCCTTGCTGATCGGGGCACTCCCGCGACGATACCACCTCGTGCCGACGTCGGTCGGGTACGTCGAGCTCGCGATCATGATCCTGCCGATGCTGCTCGTTGTTTTCAGCAAGGGGAGCGTGCTTTGGCGCCGCATCGAACGCGTTGCCGAGTTCACCGCCGTCGGGAGCGCCTTAGTTTTCAACTCGGCGAATCTCTTGGTTGCCGCGTACAATCTCGTTGAAAATCCCGGCACGCTGGAGCCGGTAACGTTATTTTACACGTCGGTGGGGATCTGGACCGGAAACATCCTGATCTTCACACTGCTCTACTGGCTCGTCGACGGCGGCGGTCCCGATGCACGGCTAAATAAGAAAAACCCCTATCCGGACTTCGATTTTCCCGCGATGGATGACGAGCAGCATGTCGCGCCGGGGTGGCAGCCCGGCATGATCGATTATCTCTTCTTGGGGTTTACGACCTCGACGGCATTCAGTCCGACCGAGGCGATGCCGTTGACGGCGCGCGCGAAGATTCTCGTCATGCTGCAGAGCAGCATCTCGTTGATTACCATTGCGATCGTCGCCGCGCGTACGATCAATATTTTGAAGTAGGTACGCCGGTCACTTTTTGCTAGTGCGGTGTCAATGAGAGCGTCGACGTGTCGAGGTTATAACTTCCGGCTCCAACCAGATTGTTCGGGTTTGAGCAGATCACGCTATTCTGCGGGCCGTAGACCTCCACGAGATTCGACGGTCCGCACTCCACCTGAACCAGCTGGTAGTTCGAAAGGAAGGTCGCGCCTGGCGTATTCGGTTGAACCTGATACGAATTGTACGTTACGTTGTTCGCTCCAACCACCGCACCGTATACGGCCGCCGATGTAACACCGATTGCCATGGCACCCCAGAAACCGCCGCCCCAGTAGCCCCCCGCGGGATACCAAGCCGAACCTCCGTTCCAGCCCCACGCACCGCCGCCACCGTAGACGGGATTGTTGACAACGGTGCGATTGTTGTTGATCGTATTGCCGTTGAAGTTGCCGTTAC
>DATHOO010000224.1:0-9079 GCA_035484815.1 Candidatus Acidiferrales bacterium
ACGCTCGTCGCGCAGCGGAATCCGGCCGGCATACCGCAAGACGGCCTTGCGCAGCCAGCCGTATCCGAACCAAAGCAAAAAGAGACCCATAGCGATCCGAATGATTCGGATCGGAACGAAGTGCACAATCGCCGGGCCGCCGATTCCGACCATCGCAGCGAGCGCGATGCTTGCATAAGCGGCGCCCCTGAGCGCGACTCGCCAGCCTTGGACGTAGCCGACCGCAAGAACCACCGTTACGCTTCGATCGCCTCCACCGCACTTGCGAGGAACGCGGTCGTAGCGACCGCCCAGAGATGCACGCGATTTAGAACCTCCGCTCACAAGGATGATTAGAACGTGCGCGCCGCCTCAATAGCAGCGGGAATAGCCATCTCCGCGCCGATCTTTAGGGCGTCTTCGAAGCATAAATCGCCGAGCGAGGCGCGTGCCGCCGCACAAGCCTTTTCGAAGTTCGCCGCGGCGGGCGGGTCCGGCTGACCGATTTCGCAATGGATCTGCGTGACTGCCCCAGCGAGCATCGCCGCGCGTCGAAACTCGCGCCGCATCGCTGCGATCGCGACGAAGCCTTCGAGGCTATGCGCTACTGCCGTCCGGATGCCTTCGACGTTCGCTTTGAGGCTCGCCGCGTAGTGTGAGGCGGCCTTTCGGTGGTCGCGGCGGTCGCGGTAAACGTCGCCGATGAGATTCAATTCCTCGATTTCGCCACATTCGTCACTGATCGAATGAAAAAGACTGCGCGCGCGCCGATGGCACTTCAAGGCTTTATCGTACTGACCGCCCATGCGGAAGGCAATCCCTAGGTTTCCCACCGTCGAGCCGATCGACCATGCGTCGTCGCGTCCCTCCTTGAGCGCGAGCGCTTGTTCCAGTACTGGTCTCGCCTCGTCCTGCCGATGCAGGCAGAGCAGCGCGATGCCGAGATTGTTAAGACTTTTCGAAATCAGGCCCGAATCGCTCAGCGAACTGGCCATTGCGAGCGCCTGCCGGTGAAGTGCGCAGGCGCGAGCGTTATCACCGGTCCAGTGGTAAGAAAGGCCGAGCGCCGTGACCGCACGCCATCCATCGAGCGGACCCTCACGCTCGATCGTCTCATCCAACGGCTCTGCGAGCGTTTCCAGCCAAACTCGTGCCTCGGCAAACAGTCCCTTGCGCTTCCAGAAGCCGGGAAGTGCGAGCGCGATCCGCAGCCCGAGGAAACGATCGTGCGTGACCGACCAACGAAGCGCGGCGCAGATATTCATATATTCGCCGGAAACAAAATCGATCCAGCGGTCCGACCCGACGGAGCCTCCGCTGCGGGTGCTGCGCCAAACGAGTTCGGCGTAATAGGCGACGAATGCACGTTCACAAGCGCGAGCATACGAAAACGAATCGAAACGCTCGCGTCCGTATTCACGGATTACTTCGAGCATTTCAAAACGCCCTTCCGAGGGGTGTGACTTCGACAAGCGCAACAGGTGTTTATCAGCAAGCGCCATCATCGCACTGTCGGTGTTCCCCGCACCGCCTGCAGCGGCGACTGCACGCACCGCTTCCATCGAGCCGACGCCCGCAAACATGGCGCAAATGCATAAGGTCGTGCGCTCCTGCTCGCTCAGTAAGTGGTAGCTCCAATCAATCGTGGCGCGCATCGTCCGCTGGCGCGCCGGCGCACTACGCGCTCCGAAGACCAGCGCGGAGAGGGGCGACCCGATTTCCGCAAGCAGCGTTTGAACGGATTCCCAACGGAGCCGCACTGCCGCAAGCTCAATAGCCAGCGGCAGACAGTCAAGCCGCGTACAGATCTCGATGACGGCCGCTTCTTCATCCTCGCGCGACAGATGCTGGCCTGAGGTACGAGCTCGGTCAAAAAACAGCTCGACTGCAGAGCGAATGCCGAGCGGTTGAAGTGCCAATTCATGCTCACCGTGCAAACGCAATGCCTCGCGGCTAGTGGCTAGCACGACAACTTCGGGACAGCGCTCGAGGAAGTCGCTAATTGCCGCAACTCCCGCGAGAACGTGTTCGATATTGTCGATTACGAAAAGCGCGCGGCGCTTGCCTACGAGCCCACAGAGCAAGGCGAGAGATGCCGGCGATCCATCATCTTTTCGGTCAAGAGAGCCCAGGATCGTAGCCACGATGTTTGCTGGATCGTGAAGCGACGCGAGACTAATGAACGCGACTTCACCGTCGAATGACGCGCGCAAATCGTGGGCGAGAGCCAGTGCGAGCCGCGTTTTTCCGACGCCCCCCGGGCCGGTAATCGTAACGAGCCGAGGCCCTCGTACTCGCAGCCACTCCTGAATCTCCGCGATATCAAATTCCCTCCCGATGAGCGGTGTTAGCGGCGTCGGAACCGGAAGGCGCGCAAGATGCCGGCTTGGGTGGGAGCGTTTGCAGCTCCGAGCCACCGACAAAAACGTTGCGCGATCGTGCTTGCGGAGTTTCAGCGCCCGCGCTAAGCTATCGACCGTTTGCTCGTAGGGCTTACGCCGAACCCCGCGCTCGAGCATGCCGACGCCGTCGGCACTTAGGGAAGCTCGCTCCGCGAGTGCTTCTTGAGACAGACCACGCTTAAGACGGTGGCGACGCAGTAACCGTCCAAAGGCGAGAGGGTCGGAATCAAAACTCACGCTCGTGACCCCAGTCCTGTCCTCACTGGATATTGGACAAACTGTACGGATTGTCGGTGGCGCTGTCCTTGCAGTCCGCATAGTGTCAAGTGCATATGGTGAGGAGGCACCAGCAAATGGCCGAACTACTGAGCCGCTACACGTTAAGCATCGGCACCGCCGTGGCATTTCTGACGGGGTGCGGCGGCTACTACGCCGGCAACGCACCCGTAACGGTATCCGGATACGGAGCGGTGCAGGCACCGCGCTCGTTCAAGATTTACGTCGCGAATATCGGTAACGGCACGATCACGACATACGAACCGAGTGGAACGCAGACGACGCCAACGATCCAGACCGGCAGCAGCGACACCGATTATCTATTCGGGATGGCCGTCGGGCCCGACGGAAAGATCTACGCGCTAAACTTCCACAGCCTCGAAGTGAGCAACAGTTCCGGAACGTTGACGACCTTTAAGCCGGACGGAACCCCAACGACTCCGACCATCCAGATAAAAGAAGACGGCTATCGCTCACCGGTGGCCGTAGCAGTCGACCAGCAAGGCAAGATCTACATTTTGAACAGTTCCCACTACGACTCGCCCGGCTTCGTACGCACCTATCGCCCGGATGGAAGACCAACGAAACCGACCTTCAAGACCGGTGTCAATCCGAGCAGCATCGCCATAGATGCGAACGGCAAGATCTACGTGACCAACGACACGGGAAGCCATCACTGGTCGGTGACGACCTACCTGCCGGATGGAACCCCGACGACGCCGACGATTACCCGCGGGCTTCACGACCCTGTGAGCGTAGCGATCGGCGCGGATGGAACTATTTACGTGGCCAATATAACGCCGGGAGGACCGGACGGCACCGGAGCGGGCGCGATCTCGACGTACGGCGCCGACGGGACCGGGCCTCTCGAACGGATCCGAACCGGGCCGAGTGCGCCCGGCGCCGTAGCGCTGGACGCCGAGGGAAAGATCTACCTTGGGAGTATGCACGGCGGTTATTCGTCGTCCGTCAAAACATATAAGCTGAATGGAGATCGGTCGCGGCCAACGATTCGCACCGGCGTCGACGGCCCCTCAGCCATCGCGATCCACACCTCGTCATCCTGAGCGAGCATACTTTGTCATCCTGAGCCCTTCGACTCGCTGCGCTCGCTCAGGGTAAACTGCGGCGCGTAGCGCCAGTCGAAGGACGCGCACACTTTGTCATCCTGAGCGGAGCCGCGCAGCGGCGTAGTCGAAGGACGAAGGGCGCGTAGTCGAAGGGCCAAGGGAGCAGAGCGCAGATGCGCTCGGCCTGTGATCCCAATGGATGCACGCCCGCGTCCGCCCAACCTAGTAAATGCAGACACCTGAACACGCCGCCATACCGGCGGCTCTACTCGCCCAAAGACGATGAGCAGTTGCGTTTAGGTCCCGATCCCGTGTCGCAATGGGCGGCGGTCGGCTAGCTGCCTCGTCGAAACGGCAGCAGACGCAATCGCGCGCGAGCGAGATCGACCGTTAACAGGGCGCCGGCCTTCAGCTCCTCTCGAGCCTCGCGTAATCCGCAACGACCTGAGAACCAATCGCCTTAACGCTGACATCTTCGGCTCGGATTTGTACCACGCTTGGGTTTGCTCCGCGTGATGCCGCAAGAATCGAAGAAAAGTCGAGATCGTGCGATAGAACCACGTATCCATGTGCAGCCGCATACTCCATTATTTCGGAGTCGCTCGCTGTGAGGTCGCCGAGCGTCGACCAATGCTCTGCCTCGAATCCCGAACCTCTAAGCCACTCGATCCAACGCGGGGACAAGTTCAGGTCCACGAGCACCCTCATGCGCTCGGCAGCACGATCTCCCGCTCTTCGGCAAGCCATGCGGCGTATCGCAGTGCTTGCATTACGTCCTCTCGCTCCAAGTACGGATAGTCGGCAAGAACTTCTTCAACGCTGTGGCCGACGCCGATCATGCCGACGATCATACCGACGGTGACTCTCATACCGCGTATGCATGCCCTGCCGCCCATGACCTCGGGCTGCTGGGTTACTCGATCCAAGCTTTCCACAATAGGTTATTCTTGCACCCTGTCCGGGCGACTCCCTCGCCCATCAGCGCAGTTGCAGCTGGGCGCGTGAGCATCCGCGTCAGCGGGACCAGTCCAGACATGCATGCTCTATGTCAATGCAACCCTTAGAAACGCGGCCTCGCGGTCGCCAGACCGTGCAGTGCGGCAGAGGCGGAGTTGTACAGTCAAAGCGTTACGGCGAGCCGATGAGAAGGCCAGCGGAGTAATTGACGCTGTCGGTGATTTTTCGCAACAACTTCGCCGCGCCCGGGCTGTAAACGAGCACCGTGCTGCGCCTGTAATTGTTTAGGACGTATAGGTTGTCCGAAGGATCGATGGCGAGTGCAACCGCGTGCTCGACGCGCACCCGCCGCGCCGGCTGCGTGCTACCCGGCGCGTACACCGAGATCCAGCCGGATCGCCCGCCCACATTGCACGCCGTGTATGGACAGTTATCGACGTAGAGCCGCCCCTTTGAATCCACCGCCACCAGCTCGGGCGTTTCGATGCCTTCGGTGATCTTTTCCACCGGTTCCGAACCGCCCGGCCCGAAAACGGCGACGTAGCCGCCCTTCCTGCCGACCTCGTCCGCGACGAAGAGCTCGTCCGACGGTCCGATCGCCAGCGCGCTCACAAGGCTTCGGAGGCCATGGTGTATCGTGCGAACGAAGCGCATGTGCCCCCGGCGTTGCTCTGGCTCGTAAACGCCAACCGCGTTGCCAAGGCTTGCATAGAGATTGCCCGAGCGATCGAAAACGAGTGCGGAGCCCCCGTGGCGCAGGTTGTTCACGCGCTGCGTGCACCCCGGAGCATAGACCAGGATGCCGAAGACCGATGAGGCGTAGAGATAGCCGTAGCGATCGGCCACCAGAGCAGAGAAGTAGCCGGCTAAATCCGTCTCGCCCAGCAACTTGAGGGTTCGCGCATCGTACTCATAAACCGCTTGATAACTTAGGTTTCCGCTCGACACGCAGAGGTGACCGTGCAAATCGAGCGCGAGCCCATTGCCATAGGAATAGGGGTTCGACTTGGTCACGTGGAGTGGCTTGGAGTTCCCCAACGCAAACATCGCCACCCTGTTGCCCCCGACGTAGAGGAAGGGCCCCGAACCCTCGGCCGCGCGCACCGCCTGCGATGCCACCGGCGTCTGCTGCATTCCGCCCGGCGCGCCGATCGGTGGCTGCGATTCCCCACACCCCGCGAGCAATGCGGCGGCGAGACTAATGGTAATGGTAGAGCGCGCTAAGGTTTTCATATGCGACGCGTCCGGTAGCGTGACAGCGCCTCAGCCGGCTGGGACCACGATCTTGTTGCCATTTACCCACGTTTCGGAGATCTTGATATCTCCCAGCTTGGCCGGGTCGGTTGTAAGGGGATTGCTTTCGAGAAGTACTAAATCGGCGTACTTGCCCGGACTGAGCGATCCGGCTTTGGCGCCGAGCCCGCACTGTGCGGCGGCGACGGTCGTCATTGCCTTGAGCGCCGCTTCGAGCGGCACGCGCTCATTCTCGCCGATCACGGAGCCGTCGGCCGTGCAGATTCGGGTTACCGCGGTTCCGATCTCGCGCAGCGGAGCGATCGGTGAACACGGCGAGTCACTGTGGATAGAGAACGGAACTCCCGAGGCAAGGAAATCGTTGGCTGGATTGAAGCGCTCGGCACGGAGCGGTCCGAAGATCTGGTCGCGGTAGGCGGCGCCGTAATAGTAAACGTTGTTCATGAGGTGGCTCGGCTGCACCCCGAGTCGTTTCATGCGGGCGATCTGATCGGGATTCGCAAGCGTGCAATGCTCGATCCGGTTGATGCCCTCGGGCGGCGGCGCCGAGCCATACGCCGCCTCGATGGCGTCGAGCGCGCGTTGCAGCGAAGCATCACCGTTGCAGTGGATCGATACCGGCCAACCACTCTGCTTCACTTTGAGCACGAGCGCCTTGAGCTCGCTTGCAGTGTAGTTCGGGAGGCCGGTCGACGTGCTATTGAGATATGGCTCCGATTGAAACGCCGTCTCTTGCTGCGGTGATCCGTCAGAAACGATTTTCACCGCGTAAAATGACAGCAGCGTGCCGGGAATCTCCAGTGCTTTCGCGCCTGGCTTCCCGTACGACGCGACGAACAGGTTCGCCGCGTCCAGAAATTCGACCGCAGGGCTGACGCTATAACGCACCGGGGACTCGGTCATCGCCGCCTTATAGCCGTCCAATACGTTGGGTGTCGGCGCGTACGCCCCGGCTTCGTGCACCATCGTAATTCCCAGGGCCGCGCTTTGATAGAGAAACTTTTGTACCGAGCTGGAGACAAGCTCCATCGTGAGCTTCGGCATTCCAATCATGAACTTCACCAGCGCCGGCGGCTCGAAGATCATGCCGTTGAGATCACCGGCGGCATCCTTGCCGAAGTGTCCGCCGCCAGGCAGCTCTCCCGTCGACGTCGTGACACCGGCGAGCTTGAACGCCGGCGAGTTCCCGGTTGCCGAATGCATGCTGACGTAATAGACGAAGATCGGGTGCTCCGTCGAGACGCCGTCGAGGTCAGCCATCGAAAGATAGCCGCCCTGCAAGACGTTGTCGTAGTACCCGGCATAGATCCACTGACCGGCGGCAAGTCCCGCAGCCTTCGCTTTGAGCGCCGCGAGGACGTCGGCTTTGGTCTTGTACGCGTCGTAGCCGACGTTCATCATCTGCGTGAGCATGATGCCGCCCGGAATCGGGTGCTGATGCGGATCGATCAGGCCCGGCATGAGCGTTCGGCCCTCGAGGTTCACCTTGCGGGAAGCCGCGCCGGCAGCGCGTGTTACATGGTCCACGCTTCCGGCGGCAACGATCGTGTTGCCGGAGATCGCCACCGCTTCGGCATTACCGAAGCGGTCGTCCATCGTTATGATGGGGCCGCCGTAAAATATGGTAGCCGGCTGGGCGGCCGCCGACACTTCTCGGCTCGGAATTCCTACGGCTGCGATTCCCGCGGCGGCCGAGGCCGCAAGGAAGCCACCGCGGGTTATTTGCGAGCGATACAAGGCCTCTATTCCGAAGACGTCTCCGATGCAGCTCCGGCACATCTGCACGCACCTCCATCCCATTCGCTCGTTTGAACGTCGCCGCTCGAGCATCCCCCTAGCGCCGCTCATCGGCGGCGTACCTCGCGCGCCTCACTACGGGATGTGTATTACGAGTTTCCCTCGCGTGTGCTTAGCGGGATCGATCATGTCAGCCAGTGCCTGCGGCGCCTGCGCCAGGTCATACGCGCATCCTATTTCAACGCGCAGTTTGCCTTCCGCGGCACGACGAGCGAGATCTTCCAAATCGCCGTCTCGCGCCGTCAGCTTAATGTAATGAACGCTCACGTTTTTCTTAAACTCGTCTTGTCCCGGACCGCCAAGCGAAGAAACGAGCGTGCCAGAATCTCGCAACACCTCGGCATCGCGAAGCAGCGCCTCCCCCATGTTGATGACATCCAAGACCACGTCGATTCCTTTAGGGTAGCGTTGAACCATCTGCGTTATGACGTCACCGCCGGCGTAATCGATGATCTCGTCGGCGCCGAGCTGGCGCAGATACTGCTCGTCTTCCGCCTTTCCGGTCGCAACCACGCGCACGCCTTCGGCTTTGGCCAACTGCGTGGCGAAAAGTCCCAGACCGCCGGTCGCGCCAATGATCAGCACGGTTTCACCCGGCTTCAGGTCAGCGGCTCGAACCATCGTGTTCGCGGTTAGTCCCGCTTCTGGAATCGCGGCCGCTCGTTCGAAATCCAAAGCTGATGGTTTACGCGCAAGCTTCTTGTCACTTGCCGAGATCAACGCGTACTGCGCGAATGCGCCGCGAGGAAATTGTGCGAGTACCGCGTCGCCTTTGCGCCAATTCCGGACGTCCCCTCCGATGTCGACTACCTCACCGGCTCCATCCATTCCCGGAATGTACGGGAACTCTACGGGTACCCAATCCTTCACCATGCCGGTGACGATCTTTACGTCGAACGGGTTTACCGCCGCCGCGTGCATCTTCACGAGCAGAAAACCGTCTTTGACTTTTGGAGTATCGACGTCGGTCAACCGAGCATTTTTCGGTGAACCGTACTCGTCCACAACGATCGCCTTCATCGTTGAAAGTGCAGTTGGTTGCATCTCTTACCTCCCGGATTCGCAGCGAGCCGCCTTGGCTGACGATAGCTACGACGCGGCGGCGGCGCCTGTGGTTTCAAACCCGACCGCCGGCATCCTTGCCGTCGCTCATAGCCGCCTTATTTGACGTGTCCAAACGCCAGTTGACAAAGGACAAAACCAGGAAGAAGGCGCATCGCAGCCCTCTGGCACGATTCTTGTTGGTAGCCCTAGCTCTTTGCGTCCGTCCGGCGGAGCTTTTGTAAGTTTCGGGCGCGACTCTACTTTGGGGGACATATTGCTGGACTTCTTGTCCCACGGAAA
>DATHOO010000225.1:0-3049 GCA_035484815.1 Candidatus Acidiferrales bacterium
GGCCTGGCCGAAGACTGCAGCGGAGATGGCCTGCAGCCAACTGAAGCAGCCAAAGCTCGCGAGCGTTGTGAGCGTCTCGCGATGAAGTGAGGGCAGCAGCGTAATCCTGCCGGCGATGGAGCGCATGGCGACGGCTTGCCCAATGGCGGTGAGCGTCGCCAGAGCAACCGTTGCCGCCATAATCTGGACCACGCCAAGGCCGCGGGCGACGAGAGCGATTGCGGCGAGGAGCGCGCCGATGCCGGTACGGCGCCGCTGCGCGACTTTAGGCGTTTCCGGCTCGGGGGCGCCCGGTTGGGGTGGAAGGTAAGTCACGCCAGGTTCTTCAACCGCATCGCGTGCCGGTCATCGTGATCGTCGGCGGGGGTTTTGCCGGGATTGCGGTCGCCCGCCGGCTCGAGCGGCGACTGCGCCCGTCGGAAGCAGAGATCGTGCTGCTCAGCCGCAATAACTACTCGCTCTTTACGCCGATGCTTCCCGAGGTCACATCCGGCGAGCTCGAGGTGCGGCACATCGTGACGCCAATTCGAGCCCAGGTGCACCGCACGCGTTTCGTCCTTGCCGACGTTGACGCAATCGACGTGCACGGCAAAAAGGTCACCTATCACCACGTTCTCACCGGTCGAACGGTCGTTCAACCCTACGATCACGTCGTGCTGGCGCTCGGCTCGTCGACGTCAGATTTCGGACTCCCCGGCATCGCCGAACATACCTGGGCGCTCAAAACGCTCGAAGATGCCGATGCCTTGCGCAATCATTTGGTCTGGCTGCTCGAACTCGCCGACACGATCGACGACGACGCGCGGCGCGATCGTCTGCTGACGATCGTCGTCGTTGGTGGCGGCTTTACGGGCGTCGAAACCGCCGGGGAAGTCACCGAGATGCTCCGCGATGTTCTGTGCTTCTACCGGAGGTTGAATGCCAAACGGCTGCACGTCGTTCTGGTCGAGGCGGGACCGACGCTGCTCGCCGGGCTTCCGGCGAAGATGGGCGAGTATTCGCGACGGATCCTCGAACGGCGCGGCATCGAGGTGCTGACCGGCGACGGGGTGACCGGCGCGGACGATCGTGGGTTGACATTGCAGAGCGGCCGCCGCATCGAAACAGAAACGATCGTTTGGAGCGCCGGCGTTAAACCATCTCCGACGATCGCACGAGTCGACCTGCCGAAAACCAAGCGCGGCGCGATCGAAACCCGTTCCGACATGCGCGTTCCCAGCGCCGACGGCGTCTGGGCACTCGGCGACTGCGCCGCGATTCCCGACGAGTTGGAAGGCGGCGTCTACCCAATGACGGCGCAGCATGCGATTCGCGAAGGACCGCACCTTGCCGACAACATCGTCGCCGTCCTGCGCGGCCAACCGACGAAGCCGTTTCGATATCGAGCACTCGGCATGATGGCGGCGTTGGGCGGCCGCAAAGCCGTCGCCGAGCTTCCGGGTGCGCACGTCATCACCGGCTTTATCGCTTGGTTCTTTTGGCGAACCTACTACTTGCTGCGCCTTCCCGGTCTCGATCGCAAGGTTCGCGTCGCGTTCGACTGGACGCTCGAGCTGATCTTTCCGCGCGACACGGCCGAGCTACGCTTCGGCGAGCACGAAGGGGATGCGCCGCAACGATGAAATAGCCGCGCGGCCGTAGAACGTTTGAAGATGCTCCGCGAACCGATCGAGCGCCTCATCCGCGATCCCAAAGAGTTTACCGGCGAGGTCGGCTTCCCCGAATCCTCGGAAATCCGCATTTACGACGAAACGCTGCGTGACGGCGAGCAGATGCCCGGCGTCTGCTATACGCCGGCGCAAAAGCTGGAGATCGCGCGAATGCTCGCGAGCGTTGGGGTTCACATCATGAGCGTCGGGTTTCCGGCAGCATCGGTGGGCGACCGGCGAACGCTGCAACTCGTGATGGAGGCAAAGCATCGCGGCGAGCTGGGCGACGTCGAGATCGTGGTGATGTGTCGCAGCAATCGCAACGACATCGACGTAACCGTGAAGACGCTGCGTGACGTCGGCGTCGATCCACGCGAGGTAACCTTCTTCATTTTTACCAGCGGCAGCGATCTGCACCTGAAATATAAAATCGGCAAGATGCTGCTGCGTTACGAAGGGCGCGACGAGAGCGACTGGCTCGACCTGCCGCTCTCGTTCTATCGCGCGGCGAATATTCGGCTGCAGTGCGATGCTATTGCGCACGCGCGCGCTTGCGGGATCGAGCGCATCGAGTTCGGCGCGGAAGACGGCAGCCGCGGCGATGTGGATTACTTCATCGAATATTTCAAAGCCGGTTTAGCCGCCGGGGGAACTCGCCCGGCGTGGCCCGATACGGTCGGCACGCTGACGCCCGAAGCGACGCGCTGGTACTGCTCGCGAATCGTCGAAGCGCTGCCGGAAGGGTTGCCGATCGTCGCGCACCTGCACAACGACTACGGGTTGGGTACGATCAACGCCATCACGGCAACGTCGTGCGGGTTTAAGGTGATCTCAGTAACGGCGAATGGCTACGGCGAGCGCGCCGGCAATGTGAAACTGCATGAGTTCGTCGTCGCCTTACGCGTGCTCTACGGCATCGAGCTCCCAGGCTTCAAATACGAGAAGCTGCGCGAACTAGCGCGATTTATGGAGCGGGTGAGCGGCATTCCGATGCAGCAGCACGAGCCGATCGTCGGCGCGAAAGTCTTCGCGCACGAGTCGGGTATCCACACCCAGGCGATGCTCATCGACCGCCGCATGTACGAGGCCGTCCCCGCCGAGCTCGTCGGCGGCGGCACGAGCTGGGTCTTCGGCAAGCACACCGGCGCCGCACTCGTGGAGGACACGCTGCGGCGTCAGCGCGATCGGCTCGCGCGCGCAGGCGTCGAGCCGACGCCCGAGCTCGCGCATCGGGTCACCGACGAAGTGAAACGCCTGCGCGAAGAGCGCGCCGCGTCGAGCAAAAGCGAAGAGACGATCGAGCTCTACGAAGCCGCGATGCGCCGCCTCTCACTCAACGAAGAGGACGTGATCGAGATCGCCATCGCGTTAGGCACCCCCGCGAAAGCTTCGTAGCTCCC
>DATHOO010000226.1:0-5536 GCA_035484815.1 Candidatus Acidiferrales bacterium
GCGCTCGTCGCCGATCACCGCGATCGTCGAGCTCTGGCCGCCATCGATCCCTGCCACCAAGCTCACGCCGGCCGTTCCAGTAGCACGCGCGCGAACGCCGCCGCCGCCGATTCGCGCGCTGCGCGATCGCCCAGCACTGGAACCTCGCCGATTCGTTCGCGATGATGGTAGAGCTCGTGACCGACGGCAAGCGCAACGAACTCACCAAGCTCGTGCGTCGCGAGTTTTGCGGCCACGCGGATATTCAGCCGAATCTCCGGCACCGCGGCATCGTATTCCGAACGCAGCTCGCTCTCGCCCCAATCGCCCAGATCGGCAAAACGCACGGCAATGCCGTAGGCGGCGGCGCGTGCCAGTGCAAAGCTCACAGCAGAACCCCATCGGCGACGAGCTGCGAGCGCAACGCGCGCGCGTCGACGTCGCCGACATTCACACCGCCCGCGCATGCGAGCGCCGCGGCCGTACCCGCGGCCTGACCAAGGGTCATGACGGTCGGCGTAAGACGCGTCGAGGCCAGCGCCTCGTGCGTGGTCGAGATGCACCGCCCTGCAACGAGCAGTTGTTCGCGATTGAGCGGCACGAGCGCGCGGTAGGGAATCTCATAGCTCTCGCCCGGCGCGAGCCGCTCGGTGATCGTTCCGCTGCCATGCGGGTTGTGGAGGTCGATCGGATAGGCGCTGCGCGCGACCGCGTCATCGAATTTGCGCGCTTGCAGGACGTCATCGCGGGTCAGCGTGTAACGGCCGACGATGCGGCGCGACTCGCGAATGCCCACTTGCGTGCCAGTCGCGGCAATTCGCGCGTTTTCGAAACCCGGCACGCGCCGGCGGAAAAATTCGAAGAGCTGCATCGCCTGCAGGCGCGATTCGACCTCGGCACGCGTGAGATCGTCGGGGTCGAGCGGATCGACGTTGACGACGCGCGTCATATTGACCGTCACTTCGTCAGGATACGGCGAGATGAAAAATGAGACGAGTTCGCGCGGTACGTCGACGAGACCGTCGGCAATCGCGCGCTGCCAGAGCTCGTAAAGCCCCGCGACAGCGGTAAGCTTCTCCGGCGTCCGCTCGTGCGCGGGCAGCGAGCTGCGCATCTCCTCGGGATGTTCGCGCACGTATTGCGCGAGCTTCTCGAGATCCACGTGACTCAAACGAAAGATCAGCGTCGCGGGCTGGACGCGGCCCCGCTCATCGCCTTGCTGCGTCGGCACGCCAGCCGACGCCGCCACCAACGCGTCGGCGGTTGCATCAATCGTAACCGTCGCGGTGCGCGTGCGCGTACCGCCGATCGTCGCAAAGCTCGCGCCCGTTAGCGTTGCGCCGTCGAGCTCGGCGGCGAGAAAATACGCGTGCAGCAGCAGCGTCACGCCCGCCTCGCCCATCATCTCGAAGAGCAGCGCTTTGTGCACTTCGGGATCGAATGGCGTGATCGTCGAAACGTAATCCGACGAATCGTGGATGTGCCCGGGGGATGCGCCCTTATGCAT
Source organism: Candidatus Acidiferrales bacterium (assembly GCA_035484815.1). Lineage (GTDB taxonomy): Bacteria > Vulcanimicrobiota > Vulcanimicrobiia > Vulcanimicrobiales > Vulcanimicrobiaceae > Cybelea. The sequence goes on from DATHOO010000226.1 coordinate 1,487, forward strand.
CAAGCGCTCGACCATCTCTTCAGCGATACCGCCGACGATTCGCTCGCTGCCGGAGTGAAAGGTCATCCACGGCCCAACCATCGCCGCCGTCGCCGTCCCGCCGAGAAAGCCGTAGCGTTCGACCAGGAGCGTTCGTGCGCCGTGACGCGCTGCGGCAATCGCCGCGGCGCAACCGGCGTTGCCGCCGCCGACGACCTGCACGTCGAAATCGGGCATGCAGGCCATTTCCGCGTGCCCACAAATAACCCGCCATGCAGACGCAGCTCTCCGCCCAAGAACGAAATTGGGCAATGGCGGCGCATTTAAGTGCGCTCGTCGGTCTTGCCGGACTACCCTTCGGTCACATACTCGGACCGCTCGTCGTCTACCTCGCCAAAGGTCACGAATCGGAGTTTATCGGCGAACACTCCCGAGCGTCGCTCAACTATCAGATCACGGTTTCGGTGGTATTGATCGTCGCCACGATCGTCGGGATCGCGATTACGTTCGGACTTCTGGTCCCGATGAACCAATCGTCCAGCTATACGGCGCCGTTTAGCTTTGCCGCTCTTTGGGTTGCGTTCGGGCTCGGTGGGCTCATCGTGGTGTTGGCGACGCTCGTCTTCATCATCCTCGGAACGGTCGCCGCGAGCGAAGGGCGGCCGTATACCTACCCCTTCGCGATCCGCTTCTTGCGTTAGGTTTTTAACATGTTGATGCAACGAATAAAACCACTCTCGCGGATCCTAGCGGAGGGAAGCGACGAGAAGCACGGCCTGAAGCGTTCGCTCGGCCCATGGGCACTGACGGCAATGGGCATCGGCGCAATTATCGGCACCGGCATCTTCGTGTTAACGGGAGTCGCTTCGGCGACGCGCGCCGGCCCGTCGCTCACGCTGTCATTCGTCGTCGCCGGCATCGTGAGCGCACTCGCCGCGCTCTGTTACGCCGAAGTTTCGAGTAAGATTCCGATCTCCGGGAGCGCGTACACCTATACGTATGCAACGATGGGCGAATTCCTCGCATGGATCGTCGGCTGGGGGCTGGTATTGGAGTACGCGCTCGGCGCGGCAACCGTGAGCGTCGGCTGGTCCGGTTACTTCACCTTCATTCTGCACACGCTCTTCGGGTGGAACATTCCGCAGGCATGGCAACATAGCCACTGGGACGCGACGCCGGGCATTGCGAATCTACCGGCCGCAGCCATTATCTTCTTGATTACGGCATTACTCGTACGGGGAACGAAAGAATCCGGAAGCGTCAACACCGTTATCGTCGCAATCAAGCTCGCCGTAGTGCTCTTCTTCATCGCCGTTGGCGTGCAACACATCAACGCGGCGAACTACCATTTGCCTCCGGGCGCACTGACCCATGCCGGGGGCTATTTCCCATTCGGGTTGGCGGGCATGTTTGGCGGCGCGGCGTTCATCTTCTTCGCGTATATCGGCTTTGACGCAGTCTCGACAGCGGCGGAGGAGGCCAAGAATCCGTCTCGCGATTTGCCGATCGGCATCATCGGGAGTCTCGTGATCTGCACGGTTCTCTATATCGTCGTCGTCGCAATCCTCAATGGCATGGTGCCGTTCTATACGCTCAACGTCAACTTCCCGGTTTCCTTCGCGGTCGACAGCGTGGGCTTGGCCTGGGCCGGCGTGATCATCGCATTTGGCGCGATCGCCGGTTTGACGACGGTGCTGCTGGTCATGATGTACGGACAAACGCGAATTTTCTACGCGATGTCACGCGATGGACTCATTCCACCGCTCTTCGTTACGCTGCACTCCGCGTGGCGGACGCCCTGGATCTCGCAGATTGTTTTCGGCATTCTGATCGCCGCCGCCGGCGCGTTCTTCCCCATCAGCATTCTGGGATCGCTCACGAATATGGGAACGCTCGCCGCATTCGTGCTCGTCTCGATTGCAGTGCCGGCGCTGCGCAAGCGCCATCCCGAAAGGCAGGGGACGTTCACGGTTCCCTTCGGTCCGTACGTCATTCCGACGCTCTCGGCGGTTGCGGCGGTCTTCTTGATCTACTTCCTGCGAGTTGGTAACCCGCTCGTTTGGGGCTTCTTTCCCCTGGTATGGTTGGGCTTCTTGATCTGGTTTAGCGCAGGACTCATCTTCTATTTCTCCTACGGCCGCCGAAAGAGCACCGTCGCGCTCGAACAGACCGAAGGCCTCGCCGTCGCGCAACCACGCGTGAATTAATTCTTCGACTCCGCTCAGGGTGACAGGGGCTACGCCGAGCGGCGAACGATAAGCAGCGCAACTGGCTCGTCGGGAGCGCAGCCGCCTGTTTCTTCGGCGACGAGCGCGGCGGCTTGATCGGCGGAAGTGAGCCCTTCGTAGGCGGCGACACGCGCGCCGCGCAGCAGATAGAGCGCCGGCAGTGCGCGCCCGATGTCGCCGAACTGCGTCGCGCGCTCGACCTCGTCGCGGGTGCGCGTTTCGAGTTCGCGCACGCTCGTCTGCACGATCGCTGGATCGTTTAACGCCAGGCGGATGACGCCGCCATCGTCGATCACGCGTACCGCTCGCCGGTACCGGTAGGCGGTCAGCGCCGCCGTCAGTTCGACCGCTTCCAAAGCGCCGGGATCACAACGCATCGATTGGGCCGCGACCGCGCGTCGCTCTGCCGGATCACACACCGTGGCCGTCGCCGATTCGACGAGCGCCGTTGCACCCGAAGCCGTTGCGCGAACCCGGTTGCGCTGCGTGTCGATCTCCAACTCGACCTCGACGCGATCGGGCGCAGCGCCGGCCGCAACAACGCGATCGGTGGCCTCGCGGCGGACGCGTGCGATCTCTTCGGGCGACGGCGAGAAAATCGTGCGCTCGACGACGTCGCGCACGAGCGCGAGCGCGACACCGATCGGCGCGATGACCTCGGCATCGCGCGCGATGCGATAGGGTAACCCCATCGTGCCGGCCACGGAAGGTATCAGCGCTCCCGCGCCGCCGCCTCCGCCGACGATGATGACCGCGTCGCGGTCGAGCGCGTAGTCGGCGATCAATCGATCGATCGCGTGCTCGAGCTTGCCTGCGGCAATCGCGAGCACGTTGTGCGCGAGTGAGATCGCGTCGCCGCCGAGCTCCCGCGCGATCAGCTCAAACGCTTTTCGCGCCGACTCGGCGTTGCCACGCGCAAAGGCGCCTTCAGGTATCGTACCGAGAAGGTTCGCCGCACAGGTCGCCGTCGGGGCGATGCGGGTTCCATCGCGGGCAACGAGCACTGCATACTCCGGACGGTCCCGCGGTGCCGGCGCGATTAACTCAAAGCGCGCGCCTTCGAGTAAGTCCGGCGTCACAAACGCGGCGTACGTGCAACCCGCAATGTGCGCGCTGCGAGGGCCGACGTCGCGAATCTCGCGCTCGCCGATTCGCAGCATGCTCCCGCCGCCAATGCCAAGCGTCCGGACGTCGAGCGTGCGCAGCATGGTGCGATGGCCGCCGATCGTCGCCGGCTGCATCTGCGGATGCCCAGCGCGGATCGCCGAACAATCCGAGCTCGTGCCGCCGACCTCCACGAAGATCCCATCGCTCAAACGTTCGTAGAGCAGCGCACCGGCAATGCCGGCGGCAGGCCCCGAAAGCATCGTTAAAATCGGGCGCCGCTCGACCTCGCGCACGTCCATGACGCCGCCGTCGCTGCGCATCACCATCAGCGGCGCGGGAATCGCTGCGCGCGCGACGGCCGCGGCCGTCACCGTCGCCGTGCGGACCATTCGCGGAAGGATTGCTGCATTGAGGGCGGCCGTTCGCGTGCGAGCGCGCAGGCCGTAGGCCGTGCTGACGTCGTGACCGCTGGTGGCATCCAGGCCGCGACCGCGCGCATAATCGACTGCCCGCGTTTCCGATTCGGGCCGATCGACGCCGAAACTCTGGGTCGCCGCGATCGCTTCGGTCCCGGCGCCGATCAACTTCTCGATGCCGTCGCGCACGGCCGCCTCGTCACCGGCGGCGACGAAGTCGAAGAACGGCGCGAAGAGCGATCCGGAGCCGGTGGCAAACGGCTTAAAGCGTATCTGTCGTTTTGCGAGCCATGCTGCGCCGTCGAGCAATCCGAGCACGC
>DATHOO010000227.1:0-3099 GCA_035484815.1 Candidatus Acidiferrales bacterium
AAGCTGGAAGTCACCTGCGACGCAGAGAGCCAGCCTGGCGTGGGCACGGCGCTTCTCGAGGCGATTAGCGAATCGCCCTTGAGTCTGATGGCGTTGACACGGCATCATGCCGACGACGACCGCATCGAACTGCGTGCCGAAATATTTGCGCAGAAACCGGTCGACGCAAGCATCGAAAAGCTGACAACCCAATTGCTGGCCATGCCTGGCGTCGTTCGGACGCATTGGCGAAGCGCCACTCCGTAACGTCCGCCCGGTTGCCCACACACTTTCCCCTACAGTTGCTGACACAGTAGCGACTGAATGATGCCCAAGCGTAGCTCAGATGCTACGATGCACCTGCGTATCAAAACGAGAGCGCTGCACGCTCTTGGTGCGCATCAAAGGGGCGAAACTAGATAGCACCTGCCGGGCCGACGACGGTTCCTCACTGCCGAGTTCGATTCCTCAGCTTTGAGTATGGCAAGAAAACAGGCTGGAAACGACTCAGCATCACGAATTTGATCTCTTCCCGGAGCTTCGCACCCCCGCCCCGCCTCGCAGCTGTCTTACGGTCTCGACAGCTGCGGGGCGGGCGCTTACCTCAAGGAGAGTCGCTACGTAATTGGAAGAAAGTCGAGCCATGCCGCTTAACATCGCCGCCCGATTCTCATTTTGCGCTTTCGCCTCGATTGCGTTGCTTAGCGGTTGTGCCAACGGCTCGGCCACTAGCGCCGCGCCGCAAGTTTCCGCTGCACAGCTGGTTACGAATCCCGGATCGCTGCGCACGACGGCGCCGCTTCACACGTCGTGGATGTACACGGTGCAGCTCTACGGCAACGATGCCGAGATCTATCAGCGTCAAGGTTTGACGCTCACTCCCTACGGCATGATCTACATGGGGCTTTCCGCTCCATCGGGGACGTATGCGACGCCGGACGGTTACTGGTACGTCGCTAACGGCGGCCATGCGAACGCTCTAATTTATCAGTCGACCAACCACGGGCCGACCGGACCAGTCGGCACGCTCGACGACTACGGATGGTTTCCGGATAACGTCGCGGCGACTTCGAGCCGCCGCCTTGTCGCCCTTTCCAATCAGTCGTCAACCAGCGGTGGCGCCGGCAGCGTCAGCATCTATTTGAATCGTCAGACCGAACCGTCGCGCATCCTCACCTACGGGAGTGATCCGATCCAAGGTGAGGGCATCGCGATCTCGCATCGAGGCGACTGCTACTGGGCCTTCAACGACCCGAATCAGGGAGGAACCGGATCGGTCGTGGAGTTCACCGGTTGCATCGGAAGCGGCAGCCTGATCCTCTCGGGGATCCCGAAGATCGGCGGCATCGTCTTCGATCAGAGGGACGATCTCTATTACGTAGATGAGATCAACAGCACGAGCAAGACTCCGGCCGGACTTTATGCGTGCCAAGGAACGTCGAACTGCAGCAATCTCTTTAACGACAGCACAGGCCAGCCGATGAATATCAACTTCGACCACAAGACGAAGTATCTCTGGTTGGCGGACGCGACCGGCTTCATCTATGCCGTAAATCCCAAGTGCAAAGGCAAAGGCCAAGGCAAAGGCAAAAAACCGTGCAGTGAATCGTTTCAGGCGTACGGCGCCGCCCCGTATGGGATCGCGCCCGCTCCCGGGGATTAGCGGCCCTTAGCGCCGGGCGGTTCAATGGACGACGGCGCTGCGACGATGGAGCTCGCTGCGCTGCTCAAAACCTTTCGGGTAAGAGCAGGCCTTTCGCAGCAAGAGTTGGCCGATCGCGCGCTGGTGAGCGTGCAAGCCGTCAGCGCGCTCGAACGCAGCTATCGCAAAGCACCCTATCGCAAGACGCTCGAACGCATCGCCGATGCGCTCGAGTTGCCCGCTGATGCACGCGCAGCGCTCGAGCTCTCGGCGCGCCGCGCGCGCGGAACGCGCCTCGTCGAGCCGGAGCCCGAACCCGAGCACAATCTCCCGCGCCAGCTGACGTCGTTCTTGGGTCGTGACGAGGTCGTGCGCGAAATCGCCGAGCTCGTCACGACCGCGCCGTTAACTAGCATCGTCGGTGCCGGCGGCGTGGGAAAGACGCGGGTCGCCGTCGAGGTCGCGACGCAGCTGCGACGCGGCTTCCCCGACGGCGTGTGGTTCGTCGAGCTGGCTCCGCTCAACGATCCGATGTTGGTGGAACACACGCTCGCCGGGGTGCTGCGCGTGCAAGAGTCGCCGCAGCGGCCATTGCTGGCAACGTTGCTGAACTACCTCGGGCAGAAGAAGTGCTTGCTCATCTTCGATAACTGCGAGCACGTGATCGCGCAGGCGCGGCGGGTCATCGGCTCGTTATTGCGCGACTGTCCAAGCGTCGCGCTGCTCGTTACGAGCCGCGAAGGGTTGAGCATCGCCGGCGAACGCATCTATCGGATTCCGCCGCTCGCCGTGCCGCGTCACGACGTAACCTCGCCCGAAGAAGCGATGACGTACGGATCGGTGGAGCTCTTTGCCGATCGCGTGCGCGCCGCCGACGCGCGCTTTGCGATAACGGCCGAGAACGTGGAACCAGTGGTTGAGATCTGCCGCCGGCTGGATGGACTGCCGCTTGCCTTGGAGCTGGCTGCGGCGCGAGCGCCGGTGCTCTCACCCTGGCAGATCGCCGGCCGCCTCGGCGATCTCTTCGAGTTGCTGACCGGTGGCCACGCGTCGCTGCCGCGGCATGAAACGATGCGTGCGGTCATCGACTGGAGCTACGCCCTGCTCTCGTCACAAGCGCGCGTGCTCTTCGCGCGGCTCGCGATCTGCACCGGTGGTTTCACGCTCGAGAACGTTGCCGCGATCGCTGCCGACGAGTCGCTTCCCGCGGGCGACGTGCTCGATCTGCTCTCGTCGCTCATCGCGCAGTCGCTCGTGGTGGCGGAGTTCGCGCGGGGCGACGCGCGCTACTATCTGCTCGAAGCGACGCGCCAGTATGCGCTCGAGAAGCTCGTCGAAGGCGGTGAAGAGCAGCTGCTCGCGCAGCGCCATGCGAGAACAATGCTTTCGACTGCCGAGCGCCTCGACCGCGATTGGTATGGTGCGCGCGAGCGATCCTGGTTCGCGGAAGCCGAAGCCGAGCTGGATAACTTCCGTCG
>DATHOO010000228.1:0-12945 GCA_035484815.1 Candidatus Acidiferrales bacterium
GCCGGCGAGCTCGAGCCGGCGTTCATCGTGATGGGGACGCATGGCCGCACCGGCTTTCGTCGCGCCATTCTCGGCAGCGTGGCCGAAGGCGTCGCTCGCCGCGCTCCCGCTCCCGTCCTAATCGTCCCCCCCGAACACCCCGAATAGTGACTTTTAGCGCTGACGCAACAATATGCCGGAAGCGAAGCTCGCGCAAAACTCGAAACCCCGAAGCTGACGCACTGAGGCTGTCATCCTGAGCCCTTCGACTCGCTGCGCTCGCTCAGGACAGGCGTAGTCGAAGGACGGTTAAATCCAGAGCCTACAAAGGCAAACTGCTTTGGTGTTCAATTGTAAGAGAAATCGCGCGGTCCTTCGACTACGCGCCCTTCGCCCTTCGACTACGCCGCTGCGCGGCTCCGCTCAGGGTGACAAGCGTGTGGCTCCGCTCAGGTGACAACGTGGGGTGGCGTTGGCGGCCGCCGTGACGGCCGCCAACATTGTGGTACGGTCAGATCTTCACTTGCGCGGTGAAGAAGATGCTGAACGGCGGTGGAGCGGCGCCGATCGCGTTGTTGTTTGTGGTGGATGGGTAGTAGCTCTGCGTGTAGAGCGGACGAACCTTGTTCGCCGCGAGGTCGTTCATGCTCGTGCCATTGTAGAAGTTGCTGGGATAGATGCCGGTGTTGAGCGGGCCACCGGCGGGTGTGTACCCGCAGACGTTCGGACCCGGTGGGTTCGCAGTCGTCCACGGTTCTGAAGATCCGCCGAAGCACGTGTGGAAGAGATTCGCCCCGACGAGCGTCAAGCGGACCTTGGGATTAATATCGTAGGAGACTTGCAGGTTGCCGACGATCAGGTCGGGATTCTGGAAAGAACCCATCGCGGAGAAGAACCCGGTCTGTGGGTCGGGGATGTAGAGGAAACCGAACGTACCGAGCCCGAGTGCGTTGGTCGTAAGGTAGTTGCACTGCAGCGGGTTGGTCTTCGGCGAGAGCTTGGTGATCCCCGAGCCGAGCGAGTTCAACTGGCAAGTGCGCGGATCGTAGCCCGTGATGTCGAGCGGACCGCCATAGTACGCGCCGGACTGGAAGACGAGGCTCGGCGTGACCGCCAGCTTGTCGTGACGGTAGTTGACGAGCAACGACGAGACGAGCGGTGAGATATAGCTGCCAGAGTTGCCGAAGAGGTTCGGCGCGATGGCCGTCGTGTATGGGTTGTACCAGCCGTTGGGATCGAGCTCGCCTTGCGCGGGCTTATTGTAGTAGGGGTTTGCGACCGTGTCGAAGGTCGAGCCGCTGATCGTGATCGGCCCCGCGTTGCACGACACCGGCTTGCCTGCGCGGTAGCACGCGCTGCCGCCGCCGGCTTTGGTCAGATCATTATACTGCGCGATCGCTTGATTGAGCGCGATCGTCGTGTTGGGGATGACGCCGCCGGTGCTCAGCGACTGGTTCTGGAACTGCACCTTCGAGTTGGTGTAGGTAAAGGCAAGCTGCCCCGACCAGCCACTGCGATTGAAATCGCCCTTGTTGAGCTGGAACTCCGCACCGTAGTTACGGTTGACGCCGACGGGAACCTGAGTCACGAAGCCGGCGCCGATAAACGTCTGCTGCTGCCACTGATTGACCCACGTGTAAAACGGCGTGATCTTGAAGCTAACGTCGGTACCCTTGAAGTGGTGCTCGAGCGAAGCATCATACTGCGCCGATGAAATGCCCGGGATCGGATGGAAGGGTGAGTAGAAACCCAAGCCCATCGTGTTGTTCCAAACCGAGCGGTCGTCACCGGTTGCGCTGAGGTACTGCACCGAGGCCGAGATCGGCGGTTGCGTGAAGCGTCCCGCCGAAGCGCGCACGACGGTGTCGGGGTTCAAGGTATAGGTAGCCGAGAAGCGCGGCTCCCAGTAGTTGAGCGCGTACGAGCTTGGCGAAGTTGACGTGAAGCTCGGCGCGGTGACGCCGTTCTGAACGGTGCCGTTGGGATGGACCCAGCCGGTATGCGGCCCGCTGGGATGGAGCGCTGCTGCGGCTTGATTGCAGTTGCCGTTAACGAACTGCGCTTGCGCCGGCGGCGGCACGCCCGGAGGCAATGCTTGCGTCAGTACCTCATTGGTGGCGGCCAAGACGCAGGTGAAGTTCGCGGTCATTCCCGCATAAAAGTTGGTGGCAGCGTCTGCCGACTGCGGCAGCTCGTAGGTGAAGTTGTCGAACCGGATCGACGCATTGAACAGGACCTTGTCGTTGGGTCGGAACTGATCGCTCAGCGACGCGTTGGTGAAGCGCGGCCCAACCGTATTGAGCGAGCCGGTGGCGTTACCGTCCCAGAGCGAATTCCAGGTCGCGCCGGGATGTCCGAACCCGGTCGGACCGGCCTGAGCGTTGCTGACCCACGTCGGGGTGACAAAGCACTGCGAGTTCTGTTTGACCGCGCAGTTAAAGCCCGAGCCCTTGAGATTCGTGTTGTAGTAGTTGTTGTTCGACCCGTTGGTGCCGAGGATGCACGGCTGGGGCGTTCCAGCCGTCGGATCGAAGCAGGTGGCCTTTCCGCCGGAGAGCGACATGTAACCGATCGGCGAGCAACCAGTTGCGCTGAGGCACCCCGAATACGCCGATGAGTTATTGAAGCGCGTCACGCCGGCCGACGTATAATTTGCGTCGAGGTTGACGAGATTCTGGTCGTTGATTTGATCGTCGAAGCTGACCGCGCCGCCGGCGGTATGAGTGTAGAGCAGATATTGGCCTACCGGCGTAGTCGGCGTGCTCTCAACGGTTGCGCCGAAGACCGGCGCGACTTGCTCCCAGTCGGAGTACATCGTGTAGCCGTAGGCTCGCAGATACGCCGATTGACTGAGGGCGTAGGTGTACTGCAACTTCGTGATGCCGGTGTCGTTCGACATGACGCTGATGTTGTTGTCAAAGAGCGGAATCGGCCCGTCGAAGGCGTGCGCGGGCGTATCCGGCGCGGCGTAGATCCCGGGGCGAGTAAACGACGTCGCGCTTCGCGCGACCGGCGTACCAAAAGGCAAATCGTAGGCGACACTGTCGGCGTACGGCAGGTACGCTCCCGCCTTACTCGGGCTGCAGGCGTTGGCCTGAAGGCCGGCCCATGCGGCGATGGTTTGCATGCCGCACGTTGGCGCCGCATACGGTTGCTGGAAGAGCGCCCACGAGAATTGATTGAAGCCCGGGCCAACGTCGTTGGGCGATTGATAGAAGTAGTTGTTGAGCGCCGATCCGCTCCACATTGCCTGTATGTCGTCGCGAAGACCGTTATGCTTCGCGATGCCCCAATGCAGGTTGATCACGTTCTCGCGATCGGAGATCGACTGCGGGGCAGCACCGTTGGTGATGCCGCTGTAATACTGCCAGCAGCCTGCGCCCGTTGGGAAGTTATTGGAGCCGAATCCCACGTTCGAAGGCCCTGCGAGGAGTGGGCACGAGGGCTTGACGCCTTGGCAATCCGGCGTCGTGCAGATGTAGCCGATCCCGTTGCCGGTCGTCGCCCCCGAGTAGATGCCGCCCGGCTCCGACAAATTGGCCCCGTTGTTCACATCAATTGAACGATAATCTTGGTTGTAGCCGAGCAGCCCAATGTAGTAGCTAAACTCGCGGTTCGGCGTCGAACCGGCGATCTCAATCGCTCCCTGATTGTAAAAGCCCGGAGTCGAGACCCCGAAACTCCCCGTACCATAACCCGGGAAGGTGCCGGTCTTGATCACCTGATTGATGAAGCCGGCCGTGCCGGCCGATGCGACCGATGAAGGCCCGCCACCGGTGTAGACTTGCAGCTCTTGCAACCCGACGCTCGATTCAGTCGACGAGTTGTAATTGTCGAAAGCACGGTTGACCGGAATGCCGTCGTATTCGAAGCCCGTATAATACGAGTTTTGCCCGCGGACGTAGGCGGCATTGAAATCCCAGCCCATGCCGCCGGCCGACGTTTGCACGCCGGGAACCGACGCCATCGCTGAGTAAGCGCTGTTGAGGTTGCCGCCGCCGCCGAGTGCGGCCGCGGCCGCTGCTTGCGTCGCGTTAACGCTGTAGAGGTCGCTGCCGACGCCTGACCTCACTAAGGAAGCCCCGGCCGTGGACGTGACACGCGCGATCGTCCGCAGCGCCCTCTGCATCATGTAGGCGACTTGTTGGCTCTGGTCTGCAAAGACCGAGACACCTGGATACGAAAGCGACTGATAACCTTCTTTGCTCAGGTTGAGTGTATAGGTGTCGGGGGCAAGCGAGAGGATAATGAAGTGTCCTCCCGCGTCAGTCGTCGCGGACCTAGTTTCCGAGGGCGAGACTGCCTGCACCGTAGCGCCGGCAATCGGAGCGCCGCTCGCGTCTTTGATCGTGCCGCCGATGTTGCCGGTAACTCCCGCCAGTGCCCATGTTTCCTGGAACAGGAATGCCGCCAATAACGAAACGACCGTGGCCGCGCGACGAAGAGTTCGTTGCGTACTCATTTCTTTGTACATCTCTCTTGTCGTTAAGATTAGTTACGCGCTGCTTATTGCGCGCGCACAATCGGCTTAAGGACTGCTGGGAACCCGACCTGTAAATAATTGTTGATAAAGCGGCGCTTTTGGGCACTTTTTTATGATTGTTCACCAAGCTCTCTCAAGGCTCAGAAAACTTTGAAAACGATTTGTCACAATTCGCGCGCGTCGATCATTTGAGACTTGATGATGGACCCGCCGCTCTACACTTTCGGCTCGTTCCGTCTCGATTCGTCGCGTGGGCTTCTGTACCGGGGCACCAAGGTGATTCGTCTGCCGGACACATTGGCGCGGCTGCTGCTTTTGCTCATTCGCGCTAACGGCGAGATCGTCGACAAGGACACGATCGCAGCACAGCTCTGGCCGGGGCGCGACATCAGCGACAACTACGTAACGCAGCAAATCTACATGTTGCGGCAGTTACTTGGAGAACAGGCAAAGGACCGAGGCTACGTCGTGATGGTGCGCGGCAGGGGTTACCGTTTCGTGCGATCGGTGAGTGTGCTGCCGCCGGGAGGCTACGAAACCGTCGACCCGCCCTCCGCCGAGAACGACGACTGGCTCGTGCGTGCGCCACCCGAGGTGCTCGATCGCTATTACCGCGGCTGCATTCTGCTCGAGAAGCAAAACGCAAGTGCCTTGAAAGATGCGGCGGAGCAGTTCGACGCAGCACTCCTAATCGATCCAGACTATGTGCCGGCGCTGGTCGGGCTCGCACGCGCGAACGCGCTCATGGCGCAGTACTGGTACGCTCCCGGATCGGAGACGTTTCCCAAAGCCAAGGCCGCGATCTTACATGCCCTCGAGATCGATCCGTCGTCTGCTGAGGCGCGTGCGACCTTGGGCCAGATCCTGCTCTTCTGCGACTGGAACTGGAGTGAGGCGGAACGAGAAATCGAAACCGCGATCGGTCTGAGTCCCAAGCCAACTTCCGTCTACATGAGCGCGGCTTGGTTTTACATCTGCAAGGGTTCGGCAGAGAACGCGGTGCACGCGTTAGAACGAGCTCTCTCGATCGATCCTTCGAGCCCCGTGCTGCGGCTCTGTCTGGCGCAGATGTTCATGTACGCTGGTGAGATCCGGCGCGCCATCGACTGGATCTCCAACATTCTCGAAAGTTTTCCCGACCTGTGGATCGCTCGGGCTCATCGCGCGCAAGCCTTCATCCTGAACTCCCAGCCGGCGGAGGCGCTCCAAGATTTGATGCTGTTACCCTTTGACCGCGCGGAGGATCTCGCACTTCGCTTGCCGTTACTCGGGCGCGCGTACGCAGGCTGCGGCGACGTCGAACACGCGGAGAGTATCTATCAGGCGTTGCTCAAGACGGCGCAAACCGAGTTCGTCGTCGGTTTTAATTTAGCCACCGTCGCGATTGGGCTTGGCAAAGCCGAAGAGGCCTTGGAACACTTGGAACGAGCGCTGGAAAAGCGCGAACCCGCACTCCTCATGCTGCGCAGCCTTCCTTGGTTCGCGCCAGTCGCGCAGCGCGCACGCTTCAAGGCAGTGCTCAACGCGATCTGGCCGGCGTAGGCCGCCTCGGTTGTGCTCCGACCAGCGGGAAACCGGGCGGATGCGGGACGATCTTCTCGCTTACCCCTGATCGCCGTATCGACCCAGCGCCATGAAGGCGATCAAACCCTGCCTTTACCTCTCAATTAGGCATTCAGGCGTTTAAGGAACTCGGCGTATCGAGTCCCGTAATCCGTAGGGGGCGACCCGCTTTCTCGTTCGGTCCACTCTCGCAGACGGTTAAAATCAATCCGATCGCGATGCGCCTGCGCCACCCCAACCGCGGCATTGAGACTAGTGTAATCGTCCCAATAATAAAAGCCACTGAGTCTATCACGGACGCAATCAGTCACAGTTAGAATTCGCAGGCGAAGATCGTCCCTTTCGAGCGTGGTGGTTTCGTGAACATAGTCGCCCCCCACGGACAAAGGGCCAGCGGGAAAATCCAACGTGTAAACCGTTTTTAGATGCTCGTACATTCCCGGGCAAGCCGATGGAACATAGCCGATTTCGGCTAAGGCTTGCTCTAGACGCTGCCGCTCCGGATAACTCGTCAAGACGAAATCGGCGTCGTACGACGTATAAACATTCGGCGCATAAACTGTCGCCGCGCTGCCGCCGGTGAGTACTCCGGTGATCGAATGGCGATCTAATGCGGTAGAAACTTCGAAGCACACGTCCTCGAGTGTGGAGTTCTCGTCGATCACAGATGTTTGTTGCGCCGGCGAGGGCGTCTTCGAATGGCTTCAGCGATCTGTTGATATGCGGGGTAGCCCTCCGCGATGCGCAAAAGAAACGCCCTCAGTTCCTTCGCCGCTGGGTATGCGGGATTAAGCGTTACCGCCCGTATGACAACCTGCCGCGTGGAAATTAGACCACCGCGCTCTAATAAATCCAAACTTTCCTGCACAGAGGAAATGCTGGCTCCGCTGTACCTCGCAAGCTCGGCAGGATATGTGTCGCCAAGCACGGCGATAAGCAGGAGGAGCCGGGTCCGCTGCTCCGAGCCAAAGATCGTAGGAGCCCTGGGGGGCTCATAGTCGTCCGGGAGCGAGCGCCAGGTTAGACTCATAGTATAGGCGCACCTATACTATAGTATCTGCCATCCTATAGTCAACTAACGCTCAACCTATATTAAAATGTTACCGCGCCTAGACTATCTTCTGCTAAAGCCGGAGGCTGCTGCGCCGAGGGGCCGCCGGCGGACGTTCCAACCGGGCTACAGGTTGCTTACCTCAAGCGGAGAACCAGTCTTTCTTCGACTGGCCGCCGTTCGGATCGGCCGAACGTCAGGAGTGATCTCATGAGCCTGACTTATCAACGCAAACTCCAAATTTTCTCGAGTATCCTCGCTGCGGCACTTCTCGCGGCTTGCAGCGCGCAGGGAAATCCCGGCGCACCACCCGCCTTGAATCTCGCCCAGCCGCTAACGTCGAGTCGCACGTTTCACTTCACGCACGCCGTTCAAAAGTTTAAGGTGCCGCAGGGCGTCACGCAGCTGACGATCACGGCCTTTGGCGCCCAAGGCGGAGGGCTCACCGGTTCAAAGTATGTGCCTCAGGGCGCGCTCGGCGCGAAAATCAGCGCGACGTTTAGCGTTAACGGTGGAGCGTTGCTCGTCGTTTACGTCGGCGGTAAGGGTATTAAAGGCGGCTCTCACGGCAACAGCGGAGGATTTAACGGCGGCGGTGGTTCCTACACCGGCGCGTACGGTGGTGGTGGCAGTTCCGACGTGCGCACCGCCGGCGATAAGTTGACGGATCGCATCATCGTCGCCGCCGGCGGTGGTGGCAGCGGTGCGAGCGGTGAAGGGTCGTCGTACGAAGGCAGCTACGGCTCTTATTATTCACTGTATGGCGGCCCTGGCGGGGTCGGGGGAACGTGGAACGGCGCTACCGGCGGCGCCGGCGAATCCGGCGGCGAAGGCGGCGGCGGAGGGTACCAAACCTTCGGAGGCGCCGGCGGCGCCGGACGCAGTGGATCCTCACAAAGCTTTAGTTACTACTACAGCTGCAATGCCGTCTATGGAAGCCAGGGAAAAACTCACAGCGGTGGTGAGGGAGCCGATGGTTCCTGCGGTCCGCCTGGTGGCGGCGGTGGCGGAGGCTATTACGGCGGTGGCGGCGGCGGTGGCGGAGGCTATCAGGGCTACACCGCTACCGGTACCATCAACTACTATTCCGGCGGCGGTGGCGGTGGCGGCGGAGGCTCCTCGTTCGTCGAGAAGTCGGCGACGCATCGCAAGACCGCGCAAGGGCGCCCTGGCGACGGCCTCGTGGTCATCGAATGGTGACGATAACGTAGAGCGCAACGCGCTGCACGGCGAGAGCAGTCTAACTTGTGCAAGTCGATAGTCTAAGTGTCCGTTGCGTTGAGCGCGGTGGAGCGGCATGATAATAATACGTTCCCCCGCCGGAGCCTCATTTTCAGAGGCTTCGCCGTTTCGCTTAGAACTGGAGGCACAGTGAAACAGTCGACAAGAATCGCCGGAGCCTGTCTTACGGCAATACTCGTGACAGCCTGCGGCGGTGGAAATGCGTCCGCACCGGTCGTCCCCGTTCAACCAGACATCGCCTCGCGCGGCACGGCGCCTCTCATGCAGCACCCACCGCAACACGACATTTACGTTGCCGATTACGGCGGCACGGTCGTAAAGGAAATTCCAAAAGCATGCCTTTACGCAAGTTGCGTCGTGACGGTCGGCACGGGTTTCTCGTGCCCGACAGACGTGAGCCACGACGAATCACTTGATGTATTTGTGAGCAACACTTGCGACTACCATACGGCCGTTTATAAGATGGCACCCGGATGTTTCAAGCGCAGTTGCGCTTCAAAAGTGCCCGGCGACTACTTAAATCCGGAGGGCACGGCGTCTGACCGGCACGGCAACCTCTACGTTCCCGACTATAGCCACGGATACGTTGACGAAGTACCCGCGGGCTGTAAGAGCAGTTCCTGCGTTGTGGAATTGGGTGGCAAAGCCTACGTCGGTCCCGGGTACGATCCGTGGGACTACGGACCGAGCGACATCGCCCTTGACGAGCATGGAAACGTGTACGTTGCTTCCGACTATTACGTTTCAGAAATGCCGCCGCATTGCAAATCGGCATCATGCGTGACCCGTCTCGGCGGCGGATGGAACACGCCATGGAACGTTTCGCTGGACCGAGAGGGTAACATCTACGTCAACGATCGCGGAAATAAAGAAATCAAGGAAATGCCGCCGCATTGCCAATCGGCGTCGTGCGTAAACGTAATAATGGGTGGATTCAAAGATCCGATCGGAGCAAGGGTAGATGGTCGAGATAACGTTTACGTTTCGGACAACGGTGATAGCTCGGTAAGAGAGATTCCGCATAACTGTCGGGCGTCGTCATGCATGGTAACGATCGGTGGCGGATTCTCGCAACCATTAGGGCTCGCCATCGGGCCGTAGACGGAAAAAAAAGAGAGGCACAGATGCTGTGCCTCTCTTTCGCGGCGTTCTCCGATCAGAATGCCTTGATGCCGTTTGGAGTTCCCCATCCGGCCGGCCCGGAGTAGGTCTTGTACCCGTTTTTGCCGGTCGCACCGGCCATGCAGAGATACGTTCCACCGCAGGAGCCGTCGCTGCCGCTAGTGATCACGTGGAGTTGTCGCTTGTGTTTTTTGTTCGATAGACGCCAGAAGCTTTTGCCACCGGTGATGCTGGCGGCGTTACCGGCGAGTGCCACGATTCCAGCCACGAGCGGTGACGCAACGCTGGTTCCGCAGACGTTGACCCAGTCGCCGGCGTACTGTGAATCGTACTCGGCCACACCGGGCTCGCACCCAGCCTGCGCCGAGATGTCGGAGATCGTCCGGCCCGAGCAGAGCGGATCGTGTTGCCACGATGGTTTGGTGACGTCGGAGCATCCGGCGCCGGCGCCGTCCCAGACCGTTTCGCTGTATTTCGATCCACTCAACGCCAGTTGCGTGCCGCCGACGGCCAGCACGTTGGTCAGCGCCGCGGGCCATAAGATCTCGTTATATCCGTCATCGCCGGAGGAGGCCAAATACGCGATTCCCGGCGTGTCGAAGTAGGTCGGAAAATTCGGATCGCCGCAGTTTTCGCCGTAAACCCCAGTATGGCAGCCCCAGCTATTGCTGAGGATCGTCGCGCCGAGGGTCACCGCTGTAGACTCGGCGTTTTCTAAGCCGCACACGACGCCGCCGCAGTTGCCGCCTTCGATCATGTAGATCGTGCACTTGGGGCAGCTGGCGGCGACCATTTCGATGTCGAGATCTTCCTCGAGGCAGAAGCCGAAGTCCTGACAGCTCTCAGGATAGTTGCTCTGCTGGCCGTCCTCGTTGTATTTCTTGAATGGTGCCGTACCGAGGCTGAACTCGCTGCGATACGCCGCGAGGTCCGATGCGGCTGAGGGCATGTCGCCCAGCTCGATGACGGCGACAATCGTTCCGGATCCCTTCCCGAGCGAAGGCGTGAGGTTGTACCGCGTTTGAAGATCGACCGGCCGCCAACCGCAGCTGCCGGTCGAGGGCGAACAGGGCGGCCGCTGGTCCAGGTATCGCGATATCAGCAGATGGCAGCTCACCCCGTTAGCAAGCTCTTTGCAGGCACGCGTGGCTTCATGTTTGGCTTGCCACTCCGGCACTGAATTTGTTGATGAAGGTGCTGCTTGGGAAACGCCGCCGGCGGCGGGCATATTGGACGAGCCGCTTGCGTTGCACGCGGCGATTGCGAGCGCCGCGATGAGCGGCCCCGCGAGTTTCAGTATTGCTTTCACGAAAGCTCCTTTATGCGCATAGTCCGTCTGGAACGACGCACTTAGGAGCCGGCGCAGCTGACGCCTGCTTAGAGATTCTCGCGCGCCTACGGGCCCGGTTGGTTGCCGACGACGTCGCTAAGGAGGAGCAGTCGCACGGGGGCGGAACATAGTACGTTCTACGTACTACATCGCATCGCGTAATGTCAAGAGGGCCAAATCAAATCAACGACCGACGGCGGCGATTTTACTTTCGGGCTTCCTGCAAGGTAATCGCGGCCTGGCTGATCGCGTGTTCCCTCGTCTGTGCCAGCGGAGCAGCTCGGCCTTCTTTCGACGCCGAAGGGGAGGCGTTGATCCGTCACGTTTTCGAGTTGCTGACGCAGACGTTCTATCGCCCCCTCACCAGCGATCAGGTCCAAACGGGCGCCGACGGGGCCATTCTCGCATACGCACGACGACAGGGCGCACGCAATCCGACCCTCTCTCCACATACGGATGCCGGGGCAGCGAACATCATCGCAGACGTGAAGGAAGCCGCCGGCAAGTACCATCTCGATCCGCTTGAAACGGCATACGCGGCGTTGCATGGCATGGCGTTGAGCACCCACGATCGCTGGACGGAATTTTTTACACCCAAAGAGTTCGCATCGTTTGACGCGCCTCTGGATCCAAAGTCCATTTATGGCATCGGAATCCTTATCGGCACCGACGCGACGACGAGGTTCGCGCGAGCGATATACGTGATCCCCAACGGCCCGGCGGATGAGGCTGGAATCGCCGAAGGGGACGTGATTATCGAGGTTTCCGGAACGTCCACGCGCGGGCTATCGCAGGAAGCAATAACCAAACTGTTGCGCGGCAGCAACGGAAGCGTCGTGCATCTCATCGTCCGACGAGAAGGAACGGACCGGCAAGTATCGGTGATTCGTGCAAGCGTGCACGCCCCGACGGTAATCGTCAAAAGTTTACCTGGCAACATCGGCTATATCTTTGTCGCCGTGTTCGCTCAACCCACGGCCGACGAGTTCGCGGCAGCACTGGAACGCTTGCAGAAGCAGCAGACTCGGGCAATTGTTCTCGACCTCCGCGACGACGGAGGCGGCTACGTCTCGGCGGCGGTATCGATCGCCTCGCATTTCTTCGGCACCGGCGCAGTAGTGACCAGCGTTCCTCGGACGGGTCCGACCGTCACGCAAGATTCCGATGACGAGAAACCGGAAGTGACGCTTCCCGTCGCGGTGCTCGTCAATGGATACACCGCTTCGGCGTCGGAGATACTTGCCGGCGCCCTGCACGACAATCACGCGGCAACGCTCTTCGGCACACGGACATTCGGGAAAGGGGTGGAACAGACGGTTTCGAGATTTCCCGACGGCGCAGCGATCAAGATCACGAGTGCACGTTACTTTACGCCGGCCAACCATGACGTCAATGGTAAGGGCATCGAGCCCGACGTTTCCATCGGCTTGAACGAGCACGCCGTCGTCGGTGACCCTGGAAAGGATTCGCAGTTGGAGGCAGCGCTCAAGTACATTCGACGGCAAATCGCTATTCGGGCCGATTCGAATGGCGCGACGTCTCCGAGGGTTAGCACGTGGCACGGAGAGTAGACGTGCCGGCGACGATCGGAGCTCTGGGCCGGTTTTCAGATCCGGCGATGTTGGTCTTGGCCTCGCTCAGCGCCGGAGCAAAACACGGCTACGCGATCATCCTTGATGTTCAGGAGCATTCGGGCGAGCGACTTGGTCCAGGTACGCTTTACGGAGCGCTTTCAAGGCTTGAGGATATGGAACTCATTGCTCCGATGGCAGTCAAGGAGCGTGGAAGGCGCCCATATCGCATCACCGAGGCTGGTCGCAAGGCGCTCAAAGAGCGGCTCAACGAGTTCGCTCGCTATCAGACCATCCTCGCGCGGCTAAGCACGCGATGAGCCCAGTGCTGGCACGTGTCTTGGTGCGCCTTCATGCGCCCGCCTGGCGCCGACGTTATGGCGAAGAGTTCGAGACGCTGCTCATCGAAACTCCTTTGACCGCAGCGAACGTGTTGAACGCCGGCGAAAGCGCCATGGACTCTCGACGACTCGGGATGATCATCCCTCTCGTCGCACTCGCATCGCTCGCTGTGGCAGTGTTACTGAGTATCCCGCCGCATCGCTCGACCTCGCGGAATCTAATTCAAGTGGCCGCGGCCAAAGGCGCCGCGCCTTGCCATTCT
>DATHOO010000229.1:0-23310 GCA_035484815.1 Candidatus Acidiferrales bacterium
TCGACCAAAGCGGGCAGCGCCAAATCGTCTTGCAGGATGCGCTCGCACCACTCGATGCCTTCGGCGAGCAGGCCCTGCCGCAGAAAGACCGGCGTCGTATCGGCAACGAGCGCGGCACCCAGCTCCCAGTCGTTCTTCTCGTCGACGCTCCAGCGCAGAGCGGCGCGAAAGTTCGCGAGGTCCCGCTCCGTGCGCGCTAGCCAATCGCTGCGCGGCGCTCGGACCCATTCTTCGTACGCCGCGCGCGCGAGCGAAGCCAATGCCCTTGCGTGCCGGCGTCTACCCTCCGTCAGCTCGCCGGTTGCCGCAAGCTTCTCCTCGGCGTATTCACGAATCGGCTCGAGCATCCGGTAGCGCTGATCGCCGTCTTGCAGCTCAGCGATCACTAGCGACTTGTCGACGAGCGAAGCGAGCACGCCAAGCATTTGCCCCTCGTCCACGGCGCCGTTGCCGGCCGCGACCTCCGCGGCAACGTTCAGGGTAAAGCCGCGCACGAACACCGCGCAACTCCGAAGCACCCGCCGCTCTTCTTCGGTCAGCAAATCGTAGCTCCAATCGATGAGCGCACGCATCGTTTGCTGCCGCGGACGGCGGTCGCGCCCGCCCGCGAGCAGGCGCAGCTCGAGATGTGAAGCCAAACTCTCCACCGACATCGTGCGTACGCGGGCGGCCGCGAGCTCGATGGCCAAAGCGATGCCATCGAGGCGCTCGCAGATCGCTTCGATGACCGGCCGCGCGGCGTCGGCACGAAAGGCGGAATTGGCGGCACGCGCCCGTTCGACAAACAGCTGCGCGGCCGACGCCGGCTCCAGCGTCGCGAGGCGATAGAGGCGCTCGCCGGAGATGTCGAGCGGTTCGCGGCTGGTTGCCAGGACGCTCACGTGTGCGCAGCCCGCAACGATCCGCGCCGCGATTGCGGCAACGCCGGCGACCAGATGCTCGCTGTTATCCAAGAGCAGCAGGAGCTCGCGCTTCTCAAGATACTCCAGCAGCGCGTCGAGCGGCGCGCGATCGGACACGCGCGGAGCGCTGAGTGCCGAAAGTATTGCGTCGGAAATCAGGGATGCATCGGTTATCGAGGACAAATCGACGAGCCACACCCCGTCGCGCTCGCCCGTGAGACGGCTTGCCGCGACTTCGAGTGCGAGCCGCGTCTTTCCGATTCCGCCCGCCCCCGCGATGGTCACCAGCGCGCCGGTCTCAACCAACGCTTCGACGCGAGCGACATCGTCGCGGCGCCCGACGAAGCTGGTGCTCTGGCGCGGAAGATTATTCGGCGGCGTCGCTAACGCGCGCAGCCCTTTAAACTCTCCTCGAAGCCCCGTCCCGACCGGTTGATAGACGTCCTCGGCCGTATCGAGATCCCGGAGCGGAAGTGCTCCGAGATGACGCAGCGTGATGCCGTCGGGGAGCCGCTCCGCCGCGAGGTCGGCGGCGACGCGCGAGAGCAGAATCTGTCCGCCGTGGCCGGCCGAAAGCAGCCGCGCCGTGCGATTGACGGCTGGACCGAAGTAATCGCCGCCGCGTTCGTCGGTTTCGCCGGCATGAATCGCCATTCGCACGTGAAGGCCATCGATCGCCTCGAAGTTCTCCAGACCGATGCGTCGTTGCGTTTCAACCGCCGCGTGCAGCGCCTCGCCGAGCGTCCAAAACGCGGCGCAGAACGAATCCCCCATGGTCTTGAAAATGTAGCCGCGCCGCGACTCGATCTCCGAGCGGAGGATCTCGTCGTGGCGGCGCAGGGCTTCACGCATCGCTTGACCGTAACGCTCCCAGCGCCGCGTGCTGCCTTCAATATCGGAAAATAGGAAGACGACTGTGCCGGTAGGGAGGCTCACCGAACCAGCCGCGACCCGGCGATCTTTCCGTCGGAGGTTATTGCGACGTCCCATTCATGCTCGACGCCGCCGGTAAAGTCGAGCGCGTAGCGATAGATCGTCACGTTCTCCGTTTGGCGCGTTCCCACGAACGTAAACGAGCGGAGTTCGCCGAGCAGTTCGATGCCGGCGCGCACTTGCGCGAGATACTCCGGTGTAAGCAGGGCGGCGAAGTCGCTGGTGAGAGCACGACGATCGACGTCGCCCGATGCGAGCTGATTCCAAAAAGTGCGCACGCGCGCGTCGACCGCCGAATCGTCGCTGGGCGCGACCGTCGCGACGGCCACCGGAGCCGGCGGCGCCCCGATGCCATACGCGGCAGCGATCGACCGCACGATGCGCTCGGGCAAACCCGTCGCGCCGAAGCCGTTCGTCAGAACGACAACGCCCAGCCCGTCGTCGGGAAAGATCGCGTTATAGCAATAACCGCCGACCTGCGGGGCCAGGCCATTGTGCCAGAGTTCGCGGTGGCCGTCGTCGCGTTCGATCTCCCAACCCATGGTGTAGCGGCGGGAGCCATCCCCCGTCGGCACGCTTTCGTTCCAAACGCGATCGAGATAGGATTTTCCCAGCAGCGCCCCACGCAACAGCGCGTTGTCCCAGAGTGCCAGGTCGTGCGCTGACGAAACGACTCCGCCGGCACCGCTGTAGAGATCGAGGCTGATAGCGGGTAGCTCCGGGGCGCCGTTCCGATACCCAACGGCTACGCTTCCGTTTTGCTGCGCCGCATAGCCAAAGCCGCTATCAAGCATACTCAACGGCGCAAAAATACGCGCATCAAGGAACGCACCCAACGGCGAGCCGCCGCCTTTCTCCACGACGGCGGCCAGTCCCGCGTAGTTCGCGTTGCTGTACTCCCATCGTGTGCCCGGAGAGAAGTTAGGTTTATCGGTGGCGAGGATTTTGAGAAGTTGCGCGGTCGATATCTCGCCCTGCGTCGGCCAAGCATGCTCGTTCAGGAACGGATAGTTGCGCAGGCCACTCGTCTGGTCGAGCAACATGCGAAGCGTAATTTGGTTCGCATTCGGCAGCGACGGCGCGAATTTTGCGAGGCGCTCGTCGAACGAGAGTTTGCCCTCGTCGGCAAGCATCGTGACGGCCGCAGCGGTGAGCTGCTTCGTCAACGAGCCGATTGCAAAGCGCGTCTGCGCGGTGACGGGAGCGCGCGTTGCGAGATCGGCCAAACCGAATCCGCCCTCGTAAACCGTACGCCCCTGATAGACGACCGCAACCGCTATCCCCGGCGCCGCTCCTGAATCGAGAGCCCGTTTTCCGACGTCGGCAAAAAAGGCCGCATTTAACAGCGCGGCGGCCACCATAAAATGCATGCGGCGCCTATTTTCCTTTAGCGGCCTCGCGCTCGCCCTTGTTCGGCTGCGCGAAGAAAAATGCGGCCACCAGCGCGGCGAGAATGGCCCCGATTATGGGACCGGCTGCGTAAATCCAGGCAAGATCGCCTGCTGCGCCGAGTAACAGCGGCGGAATCGATCGCGCTGGGTTCATCGACGCGCCGCTGATCGGTCCGGCGAAGAATCCGCAGGCCGCGATGGTAAGGCCGACGGCGAGCGCGGCGTTCTTCCCGATGGCCGCCGCTTCTTCTGCCGTCATCAGGATCACCATCATCACCAAGAACGTTAATACGACCTCGGCAATCGCTGCCTCGAATTGGGTAACTTGCGGACCGGGATGGCTGGCTCCCAACGCGATCGCGCGTCCCCAAACCACGAAACATATCAATGCCGCACTGAATCCGCCCACAAACTGTGCGACCCAGTAGACCAGCATCTGCCCGACCGGCATCGCTCGGCGCACGGCAAACCCAAGCGAGACGGCGGGATTGATGTGCGCGCCGGAGATCGAGGAAAACGCGTAAATCATCGCGGTGGTGATAAAGCCGCGCGCAAGCCACCGCGAGACATAATCCACGTGGCCCGATCCGGTGAAGTAGAGCACGTCCACGCCGGTCGCGACGAGGGTTACGAAAAACGTGCCGATCACCTCGGCACTCATCTTCTGGACGAGTGCCGGCTTAGCTGCGCTCGTTACTTCTTCCGGCGGCGTTGCAGGAATGGGTCGAGCGGAACGATCGGCTTAGAAAGCATCGCCACCAGCTCCGTGCGGCTCTTCACGTTAAATGTCTGGAAGAGTTGCGCAAGCTGATTGCGCACCGTATTGGGACTGCGACCGAGCTGCCTGGCTATTTCCGTGTTTCGCCGTCCGGCGCGGACCAGTTCGAGGACTTCTCGCCGCGCGGGAGGGATACGGTCGAGCGGGAGCACCGAATGGTTCGTCGCCTCGGTAACGCGCCGTGCAATCCAACTGCGGGGCCAAGGCTCGATCTGGCGCGTAGCGCGCCCAATCCACCGGCGATCGTGAGTGACCTCGTAGAGCTCCAACGCACACAGCGCAGCACGCCACGCGTAGTTAAAATCTTCGAAGATCGACCAAGCTTCGGTGAGCGCCGCCTTGCCCTCATCCACGTCGCCGAGCCGCAGCCACGTGACGCCCTGAGAGTAGGCCTCGAATCCCTTGACGCGCGCGTCGGTTCCATAGGCGAAGATCGGAATCACCGAGGTGCCGAGCGTGCGGAACCGCGCTAGATACTGTTCTGCGATCGCGGGATCGTCGCGAGCAAACAGCTCGCCGAGAACGAGCAACGCCGATCTTTCCTCCCCGGTCACCTCGTTCCAGGAGAGGCGCTGCGAAATTTCGTGGGCCTCCATCAGTTGCTCGGTCGCGAACGCCATTTCGCCGGTGTTCTTCGCCAGCATCGCTCGATCGAGGTAGCAGAGCACGCTCCAGTGCTCGGACGGAGCGAGGCGCGCGGCCTTCCGGAAGCCCGCAAAGGCGGCGAGCTCGTTCCCGTCGAGTTCGTCGATCGCGGCGATGAAGCGCGTCGTGACGAACCGCTCGAGCTGCAACCCCGAGGTCCAGGGGAGCGCTTCGAAGATGCTGCGCACGCGGTCGGCGGTCTCGTGCAGCGGCAGTTCGCGGCAGAGGAGCGCAAGCGTTAGCAGGGCGTTGGCGCGGAAGTATTGATCGGCGACCTCGGCAGCATCGAGCTCGTCGAGGGCCTTTTGCAGCTCGTCGACTTGCCGCAAGATCTCTCCTCGGCGCAGCGCCACCCACGAAAGCAGGATGCGCGCGCGGGCGCGGCTATTCGCGTCAGGCGCGTCGAGCTCGGCTACGGCGGCGGCTTCGGCTTCGTTATGCTCGTGCCGCATCCAAGCGATCAGCCCTTTATAATGCAGCGCGTCGTAGTATAGCGTGCTCCCGGCCGGCGCATCTTTGAGTGCACGCTCGATGAGCCGGCTTCCGCCGACGTAGTCCCGCGTTAACCCGAGGGCCGCGCCGAGCAACGCGTCCCGGGCGACACGCGTTTCGAGGGAGCCTTTCGGGAACTCGGAGAGGCTTCCGATCACCTCAACGTAGCGACGCTCGCGTAGCGCCAATCGCGCCGCAGCCAGAACGGCATCAAAGCTCTCGACGCCTTCCAGCAACTCACGGCAGCGATCGAAGTCTGCGGCGGTGAACGCTTTTTCGAATTCCCCGGCATCGAAGCGGGGTCGGGTTACAATTGCGCTTATCAACATCGTCCCATCTATTGATTGGAAGCATGGGCAAAGGGCCCTGCGGTTGCGCCGGACAATGCCGGTACTAAGGTACCACGTCGTCCGCCCGGTCCCTTTAGCCTAGCACTCCTATGGAACCGGGCCGAAACCGACTGAATCGAGCTTGTGAATGCGTCGCCCACGAACCGGCTCCGCGCCAACCGCGGAAACCCGGTGGACATGCGTGGGAACCGGACCAAAGCCGACCGAGTCGAGCGGATGCACCCGATGCACGCCGGCAGTTGGTAGAACGGAATTCCCCGAGACTCCACCTCCTGCGCAGCCGCCGAGCATTACGGAGGCAATCGCAATCGAAGCTATCACAAGAGCTTTGAGCATTGATCTTTACCTTTCAGCGCCGGGGCGGCGCTAGGGAGCGAAACTAGTAGTACGAACATACTAGTACCAAACCGCGTCTAAGAATAGCCGCTTGGCGAACTTTGCAACGATTTGAATTAAACCTAGCGGGAGTGCGCAAGCAACGAGACCAACCTGCCGCCGGTGGGGGCGACCAAAACCCTCTTACCATTGCCATGCTCAAAGAAGGACCTCCACATGCCTCACTTTCTTCTTCAGGTAGGCAAGCAAGCCCTGACCACCGCCGCGTACGCGGCGTTTGTTTCGGCGATCGCAGCCTGCAGCGGACCTTCATCAGTAGCATACTCGCCAACGTCATTCACTGGAGCGAATGTACCCAACGGGATTCATCGCGCGACGGCATATTCGTTTAAAACTCTCGACAATCCCGACGACCCCGCGTTCAACGAGCTTCTCGCAATCAATAATCTCGGGAAGGTCGGCGGATATTACGGCAACGGTTCGAAGAAAAATCCAAGCGTTGGCTACATCGTACGAGACTTCGGAAACTCACATTACCGGACGAAGCGCTATCCGGGAGCGACCGACACGGTCGTCACCGCCGTTGATAATCTGAACGATATTGCGGGTTACTACGTGTCGTCGTCGACCGGCGGAACGTTCGGCTTCATCGAGACGGTCGATGGGATCTGGACCAGCTACAAACAGCCCCACACGAGGGGGAGTTACAATATTACGGAGTTGCTGGGACTAAGCGACGCCGGTATCGGCGTGGGCTTTTACGCCGACGCAAACCAGCACCGTCATGCGTTCGAGCTCATCCAAACCACGGGCAAGTTCCACGGGATCTCGCCGCCGGGCGCGCTCAACGCGGTTGCAACCGGAATCAACGGCAAGGGCGACGTCGTTGGTTACTACAACAAGTCGAATGGTGCGACCGAGAGCTTCCTGCTAAAAGGCGGCGTCTACACCGAATTCGTCTACGAAGGCGCTGAAGCGACACGGGCTCGGAGCATCAATTGGGAGGACGAAATCGCCGGCGACTACGTCGACAGTTCGGGAAACACGCACGGCTTCGTGCTCGACGATCTCTTGGGCACGCCCCAGTGGACCGCGCCGGTCGACGACCCGCGGGCGGCCGGTCAGACCGTCGTGGCGGGAATCGAGAATCATCACCACTTGGTCGGGTATTATGTGGACGCTACCGGCAAGACCGACGGCTTTCTGGCATCGCCGAAAAGATAACGTAGCGAACCTTGCACTTTAATACTCTCGAGAGGCCCAGTGGCGACTTCCGTCGCCCACTGGGCCGCCCGAAGGGTGTCCTCTAGAGGACGAACGTTCTCCAATCGTAAGGCGTGAAGCCTCGCGCGACATCGAGCCAACCCAATTGCAGGGTTTGGTCGATGCCGGTTGCGTCGTTGAAGCCGGCCACGCTGACGGGCAACTCCTTGACCGGCCGTATGTACCGCAACTCCGTGTCCGGCACGCTTTCGACGTAAGACACGGCTTGTTGATTGCTACGCGTCATTTGCTCGAGGTCACGCCGCGGAAGGTGCCGGAACGCCCGGCTTCCCATCGACTGAAAGTAGGCGGTCCGCATCTCGACTTCGAGCAGCTTTCGCTGCATCGTTCCGTAGGCGCTAAAGGCGACTGCCACCGCATCATCGAGGTTCTCCTCGGGCTCGAACGGCGGATCCAAAAGCACCACGTCAGCGGCGTGCGCGATTGAGTGGGCGATTGCGACCGGAGAGTTGCTCGCAACGCCGCCGTCGCAATAGAGGTTCACGTCCCCGTCGGGGCCGGGCATCGCGACGGGGTCGAAGGCGATTGGTATTGCGGCTGAGGCAAAGATCGCCCGGTGCAAGAGATCGGGAGTCGCCTCGCGCACGACGGTTTGCGGGCCGAGCGAGATCTGCAGCGCTTTCATAAATCTTGCGCTGAACTCCGTTGCCCTCTCGTGGGGATCGACGAAGAAATATTCGGGCCGTTGGTGAGTCAGATTGGTTACGGCCCAAATGAGCGGCATGACGAGCGGAATCTTCGGATCGAGGTTGCGAACGATCCAGTCGTAGACCGGCTCGCTCTCCAACAACGCGCTTTGATTTTTCCGTAATCCCAGGAGTCGAAATGCGGCCGCCGCGCGATCGAGCACGCCGCTCTCGGAGTCGCCCAGAGCGGCGTAACGATCCTTCAGCTGAATGAGGTCTTGCCCTGCGATCCCATTCCAAAGCCGGCGCAGTGTCGTATACTGTCCGGTCGCGACATACCAGCCATTCAACGCGCCGATCGAGGTTCCGCAGACCACCTCGTACGGCGGCAACGGGGATCCGTCCGCGATCCGGCTCGTCGCGGCAAGTGCCCCGACTACTCCCGCCTGGTAGGCACCGCGCGCGCCGCCCCCACTGAGCACCAACGCCGAACCGAGCGCCGCAACTTGGGCTTCGGCACGAGCGCGAAGCGCCGCGGGCGCGAGTCCGGCGGCGGCGAGAGCAACGATGAAACCCCGCCGCGCGATCACTCCGCGTCGGGGACCTTAAAGTCTGGGCGCCGTGTGCTTATTCGTAGTCGGGCCAACGCGTATCGACCGGCTGATGCATGAAGTAACTCTTCCCGAGCGTGGTTGGAACGACTTCGAACTTCCGCGGGGCCTTGTTGAAGTTGAAGGCGTCGTCGGGGGGCGTGGCACGCGTGTCGCTCGCCGAGAGCTGTCCCAAGTCGAACAAGTTCTCGATGAAACGCAGCATGCTGCCATGCTCGTAATGCACGTGCGAGACGTGCCCTTTCTTTGCATAAGCTGAAACGATCAGCATCGGGATGCGCATGCCGAGACCGTCATAATCCAACATGGCAGGCGGCTCCGGATCGTACCAGCCGCCGTAGTCATCCCAGAATACGAAGATCGCGGTGTTCTTCCAGTATTGCGATTGGCCGATGGCGTTGACAAGCGAGGAGACCCATTGGGGCCCGGTGTTCGAGCCGGATCCCGCGTGGTCGGAGTTCTCCCAGGTCGGCGTGATCCAACTAACGGCCCGGAGCTTGCCGTTCGAGACGTCGTTGAAAAACTGCGTCTGCGGCGTGATCACGTCGTTCGTCCAATCTTGGCCGTAGTAGATGTGCTTGATGGCCTGATATGCACTCCAAATGCCGAGGTCGCCATTGATCGTCGCGGTGTAGAAACCCCACGAGATGCTGGCCTTGTCGAGTTCGTCGCCGAGTGTCGTCGGATCCCAGCAGGCGACCTCGTAGCTTTGATCGACCTGACGCTGCTGGTTTACCTCGCCGACCATATCGCCGGAGCCGCCGGGGCAGCCCCAGTCGCCCCATGGATAGTTGACGGCCGATTCGGCTTGACCCGAGATAATGTATTGATGCGAGATGAAACTGCTCGCATCGAAGTTCGAAGCATACATTTGGTCGGCCAGCACGTAATGCTTGCCCATGAAGAAGTACGGCTTCGTCTCCGAGTGAGGCACGTAGCTATACGGTGGATTCGAGTTCGGGCAGGGATTGCTTCGCCCGCCGCATCCCCATGATTCGTTGTTGAAGCCGTTCATTTGGCAATCGGTTCCAGGGTAGCTTCCGGTGCCGTTGCAGGCCGCCAAGAAGCCCCAAGAGTCGTGCTCCAGATCCCAAGTGGTTTCGAGCGGAACGGGCTGAAGGGTGATCTTCTGGTTGGACGAGTTGTAACCGTACTTCACCGTCTTGGCTCCGGGGAAGCCGTAGAAGAGGTTATTGAACGCGCGGTTCTCCTGGATAATGATCACGACGTGTTGAATTTTGCCGCTTGCGCCCGTGCGATGCACCCGATTGATCGCCGGTGCGGGGAGCTTGGCGACCGGAAAGGCGCTGGTGTACGGGAGGGCGGGCGGCGACGTCCCCGCGACGCCGCCGTTGCCGTTACACCCCGCGAGAAGCGCCCCGATCGCCCCGATAAGTAGCGATCGACGACGCTTATTCATAATCGGGCTCCCTCGTGTCGAGCGGCTGGTGCATGAAGTAATCTTTGCCCAGCGCCGTGGGGATCACCTTAAACTTCCGTGCCGGTTTGGTGAAGTCGAACGCGTCATCGGGCGGAGTGGCGCGCGTATCGCTCGCCGAGAGCTGCCCTAAGCCGTACAAATTCTCAATCCAACGAAGAATGCTGCCGTGCTCGTAGTGCACGTGCGAAACGTGCCCCTTCTTCGCGTAAGGCGAGACGATGATCATCGGAATTCGCAGGCCCAGTCCGTCGTAATCCAACATGGCGGGCGGTTCGGGATCGTACCAGCCGCCGTAATCATCCCAAAAGATGAAGATCGCGGTCGAATTCCAGTACTGCGACTGGCCGACCGCGTTGACCAGCGAAGCGACCCACGCGGGACCGGTGTTCGAGCCGCAGCCGGCGTGATCGGAGTTCTCGCACGTCGGCGTGATCCAGCTGACCGTGCGGAGCTTGCCGTTCGAGACGTCGCTGAAGAACTGGGTCTGCGGCGTAATGATGTCGTTCTTCCAGTCGGCCCCGTAGTAGATGTGCTTGATCGCCTGGTAGGCGCTCCAAAGATTGCCGTCTCCATTGATTGTTGCGGTATAGAAGGCCCACGGAATGCTCGCCTGATCCATCTCGTCGCCCAGGGTGGTCGGATCCCAGCAGACGACTTCGTAGCCACTGTCGATCTGCCGCTGCTGGTTCACCATTCCGATGAAGTCACCCGAGCCGCCCGGACAACCCCAGGCGCCGCCGGGAAAGTTGACCGCCGATTCGGCCTGACCGGAAATGATGTATTGATGTGAGATGAAGCTGCTCGCGTCGAAGTTCGACGCGTACATTTGGTCGGCGACGACATACTGCTTGCCCATATCGAAGTATGGCTTCGTCTCAGAGTGAGGAACGTAGCTATACTGCGGATTCGGGTTCGGGCATTTCTGTCCGTAATGGCCGCAGCCGACCCACTCTTGATTGAATCCGTTCATCTGGCAATCGGTGCCGGGGAAGCTGCCGGTGCCGTTGCAGGCCTGGAAGAACGAGGTCGAGCTGTGATCGAGATCCCAGGAGGTTTCCAGTCCGACCGGCGACATCATGATCTTCTGATTCGACGTGTTGTAGCCGTACTTCGCGGTTTTCGCTCCGGGGAAACCGTAGAGCAAATTATTGAAAGAGCGATTCTCTTGCACGATGATGATGACATGCTGGATTTTGCCGCTCGCCGAGGAGTGATGAATCCGCTGCTTCAGCGCTGCGACCTCCGGCGGATGTGCCATTGCCGCCGGTTGCGTCGTAACGGGTAGCGAAGGTGTCGCGCTCGTGAGCGCCCCATTGCCGTTGCAAGCTGCGAGGAAGGTCCCAATGGCCGCGACGATAAGCGGCCGACTCCCAAGAGGGATACAACGCATTCGCGTTCTCCTTTAAGTATAGCAGGGGTGACCTGAGCTAACTTACGCGGGGCTTAATGCGGAATCCCGGCGTTAAACGATGACATGAATCATCTTTAAGGGTTAAACGTCATGCGTATGCGCGTACCGTCCTCGGTCTCGATCCTCAGCTGTCCCGCAACCGCGCGGATAATACGTAAGCCGAAACCGCGGTCGGCGGGTCGTCTGCGTTCGATGAACGATCCGTCATCAACAACGTCGACGGAGAGCTTGCCGTCGCTGAGGAGTTTTGCGCGCAGCTCGAGATGCCCCGATGGGGTCTTCCGTCCGCGCGCGTAGGCATGTTCGACGACGTTCGCCATCGCCTCTCCGGCGGCGGTGGTAACGTCCTCGCGAAACTCTCGATCAAATCTCAGCGCTTCCAGGAATGATGCGAGCGCGTGCCGCGCGGGCGCGACGTAGCGCGATTGCGCCGGGCAGCAGAGACGAAGCTCCGACGCCGGGCTCATCGGCGGAGACATTCGGCGAGGTACTCGACGGCCGCCGCGCGATCGTTGAAGATCTTGAAGGCGCTGGCAAGGCCGGCGTATTCGACGAGCCGCGCGAACTGCGGCGTTCGAATTACGAGCGCAACCGGAAGGCCGTCGCGCTGCGCGCCGACGCAGAACCGGAGCAGCTCGGTCAGTGCGATAGAGTCGGCGTACGTTACCTCGCCCAAATCCAGCAGCACCGCGCCGGAGTCTTCAGAAACCTGAAGTGCCTCGCGGATTTCGTTTTTTCGACCGATTTCGAGTTCGCCGCTTAAGCGGATGGTATAGATCGGCGGATCGCCGAGATTCACGCAATTCTCCAAAAGGCACTAGGGCCCGGCGCTGACAGTTTTCCCGCTTCGATGCCCACCGTAAACGTTGAGTCGTCCACCGGTCCGGCGCGCGCCCCGCCGGACCGCGCGTCCGCGAAGCGGATCGTGAGAATGGCGACGTCGTCGGCGATCTCCCGGCTGCCGAAAATCCGGTCGCGGATTGCCGCCGCGGCGTCCGCCTGGGGTTGGGTCGCCACGGCATCCACGGCCGCCAGGAGCTCCGCTTCGCCCGCGGCAATGTCGCGGGAGTGCTCGATGAGACCGTCGGTATAGAGCACGATCATCGCGCCCGCGACGGTTTGAAGACGTTGCGTCCGGTACACCGTTCCCGCCGCGAGGCCTAGGGGCATCCCGCCGACCTCGAGCAGTCGCGCACGCCCATCCGGTTCGTAGAGCACCGGGGGCGGATGACCGGCGGTAGCGTATGCGAACTCGTAGGTGGACGTGTCGATGACGCCGGCAATCGCGGTGATGAGCGTGCCGTCCTCCTGCACGAGCTGCCGATTGACGCGCTCGAGCATCCGCCGCGGGTCGGGATCGAGCAAAGCGCTGCCGATCAAGAGCTGCCGCGCTCGATTCATCGCGATCGCTGCTTCGATTCCATGCCCGGTAACGTCGCCGATCGCAAGCAGCACCCGATTCGCGGAGAGCTGCAGCGCGTCGTACCAATCGCCGCCGACCTTTGCTTCTTCGGTCGCGGGAAGATAGGTTGCGCTGAAGCTCACCGCGGCAAGCGTTGGAAAGACGCGTTGCAAGAACGCTTCTTGCAGCGTATCGGCGATGCGCTTCTCCGCTTCGCGCGCGACGCGCTCACCCTCAAGCCGCAGACCGAGGGAATACTGCTGAATGCTGAAGAGCACCGTCGCCAAGACGACGATCACGACGGCTGCCGCCGCGAAGATGCCAATCCAGAGGATCGCCGCCTCTGCGCGCGCATCGCCGCGCGCCTCTTCCTGCGCGAGCAACGTGTCGATGCGGACCATGTCGATGCGGAAGCGGTCGATCAGCCACTTTCCATGGAGAGCGAGGTACGAGTTGCCCGGCTTTGTGGACCTCGAGGGGGCCGCAACGTGCTCTTCCCACCGCCGATTGACATAGACCGCGTCGTCGAGCGTGAGCAGCGCTTGCGTTTGGTGCCGCTCCTGCAGCGCTCGGCGAAGGCGGCTTACGGAGCTCGGAAAAGAGGACCGTCCCTCATAATACGGTTCGAGCAGAATTGCTTGGTGGACGGCGGCGTAGCCGCGAATGCCGGTCTCTTCGTCGAGCTGCTCGTTGATCACGTGCGCCGCCAGCATTCGGGATCCTCGAATACCCTCGGCGTTCTGGAACGACGTCGTTACGATCGTCTGCAGCAAGCGCCCGCCGACGACCAGCGAAACGATCAACAGCAGAAGCAACACGAGCGTAAAGATCAGAGGGGCATGAACCCGGGGGACCATCAACCGAGCCGTTTTTTACTTTCTCGAACCGAGCCCTTTGGAACGGAGCTTTTGAAACGGAATCCTGCGCTAGTGGCCGAGGTGCCAGCCATGCCGCTCGCAGCGGTAGGGTTTCAATCCCGTCGCGGTGCGCGGAATCGCGCGCTCGGCAGCCTTCTTGGTTTCAAAGGATGCCTTCGGCGCACCGTTGCGCTTGTAGCACGACCGGGAGCCGCCGGTCTTCCGTTCGCTCACTCCTCGCCGTCGAAATAATCAATCGGTTCGGAGCGAAGCGCCCTGCGCTGTGGGGATTGAACGCCCCACTTCTTGCTGTCGGGATAGTACCATGACTCGCCGATCGGATTGTCGGCGACGACGTAGAGCACGAGATCCTCGGATCCGTCGTTGAAGAGTTGATGCGCCTCGCCTGGCTTGAAGATGCACGCATCGCCGGCAACGATCGGCACCGTTCCCTCGCCGTCACGCATCGTGCCACGCCCCGAAATGACGTGATAGAACTCCCATTGCGCGCTGTGCGAGTGATACGGATAGGGCGCCTTTCCAGGCGGAACTCGCAGAATCTCGACGTCGAAGGGATGACGCTCCAGTAGGTCGGTCGAGTCGCGTTTGCGCCCGAGCGCCTCGGAAATCTCAATTCCTTTACCGGTGAACTTTCCTTTTGGCGAGGACCAGGCGAAGCTCTCCAACTTGTTAGTGTTCACGATACGCATGTTGCCCCATCGCTTCGACGCCGCCCCAGCCCAGCCCGCGCCACGGATCCCTTGTCAGCTTATTGGAAGCTGTGGATGGCGAGGGTTCGGGTGATGCCCTCGTCATCGAAACTCCAAACTCTTTTTGCGAGCATGTCGATGCAGCCGCTTTCCTTCTGGAGCGTTCCCTCGATGATGAGCGTCGAGGCGGAGCGGATCGGCCGGCGATACGTTTCGTAGACGTCGGGACGCACGATCACGTTGACGAGTCCGGTTTCATCCTCGAGCGTTAGGAAAACGAAGCCTTTGGCCGTGCCGGGACGCTGACGAGTAATCACCAAGCCTCCGACCCGGCAGGCGCTATTGCGCGGAAGCCTCGGCAGCTCCGCGGCCGCAACGACACCCTGTGCCGCGAGAAACTCGCGAAAATGTTCCATCACCTGCCCCGTTGGCGTCACCCCGGTCGACCATAAATCGAAGGCGACGAGTTTTTTCGGCGATGGCGACTCGAACGTCACCGCCGGTTCGTCGACGTCCATGAGCGCGCCGAGCTCGCCGCGGGCTTCGCGTTCGTCGAGCCCGCGCAGTGCCCACATCGCCTCGCGGCGCGTCGGGTACCAGGGCGCGAAGGCGCCGGCAATAGCGAGATTCTCCAACGTCTCGCGCTCGAGCTGCGTGCGTTGTGCGAAAGCCACGACGTCGTCGAACGGTCCGGACGCGATCGCCGCTTCCAAACGCTTGCGCTGCACCTCGCCCAGACCCCGCACGAGATGGAATCCCAAACGCAACGCGCCGTCGGGTTCAACGTGCGACCAGTATTCGCTCGCATTGACTTCGACCGGCCGAATCGTCACACGATGGCGGCGCGCGTCGTTGACCAACACTTCGGTCGAATAAAACCCCATCGGCTGCACGTTGAGAATCGCTGCCGCAAAGACAGCCGGAAGGTGGCATTTCAAATATGCCGATGCGTATGCCAAGAGTGCGAAGCTGGCAGCATGGGATTCGGGAAAGCCGTAGTCGGCGAAACCCTCGAGCATATGAAAGAGCTGCTCGGCGGCATCGCGACTGATGTCGTTGGCGACCATGCCGTCAACGAGTCTCGCATGGATCTCCTCCATCCGCTCGCGCGAGCGTTTGTGTCCCATCGCGCGCCGCAGCCGGTCGGCTTCGCCGGGAGAGAAACCGGCCGCTTCGATCGCCAAGCGCATTCCCTGTTCCTGAAAGAGCGGCACGCCGAGCGTCCGTTCCAACACCGATTTGAGTTTGGGATGCGGATAGGTAACCGCTTCGGCCCCGGAGCGACGGCGCAGAAACGGATGGACCATCTGCCCCTGAATCGGCCCCGGACGGATGATCGCCACCTGCATGACGATGTCGTAAAAACAGGTGGGGCGCAGGCGCGGCAGCATTGATTGCTGCGCGCGCGACTCGATCTGAAAGACGCCGATCGTATCGGCGCGCTGCATCATCGCGTACGTTTTTTCATCATCGGCGGGAATCGTATGCAACTGCAGGTCGCGCCCTTCAACTCCGCTCAGGGCAACCCGGGAGAGCCACGGATCGTCGCGTTCGACGGAACGCCGGTAGAGTGTGAAGGCCTCGCGCAAGAGCGAGAGCATCCCCAATCCGAGCAAGTCGATTTTAATCAAGCCCAGGTCTTGCAAATCGTCCTTATCCCATTGTACGACGGTGCGGTCGCGCATC
Source organism: Candidatus Acidiferrales bacterium (assembly GCA_035484815.1). Classification (GTDB taxonomy): domain Bacteria; phylum Vulcanimicrobiota; class Vulcanimicrobiia; order Vulcanimicrobiales; family Vulcanimicrobiaceae; genus Cybelea. The sequence goes on from DATHOO010000229.1 coordinate 15,856, forward strand.
GTCGCCCATTCAACCGGTGCGACGCGCACCAGCGGATCGCGCGTAATCAGCATGCCGCCGGAATGAATTCCCAAGTGACGCGGAAAGTTCGCGATCCGGCGGCAGAGCGCGAAAAGCATTTCGGGTCCGGTCTCTTCGGGTAGCGATTCGCGCGCGTCGAACTCGCGCGCGATTGCCCCGACCTCTTCCAGCGTAAGCCCCATCGCCTTGCCGATGTCGCGGATCGCCGAGCGCGTCCGGTAGGTGATCACCTCCGCGACCATCGCGGCATTCGCGCGGCCGTACCGCTCGTAAACGTATTGGATGACGCGCTCGCGGTCTTGATGAGCGAAGTCAATGTCGATGTCGGGAATTTCGCGCCGCTCCTCCGACATGAAACGCTCGAAGAGCAAGTTCATTCCGATCGGATCGACCGCGGTGATGCCGAGCGCGTAACAAACCGCCGAATTGGCTGCCGAGCCGCGCCCTTGGCAGAGCACGCCCAGCTTGTCAGCCTCCCGTACGATATCCCAAACGATCAAAAAATATCCGGCCAGATCCATCCGTGCGATGATGCCGAGCTCGTAATCCAGCTGGCGCTCCACTTTGATCTCAAGCGGGATGGGATATCGCTTGGCCGCACCCGCATAGACGAGCTCGCGCAAATAGCGCTGCGGCGAACTTCCTTCGGGCACTGGAAAGAGCGGGAACTGTCCGGCCAAGCGTTCCAGCCTAAATCGGCAACGCCGTGCGATCGCGATCGTGGCCGCGATGGCTTCGGGATACTGCGCGAAGAGCCGCCGCATCGCGGCCGGCGCTTTGAGATGAAACTCCGCATTGGGGCGCAGGGCATTGGCGGCGCGCGCGGCGGAGATCGTCGTGCCGTCGCGCACGCACGCGAGCACGTCGGCAACGAGCGCGTCGTCCTTGCTCGCGTAAACGACCGCATTGGTTGCTACGGACGGCGCGCCGCACTCGCGAGCGAGCTGCACCAACTGCACGTTGCGCTGCGTCTCTTGCATGGTGAGATGCTGCTGGAGCTCGATGTAGAAACGGTCGCCGAAGATCGTTTGGTATGCGTCCACGCGCGCGCGATCGAGCCGGCCGAATGGGCCACCGGCGAGTGCGGTCAACCCGTCGCTGCGCCCGACGAAATCCTCCCATCGCAGACGCGCGTCGCCTTTGCTCCCTCGCATCTGCGCGCGCGAAATCAACTCGCAGAGGTGCGCGTAGCCGATCTCATCCTCGATCAACAGTACGACGCGCGAGCCGTCTTCAAAAGTCAGCTCGCTGCCCACAATCGCAGCAACGCCGCGCTGGCGGGCGTGGGTTGAGAAGCGCACCGCACCGTAGAGGCCGTCGCGATCGGTCAGCGCGATGGCGCTCAATCCCAGCTCGGCCGCGCGTTCGATGAGCTCTTCCGGATGCGAGCCTCCCTGCAAGAAGCTAAAGTTCGACCAGGCATGGAGCTCGGCATAAGCCAGGGGGTCCAGGGTGCCCGCCTTCCCTAGCGAAGTAACTTTAGTCAACTTGGCTAAGCCCAAGGGCAAGGAGCAGTGCCATGGCGATCGCTCGGACCGGCCGCCTCGCAATCGGTGGGATCGGCGTATGCGCGGCTACGATGTTGGCCGCTTGTGGAGGGGCGCTGACCGCGCCCGGCACCGGTTCGCCGGCTCAAACCGGCGCGGTCTCCCAGGCCCGTCAGGACACCGGCGGCGGCTGCCCGTTGAAACGCTGCATCATCGTCACGTCCGAGACCGGCTATCACAATAAGCCGTTGGCCGCGGTGTTCTTTTTCGCAAGAGGCGTTAACGGTAACGTCTCGCCGGCCGGCGCGATCACCGGCTCGAAGACGATGCTCGGTATCATTCCCGCCGGCCTCGCGATGGACTCGCACGGCAACCTCTACGTCGCGAACAGCTCCAGCAATGCGATCACCGTTTATGCTGCCGGTGCCGAAGGAAACGTCGCGCCGATTCGGACGATAATCGGTCCGGAGACGCGGCTGAAAACTCCGGCCGGTATCGCCATCGATTCGCAAGATGAGCTTTACGTCGCGAATCAAACGAATTACGGTAGTCACATCACCATCTATGCGTCGAATGCGAACGGCAACGCGGCGCCGATTCGCACGATCCGCGGCAGGAACACGGGATTGAATTTCCCATGGGGCCTCGCCCTTGATTCGCAGTCGAACCTGTACGTTGCCAATGAAACTTACTCTGGCTCAGTCACGGTCTACGCTCCGGATGCGCATGGAAATGCAACGCCGCTGCGGACCATTACCGGCTCAGCGACGCAACTCCGGGAGCCCGCGGGTTTGGCTGTCGACGCATCGGGCTATCTCTACGTCAATGATACTGATGGGTATAATACCATAGCCATCTTCGCTCCGGACGCGAACGGCAACGTAGCGCCGCTTTCGTATTTTACTTCGGGATATAGCGCGTTCAATATCGCTCTCGACGGGCACGATAAGATGTACGTCACGAACGTCGGCTACGATGATCCGCCGTTTATCCAGATCTTCGCTGCGGGGACCATCGGCAACAAAGGGCGCCTTCTTCGACAGATAGGCGGCCAAAGAACGAAGTTCATTTGGCCCACGGGCATTCTCGTTCGTTGACATAGCGCCCGCAAATTTACTCGTAGACGCCACGCAAGTACCAGTGCGAGCCTTGCCGATAGATGCGCGCGAAGGTTCCGTTTTCCAGCACGACGTCGTACTCGTCGCGGCTCAGGGGAGATGACGTGTAGGCTCGTTCGGCGACGCGCCATGGGCCTACGCATTGACTTACCGCTTGCCGGTCGACGACGGCCGGCTCGCCGCCACGTAGCAGCACTGGCACTTCGCGCACTTCAAGCAGCCGCAGCTGCGGAACGAGCTCGCTCTGCGTTTGGTTTTTCTCGAGCATCGCGCGAGGTGGCGGCTCGAAGGGTTCGTAGGTAAACCGTTCTTCGAGTAGGTGGGCGTCACGCGTCTGGGCTCGAGAGATGCCGGCGCCGAGTGCCGCTTCGAGGCGCGCAATCGTGACGGCGACGCGCTGCGGATCGAGATCGTCGGCACAAAAAAGTGCTTGAGCTTCTCCTCCTTCTTCAAGCTGCAGCGCCTGCAGCCGCAGCCCGACGATTGCGGCGGCAAAGGTCATGCCCTCGAGCTTGGCGCGCAGCATATCGAACATCGTACGCTCGTGCGCGGTCGGCGTCGCAAGCGGCACGTCGAGGGTGCACGCCTCGGCATCTTCCAGCTCGACTGCCAAACGCAGCGCGCCGGCGCGCTTACCGCAGCGCTCGAGATCGTCGCAGATGCGCGCCAGCAACATGCGCAGCGCAAAAAAGACTTGGGTTTCGTCAGCGGCGCGTCCCTCGCCGAAGATCGAGGCCTCGATCGCCACGGCATGGCCGCGCGGAACGAAGGGACGGCGATCGATGCCGCGTGCGAGCTCGTGCCAGCTCGCTGCGGCTGCACCAAAACGGCGTACGAAGGGACCGTGCGGCAATCGCGCCAGGTCGCCGAGCCGTTCGATGCCAAGCAGCCGAAGACGCTCGATCGTTGCCGGATCTATTTCCAAAAGACTCAACGGTAAAGGTGCGAGCAGCTCGCCTTCCGCACCGGGTTCACAGCGACTTCCATCGGCCACGTGCAACGCCGCCCAAGCGGCAATTTTATTAGCTCCCACCGCGGTTCGCAGCGCACATCCAAAGCGAAGCAACGTGCGATGCGTCTGCGCGATCCACATCGGCGCGTCGCCGGAAATGCCGTGCATGTCGAGAAAAGCGAGGCCGGGGCGAACGTCGTCGACGAGCGGCGAGACCGCATCGAGCGCATCGAGCATCTCCTCCCAAAGCTCAGGCGGCATTATTTCCCCGCTGTCATCCTGAGCTTGTCGAAGGGCGCTAAGGCAAAGCAGCATCGAAGATCTCCTCATGCCCCACGCGGACGCAAGCGGTTCGCCCCGCCGCTAGGTATTTGTGTTTGCGCACGTCGACGCAGAGATCGAAGCCCGCGATGGTTCCCCAAAGCCCTCGTTGGCCGTGCGTAATGATCCGCTCGAGCACGCAGTGCAAACGAACAACCGCCGCGGATTGCAACGCGGCGCCGGCGTGCGTCGCAATCACAATCAAAAGCACGCCGCTGCGATGAGCGAGCGACGCCAACCGCGTCCAAACCACATCGCGCAACGCAACGGCCGGCATGAGCACCAACCGGCAAATCCGCGAACGCAACAGGATGTCGGCCGCGCGCGCGATCGCGACCGCCTTTCGAACGGGAACGACCAGCACGCGCTCGAGAGAGGCTCCGGCTTGCGCGAGCGTAGGCGGATAGAGGCTGCCGTCGTCGAGGATCGCAACGAGGCTTCGACGCGTCGTCCTTGCCACGAGCCCGGCCGCGAGGCTCCAGCATCCGGTCTTGCCCTCGAGCGTCGCCACGATTCCGGCGGGAAAGCCGCCGCCCAGCAGGAGGTCGAGCTCGGGAATCGCGGTCCGAATTAACCCCTCGACCGGGAGGGCGGGAGGCTTCGCGCTCAGGCGCGCTCTGAGGAGTTCGAAGGCCTTCTGCCGCTCGGAAACCGCTGCCAGCGCTGCCATGGGAGATTCATGCTAATCGAACATATGTTCGATGTCAAGAGCTCACCTTAACCCTCGCGGCCTCTCCGTCCTCACCATCGGCGAGCTCTGGGAGGTAGTGGAAGGAAGCAGTAAGCGGGACTTGTTAACGCGCAAGCTCGGTGAGCTTGCGAACTTGTGGGCCGATCGCATTCTCCCGATTAGCTTTGACGTTGCCAACAAGTGGGGTGAGCTGGCTGCGCGTTATCAACGCGGTGGGTGCGCAGTCCCGGCAATTGATGGGCTTATTGCAGCGACCGCCTACGTTTCATAATCTCGTCGTCGTGAGCCACGATGCGTTCTTTGCACGCATGCGAGAACACATCATCATTTACGATTCACTGTCGGCCTAAATCATAGGTCGTCCGTCCCAGCGCTGGTTCTCCTCTTCGAAAATTTTGACGATCCGGTGCGGATCGCACGGCCGTTCGAGCAGAGACTCCGGATCCCACTCGCTGCGGTTTGCATTGAAGAAATCGCCGCCGTACACGTGAATGGCGCCGGTAAGGCGGCCGATCGGATTGGTGACCGAGTGAATAATGTCGCGCCCGAGCGGGACGGTGTCTTTATCGCTGAGCGACTTCGCCCCGGCTGCTTCGACTTTGTGCAAATCGCCTTCGAGCCGCCGCCAGAAAACGTTATCCTCTCGTCCCGAGTAGATGCCGATCACCGCCCACATATCATGATTGTGCGGGAAGATCGTCATTTTGGGGGCCCATATCACGTTGAGAACGGTTAGTTCGGGCGAACGGTAAATAGGTGCAATCTGCCCGCGAGCCGGTTCGCCGAGCGCTTTGAGGACCGCGGCAGGCTCGCTCACGGCTCGCGCGACGACCTCGCACACCGCTGCCGGCGAGCGATCCTGCGCCAACGCGGCGCGACACTCGGCTACGAACGCCTCGATGTCAAACATGGCATTCCCCCCGTTGGAGAGTATGCGCGGGTAACGCTGTGGCTCCTCGTGGGAGGCGCGGGGAACTTACGCTGAGAGGCGTTCGCGGCCGGAGGGCGCGGTGAGATCCATGATCGGACCGATCGGCACGATGCGCGTGGGGTTGATATCGTCGTGCGTGTAGTAATAGTGGCGTTTGATCTGATCGAAATCGACGGTCTGCGCAATCCCGTCGATTTGGTAAAGGTCGCGCAAATAGCCGTAGAGGTTTGGGTAATCGGCGATTCGGCGAAGATTGCACTTGAAGTGACCGTAGTAAACCGGGTCGAAACGGATAAGGGTCACGAAAAAGCGCCAGTCGCTCTCGAGTGGCTGCGCACCGAAGAGGTAACGCCGGTCGGTTAGGCGCGCCTCCATGGCATCAAGCGTTTCGAAAACCCGGTAGGCGGCGCGTTCGTAGGAAGCCTGGCGCGTCGCGAAACCCGCAAGATAGACGCCGTTATTGACCGTTTCGTAGAGCGTGGCGTTGAGCGCGTCAATCTCGTCGCGCCGCTCGCGCGGATAAAGATCGAGCTGTGGATTGCGCGCGACCGCGTCGAACTCGCTCCCGAGCATGCGCATGATGTCGTCGTCGTTATTGCTGACGATGCGTTTGCGATGGGCGTCCCAAAGAACCGGAACCGTAACGCGCGACCGATAGCCTGGATCCGTGGAAAAGTACGCCTCGCTCAAGAAAGCCCAGCCGTTGAGCGGATCGGGCTCGTTCGGCGAAAACCGCCAGCCGCGCTCGTCGCGAACCGGGTCAACGACGGTCATGCCGATTGCTGCCTCGAGCCCCTTGAGCTTTCGCACGATGACGGTGCGACTCGCCCACGGACACGCAAGCGAGACGTAGAGATGGTAGCGGCCTGCTTCGACCGGGTACGCCGTGCTGCCGTCGGCCCGGACCCAATCGTCGAATGCGTCCGCCTGACGCGCGAAGCTGCCGTCTTGCGCTTGTTCGTCGGGGAACTGCGCCCTGATCGTCATGGACGGTTCGCGTGCTATGCCGGCTAGGCCGGCTTCGACGGCTCGAAGTCGAGCGACGCCGAGTTGATGCAGTAGCGAGTTCCGGCCGGACCGGGACCGTCGTCGAAGACGTGGCCAAGGTGCGAATCGCAACGCTTACAGCGCACTTCGATGCGTTGCATGCCGTGCGAGGAGTCATCCAGCAGCCGGACGTTCTCCTGTTCCTCGGGATGCGTGAAGCTCGGCCAGCCGCAGTGCGAATCGAACTTTGCGTCGGCGGTAAAGAGCGCCTGGCCGCACCCGCCGCAGACGTACGTACCATCGTCTTTCAGCTGCAGTAGCTTCCCGGTAAACGGCGCTTCGGTGCCCGCCTCGCGCAGGACGCGGTAACGCTCCGGACCCAGCAGGTTGCGCCATTCTTGCTCGCTTTTTTGGATTTCCGGCGTAACGTCGTGTTTCATCTCTATGCTCCTTGCGCTCTCAATAACGACCGAAGGCGCCAAAGCGATGCAGGGCCGAATAGCCCTGCATGAAGCTTCTCTTCGAAATTCTGCTTTCGATTATTTTGCATCCGATCGCAATGATCCTGATGTGGATCAACCTGCTCGCGCGCGGCGATATGACGACGTTGAAAAAGTGCGTGTGGTTCGTCGTCAGTATCGTCTGGGGTCTTGGCCCGATCCTCTATATTTTGGTTGCCGAAGGCGCGCTCTGGTAACAGCGCGCTTCCGGCTATCGCCGCGGCGGCCGGCCGGTGACCGTGCCGTGGATCGAGCCGCTTCCGCCGCCACGGACGGGCGGTCTTACGAATCCGCCACCACCTCTGTAGCAGCAGCCGGCGCCGTAGCCGTAGGGGTAGCCGCCCCCCCAGCCCCAGCCCCAGCCCCAGTTAACGCCAAGGCCAAAGCCCCAGCCCCACGGCCAGCCCCAACCGTAGGGATAGCCGCCGTAACCGTAACCATAGTATG
>DATHOO010000230.1:0-8706 GCA_035484815.1 Candidatus Acidiferrales bacterium
CTTCGGATACCCACTTTAGCGTCGCTAGCCAGAGGTCGTGGCCCCTGTGCATGAGACTCTCGTCGGCTTGCCGCAGATGCGCTGCATCGACGCCTCTGCCGGCTTCCTCGGTAACGACTAGGCAGCCGCTATTCTGCTGCATCAGATACCAGGTGTGATAGAAACTCGGCACCGCGCCCGGCGCGTAGCCGAACCAGCCGATCCGTGAGTAGGGAACAAATTCATTGATCCGGCTCTCGAGCGGCAGGTCGAACGTCGTCCAACGGAAGACGCTGCCGTTCTGTAGGACGGGCCCGCGGCTGACGAACTTGACATCCTTAGAGTTTGGATACCATTGCGGCCATTTCGCCGCATCGACGATGCGGGACCACACCTGTTCGCACGAGGCGTTGATGACCAGCGAATTGTGCGAAAATAGATCGGCTTTTTCAGGATCGAACCCATCGGGCCAGTGTATGTCGGGCGAGCGATTCTCTAGGTCGCCTCGCATGGTTGCATCGTTTGACGCGACTGGAGCGTCTGCCGAAATTGAATGCGTCATGACTAGAAGTATAATGGCACCCGATGCATAAGTAAAATACTATTTTTAGCATCGCCACTATGCGTCTGGAGCATATATGGACCTAGATTTGAACATGATGCGGCCGCTATGTGCATTGCTCGAGGAACGCCACGTTTCCAACGCCGCCGAACGTTGCGGCGTAAGCCAGCCGGCTATGAGCCGCACTTTGGAACGGTTGCGAACCGCTTTCGGCGACGATTTGCTCGTCCGCAGCGGGCGCACTTACGAGCTTACACCGCGTGCCGGCCAGTTGCTGGCCGAGGTGCGAGACATACTCGACCGAATCGATGCGGCGGTGGCCGGGAACCGCTTCGAACCACGGAACTGCGACGCCGTCTTTCGCCTCGCGTCAACCGACTATATCAGCGCTGTACTTCTGCCACGCATACTCCTGGATCTGCAGGAAAATGCGCCGAGTGCATCGCTCGAGCTGACCATGTCAGGCGAGCGAACCCCGGAAGCCGTGAGTGCCGGCCGCATCGACGCGGCGATTGTAAGCGCTGACGATACGCTCGTCGGGCTCAACCGGGAGAAACTCTTCGATGAGGATTACGTCTGTCTGGTCGCGTCGCACCACGCCTTATCTGATCGGCCGCGTATCACCTTAAACCGCTACTTGGAGCATCGGCACATTGTTATCGACGTCGCACATGGAATGCAACCGCCGATAGACCGGCCACTAGCGGCGCGCGGCGTTCGCCGGTACGTCGGCTACCGCACGCCCTTTCTCGCCTCCGCGGTATTCGCTGTCACCTCGACATCGATGGTGCTTACCATCCCGCGCCGACTAGCCGCGATCTGTACCGGCGGCCTCCCTATTCGCATCGTGCCAGCGCCACGGGAACTCGACACCTTCACGTATAGGCTTGAATGGCACCCGCGACTTGAAGCATCTGCGGCGCACAGATGGTTTCGAGATCGCATCCGAACCGTGGCGTCAAAGCTCGCCGTATCGCCAAAGCGACGGTAACCGCTGGGTTCTTATGTGCCTTGTCAAATGACTTTTTAGCGATCTCGGCTCGCTCTTGCTACAGGCAAAAGCGCTTTCGATTTCCGTTGACGCTAGTGTGTCACGAAAGGCAACTTCGTATGAGGGAGCCTATGCGGCATGAGAGACGGGGGAAGGCCGCCCGGACAGAAGAGCAGGCGCCCATCGCTTGGCGATAAAATAACTTCCAGGTTATGTGGAAGCTGTTCCTGACCTATGAGGCGCCGCAAGCTCGCGCTTGGATCACGGGCCCTGCGATCGGGTGTGAAGGACCATCGGCGCGACATTCGCAGTAAGTCCGGAACACAAAGGGGTTCTCTGAATGTCGAAGACACCGATCATTTACGTGACCACGCACCGGATCACGTTCTCCGACCTCGACCCGTACAATCACGTGAGCACGGGGCGGTACGCGACGTACTACACCGATCATCGGATGGAGGGCCTACGTGACCATGTCGGTTGGGATCTGAAGGCGCTGGAGACGTTGCCATTCATGACCTGGGTCCGGAGGATGGAGATCGACTTCCTACGGCCTGCTCGAGGGGATCAAGAGGTCACGATCACGTCTTTCGTTCGCGAGTTCCGCGGGCCCGATGCACTCATCGAGTGCACCATGGTTGACTCCGCCGGAACGAATGTGTCGCGGTGCCTCATGATTGTCGCCCACGTCGATAAGCAAACGAATCGCGCGACGGACTGGCCGCCCGACCTCATTGCGCTGTTCTTTGAGTAAGCCCGGTTCCGAGTATACGTTTAAGCGGGCGGCTTCGAGTGGCGGCGTAGATCCGTGCCTCGCAGATCAACTTGCGCCTATAACCGTTTTATGTCATAATGCGTTGGCTAGAGAGCAAGCGCCTGGCGTGCTTGCGGCGGGATACTCTTATGAAGATGATATCGAGTCCGGCCTGGCGCGCTCTATGCGGCGGCGCGGCCGCAGCGTTATTTCAAGCATGTAACGCGGCCCAACCTTTTGAAGGCGGGAGTGGTGCAGTGCCGCGTGGCTTCTCGCAAGCCGCGGACGCTGTGTTGGGTAATCGTCTCGGAAACCCAGCGAGTGCGCGCAGATCGGTTAAACCAACAGCGTACAAATGGAGCCAATGGGGTGACACTCCTCACTACCCAGGGGTCCCCACTCAAGTACTTTATGGTAGCGGGACGGTCCCTACGTTGTTAGCGCCGTTCGGCGATCCACAATACCCTCGCGGCGATTCAGCATTTCTCCTAAACAACAAAAACAAAGCTGGTGACTATGGCCTATGGACCTTGACGTTTAGTGAGGAACTTCCGTATTGGCGATTTACGGGTGACTACTTTACAGGAATAACGCGGGATGGCGTCTATGGCGAGACTTGGGAAATCACCAAGAGCGGAGAACTGTTCGGCCCATTAGGCAGCTCCTATTATGTTCATTACTTCAGCCCGCTCACATTCACCAGCGTGGCGGTACGTAATCCACCGGCACCCAATCCGGGAGGCTTCCTCTTCGCAACTTCTAAGACAAAGACATACAGCGGCAGCGGCGCTCCGGGGTCGCAGGTTATGCTGCTTCAAACTTCCCCCTCGCAATGGCCAAAGGGTACTTGGAAACAGATGCCCTTTGGTGCCTATCAGCTAAGCGCTGATCCGGACGGTGAGATAATCGCTGATTTGGATAGCGAAGGGAATGTGTGGGAAATAAAAGCCACACGCAACAAGAGCGGCAAGTTTATCGGTTGGGTTATCTACCCCCTCAACGATGTTCTGTGCTCAAGAAAATCGCTGGGGATCAGCTTCCTTCAAGTTGCTGTCAAAAAAGCCACATTTCTTGGGCTGACCTATCCCGGGTCCGGCAGTTACCGGATGGGGGTCTGGTATTACGATGCCAAGGACACCTGCTGGGTCAAGATCGGGCAGAAGAATAATTTTGTGAGCATCGCCGTTGATCCTGACGTCGGTAACGGTCAATCCCTTGTTTGGGCATCTGATAGCAACGCGAACATCTGGTACGTCGCTCAGTAGTTCGTCGACGGCACGCTCTACGGCACGACCACGGGAGGGGGCATACGGTGGCGGCACCGTTTTCGCGTTGGCCCTATAGCGCGTTGCGAACCCTCCTGGAACGCATCGACCTGGCGTACGCCGGGCGGGAGGAGGTACCGGAGTACGCGAATTCGTCCCTCATGGAGAGCAAAGGACATTCCCATCCACATACCCACGCCGACGGCACGCAGCATACTCATGCACACGATCACGCCGACCACGAGCACGAACACGAACACGAACACGAAAAGCACGAGCACCAACACACGCACGCCGACGGGACGACGCATAGCCATCCACACGCCCATCTTGGAAGTGCCGACGAACACGAGCACCGTCATTAGTACGGTCTGACTTGGCTCGCCGCGAGCGAGTTACCCGTTGCGTTAGTTCACGGAGGTCTTCGACTCCGCAACGGCTAGATGGCAATACATCGCCGCACGCTGATCGCGTCTCGGTCCCCGAACCGCTTGAGTTGTTGTATTCGATCTAAACAAGAATGTGCGTGACGTCGCGCAGGTCTTAGGTAAGCAGTCGCGGCAACAGTGATGCTGATGGATCGAACATCTGCGCGCGTATTCGACGTGCCCGCACTACGGCGAGTATTCGACGATAGCGCCACGAACGTTCGCGCGCGGATTCTGACAATGTATCTTCTGCTCGGGGGAGCCAACATCGGCGCATGGGTCCTGGCCCTTGCAGCTTTCCATACGCGACCGGCGCTCGTAGCGACCGCGGTGCTCGCGTACACATTCGGGTTGCGTCACGCCGTTGATGCCGATCACATCTCGGCCATCGATAACGTCACTCGCAAATTGATGCAGGAAAACAAGCGGCCGGTCGCGGTCGGTTTTTACTTTTCGCTCGGCCATTCAACGATCGTCGTGGCGCTCTCTGTGGCGATAGCATTAGCTGCGACGGCCATCCAGCGTACCTTTCCGACGATGGAGAGCGTGGGTGGTCTGATCGGGACCTCTATTTCCGCACTTTTCCTCTACCTGATCGCGGCGATCAATCTCGTGGTGCTGTTCGAAGTGATCCGTACGTTCCGCGCCGTTCGGGCCGGAGGCAGTTACGACCAGGAAACGTTAGACGATTTTCTTATGCAGCGTGGCCTCATTGGCCGCTGCTGCCGGCCGCTGCTTCGTCTGATCGGGCGCAGCTGGCAGATGTACCCGCTCGGCCTCCTCTTCGGTTTGGGATTCGACACCGCAACGGAAGTGGGACTGCTGGGAATAGCCGCGATGGAAGCCAGCAAGGGATTACCAATTCTGACGATTCTCATCTTTCCTTTGCTGTTTACCGCCGGGATGTCCCTTGTCGACACGACAGACGGAATCTTGATGCTCGGAGCCTACGGATGGGCGTTCGTCAGCCCCATCCGAAAACTGTATTACAACATGAATATTACGCTCGTATCGGTTCTGGTAGCACTGCTCGTCGGGACGATTGAAGCGTTGAGCGTGCTGAACGCGCAATTCGGTTTCACGGGGCCGGTTTGGCGCGCCGTCAGCCGGCTTAGCAATAACTTCGGACTGCTCGGTTTCGTTATAGTAGGTCTCTTCGCCGCAAGCTGGGGCGTCTCAGTTGTGGTCTACAAATCCCGCCGGCTCGAAGCTACGTGGCCGCGACCTGATACGTTGTCTCGGAATCGTGATGGCTAAGGGCGCCCTTAGCCAGCAGGAGCGTGAGTTCGCCTTGCAGTTCGTCTAGGTGCGCGGCGCGCGATCCGAACCAGCCCCATCCGGAGGCATACACGCGCTCGCGCGCGCCGAGTGCTCCTGCCGCCTCTTGAAGCTGTCGCCGTATCGGATCCCCGAGTGCCTCAACGCCGCGGACGCTGCGTAAGAGCCGCTCGAATTCGCGGACGTCGGTCGCGACCCTTTCGCCCAGCACATAGCCGCGCTTGGTGCTTTGAATAGCGTCCCGATCTGCTATTTGCACGCGCGTACGCGATACGCACATCTTGAGGGCGTTGAGTGCGGCTTCGGCGTCGAGCCCCGGCCAAATGGCGCCGGCGAGCTCCTCTTTTGTAGTTCCTGCGGGAAGCAGCGCCAGCGCTACCAGTAGTTCGAGCCCGCGATCCGAAACGTGTAGCACCTCGGAACCGCGACGTACTTGCCCACGAACGACGTCTACATAAAGTACGTCTTGTCGTACTTTGAGTGGTGAACGCGCGACCCGCGCGGCCATGTATCTGAAGATGCCGTAATCGGTTGGTCTGGGCGAGTCGATGAGAAGCTCGAGCGATGCTCGCAGCGGCGGCGACTCGATCCGTTGCGCGATCACCCGCGCTTCCGGCAAACGGCGCCGCTGAACCGGTAAGAGCAGCGCCGCACTTACGCGGATCATAATCTGTAAGAACGAGTTTTCCGTCGTATCGATGCCGTCGATCGCTTGGTCGAAAAAGTCCTTGGCCTGCCCGGCATCGGTCGTCGTCAGCGCCGCCTCCCAGCGCGTGGCGTGGCGGGCTGGTGCGGACGCATCGGTCTCTCCACCCCAACTCTCAACCAGTTCGTTCGCAGCACTCGCCCGCGCGTCGTCGTTGCAGTACCAGGCTGCCCGAGCGACCGCGCGCGCCGCGCTAATGACGCGCGGAATCACGCCGCTGCGCTGCGCTGCGTACAATGCCTCTTCGCTTAACTTGAGCACGCCGTGCCAATCGCCGAAAAGCCGTGCCTTTTCCGTCGCGATCTGTTCGCGTTCCGTGTCGAATCGCACGTGTCGAGCGCCCTGCACCGCGTCGGATTCCTCGACGAGTCGATCCGCATCGGCAAAGCGGCCCTGCTTGGCAGCGATGACCGCCGACGTCATCAAGAGAAGGCGGCGCTCTTCGGCCGCTTCGTCGAATGGCGCGCGGGCTTCGCCGCCTTCCACGAAGGCGCGTGCCTCGGCGAGCCTTTCGAGCTCATGGGCCAACATCGCCAGTCGGACGCGCAACCGCCTCAACGAGGGTGACGCTTCTCCTGAGGCTGCCTGCAGTCTCATTCCTTCGTCATAGAGGCGGGACGCGTCGGCGCTCTCGCGGCGCCAGGGCAGCGCGGCAATCCACAAGTTGGGATACGCGCATAAGTTGGGCACGTCGATTTTCGACAAGGCATCTATCAATCGCTCGGAGGGCTGTTCGAATAACCCAGCCGGCAGACGGTCTACTGCCCTGGCCGCCGCTTGGGCATCGCCGTAGATTGTGTATAGCTCAGCGGCTCGCAAAAACTCGCCGGCCCGTTCGTATTCCTGCGCCGCCCCGAAAAGATAACTCCCGAGGTCGGCTCCATAGCGCGAGCGTAACGCTCCAATTATGAGCGGATGCACGCGGTAGGTGCCGGTCTCCGATGAGATAAAGCCTGGGAGGTGCAGCAGCCGGTCGATGATCGGTGTGGCGTGGCGAAGGCCGGTTGCCGCAGAGATATCGGCCAGCGAGGCGCTTGGTATTGCCGCCATAGCCAGTAACGTCGACATCATGTCCGGCGTGAATGCGGAGAGTACCTCGTTGGCGAGTTCATCGTGCAACTCGGTTCGATGGACGCCGTCGAGCCGCTCGAGCAGCGTATCGATCTTGGCGTCATATTGCGCGATCAACGCAAGTAACAAGAGCACGGTGGGCCAGCCATCGGCGAGCCGGACGATCCGGTGGATCACTTCCGGCGCAAGGTCGCTACCTTCGAAGACGCTGGCGGCTTCCTCGCTGTCGTAGCGCAACTCATTGCGCGAGAGGGTGAGGACCTGGTTGGGGGCCAAATAATGAGACGTTCGAAGCGGCACGACAATCCGCGAGCTAATGAGAATCACGCGTTCGGTCGGCCGCGTCGCCAGCACATCTCCGAGTAGCGCTAGCGCTGCTGGAACTGCGGCGATCGCTTCAGCGTGTTCTAGGATTAAGAGCGAAGGCTCCTGACGGGACTTCCACGCCTCGAGCAACGCCCGACTCCACGTCGCCTCATCGGCTTCGATTGCGTGCAGCCGCAATCGCGTCAATGAAACTGAGTCACCGCCCCCCTGCGATTCGCCGGCCAACGCCGTGAATGCGCGACCGGCAAAGTCGACTGCGTCCGAGACCCCAGCGCAGTCGCAGATCGCATGACGGTCGAACTGGCGCGCAAACAGACGTGCGAGCGACGACTTGCCATATCCGGGCGGTGCCCAGAGCCTGACGACTCGCGCTTCAGAGGCGAGCACACGTGCCAGCAGGCGCGAGCGCGCAAGAGTCATTTGCGAATCCCCTGTAATTTTAGAGGGTTCGTTCGGCGTTGCTCGCTTGGGCTCCCGGCGGTCTAGTGGGTCGGCGCGAGCGCTTTCGCGCGAATGCGGCCGTCGATGAGGTCGATCCACTCGTCCATCCCGGCGCCGGTTCGTGCCGAGAGTTCGAGAATCGAAATGCCCGGATTTGCCGCATAGACATTCTGCTGGGCCAACGAACGAACGTAGCCGACGGCTTGCGCGAGATCGATCTTCGTTACGACAACAACGTGCGAGGTATTGAAGGCGAGGGGATACTTTAGCGGCTTGTCTTCGCCTTCAGTAACCGAGAAGAGCACCACACGCAAATCCTCGCCCAGATCGTATTCGGCGGGGCAAATGAGATTACCGACGTTTTCTATGAAGAGCGCGTCAAATCGCTGCTGCTCCCATTGCTCGAGAGCTTTGGTGATCATATCGGCGTCGAGCCGGCATTCCGCAGCTGTCGTTATTTGGTGCACGGGAACGCCGCTACGCGAGAGGCGCTCTGCGTCGTTCGCAGTAGCCTGGTCACCGACGAGCGCGCCGACGCTGTATTTGCGCGACAGGCGGCTCAACGTTTCCTCGAGCAGCGTCGTTTTTCCCGAGCCGGGACTCGATAGTATGTTAACGACCAGCGTCCCTCGCTCGGCAAAGCGGTCGCGCAATTTTGCCGCGAGTGCGTCATTCTTCACCATGAGATTCGACGCGATCTCAACGACGCTCGTTTTCATGCCGCAACCTCCATAGCGACGAGTAACATTTCGCGCCCGCGCAGGATGCGCGGCGACGGTGTGCCGCATTCCGGGCAAAGCAGCCCGTATCCGGGGCGCGGCGCGCGCTCGGCATCGCACGACTCGCAGAAGACGACCAACGGGATCTCCTCGATACACAACTGGCTACCCTCGGCGACGGTCTG
>DATHOO010000231.1:0-4433 GCA_035484815.1 Candidatus Acidiferrales bacterium
TCCGCGACGTTGTGAAAGAGGTCGCCGCCTTCGACGTTGCCGATGAACTTCACCGGCGCCACCTCCAACAGACGCGCCGCTTCCAGCACCAGCTGATTCCCCTTGCTGCGCTCTTCGCCCACGGAGAGTATGCCCACCCGCGGCTCGGGCACGTTGAGAACGGCTTTCGCATACGCCGACCCCATGATCGCGAACTGTTCGAGCCACTCCGGCCGGCAGTCGACGTTCGCCCCCGAATCGAGCAGTACGGTCGGTCCGTTGAGCGCCGGCCAGACCGTTGCGATCGCCGGCCGCGAAATGCCTTCGATCGTCCGCAGCTTGATCATGGCGATGGCTAAAAACGCGCCGCTATTTCCAGCCGAGACGACGGCGTCGGCATCACCCCGCTTGATCAGGTTCACGGCAACGCCGAGCGACGTCCGCTCGCAGCTTCGGATGGCGCTCGAGGGCGTCAAATCCATCGCGACGGCTTCGGGCGCGTGGACCACGGTGATCAGGTCGGCCGCCGGTCCGCGCAGAAGCGGGCGGACGCGTCCCTCGTCGCCGACGAGCAGAATGGTCGCATCGAACTCTGCCGCGGCGAGCAGCACGCCCGCGACAATCTCCTGGGGGGCGTAGTCGCCTCCCATCGCATCGATGGCGATGCGCGCGCGGTGCATGGTTGGGCCGTCTTTGGGAGCTAACCCCGGAATCCTTGCCTCTCGTCAACATTTCGGCTTTACGCTTTGGGGTTGCCGGGCGGCCGGGCGCCGTGGTACTATCGGCCGGCTATGGCCAAGCGGTGCGAGATTTGCGATAAGGGACCCAAAGCAGGGAACAACGTCAGTCATGCGATGAATAAAACCAAGCGTCGCTGGCTTCCGAATTTGCAGTCGGTTCGCATTGATGACCGCGGCGTTCACCGCACCGCCCGCGTCTGCACCGCCTGTTTGCGCTCAAATCGAGTGACGCGCCGCGCCTAACGGCGCGCAATCCACGAACGCCGCAAGCGACTGTGGGCTTGCCGGGCGGATTGCCGAAGTGTAGACTGCTGGTAGGTAGCTGAGCGGCTTCTTCGTCCGTCGGACGCTAGTGCCGGCCGAGGATCACGCTCGGTCAGTTTTGGATAGGATGGAGACGAGATGGGTTTCCAAACGTCCCTTCGACCGTTCGCAGCCTTCGGGTTGCTCGGAGTGTTGGCCGGATGTGCATCCTTGCAGCCGCACGTAACCCCGCCGGGTATCGCCGGTCAACACCGGATGCATCGAAATGCGCTCTCGTTTGGAACGAAACTTCGACACATTGTCGTGGTCGTGATGGAGAATCGTACGTTCAACAACCTCTTTCTTGGCTATGTCGGCGCCGACACCCAAAATTGGGGCCTGGACCAGAACGGCAGTCATGTCAAACTGACGCAAATCAGCCTGAACACCGCCTGGGATCCCACTCACAGTCATCTCGCACTCCCAGGCGCCGGGGGCGGCTTCTACACCGAAGTCGACAACTTCAAGAACGACGGGTGGGCGAACGAAACCTTTGCCGACTGCAATACGCCGCCGTGCACGCCGGAAACCGCGTATGCGTTCGTGGAGCGAGCCGACGTTCAGAATTACTGGGACTTCGCAAAGCGGTTCACGCTCTCCGACGAGGTTTTCCAAGACAACGAAGGCGCCAGTTATATCGCGCATCAGTATTTGATCGCCGGCCAAGCCAACGGCTATACGTCCAGCCACCTGGATGCCGCAGAACTGCCACCCGGCAGCACGCAATGTCCGAGCGCCGCTGCAGTCGTGCCGACGGTCGATCTGACGACGGCATGGCCCGGCGTCGAAGAGAAGGCAAACCAAATCGCTCCGTGCCAGGAGTATCCGACCATCTACGATCTGGTCGATACGGCAGCCGGCGGCGGCTATCCGGCGATCAACTGGAAGTCGTACGTGCCCGCGACGACCGTGCATTATTGGAACGGTCCGATGTCCGTCCAACACCTCTATAACCTTTACAAGCAGGAAGGCGGAGACAGCGGCACGGGCAACTTCATCGTCGATCCAGGCCTATCGAAGTTCGCATCCGATGTCGCCACGGGCAATCTGCCGCCGCTCTCATACATTATTCCATGCCCCGACTGGTCGGATCATCCGGGAAAATTCACATCGCAGTATAAATCGATGTATGGGCCTTCGTTTGTCAGCTTTATCGCGAACACGATCGGTCTCAGCGCGCAGTATTGGACCAAGGAGCCAACGGCTATCGTGGTCGTCTGGGACGATTGGGGTGGCTGGTACGACAACGAAACGCCGTTTGAAGCGCCGAATCCGCTTGGGAATCCGTCCGACCCGAACAACTACGGCTACCGCGTTCCGATGCTCGTTATTTCACCATTTTCGAAGGCCGGCGTCATCGACACCGTTCCAAAGACGCAGTCTGCCATCCTCACTTTCATCGAGGCCGTGTTCCACCTCGGCACGCTCGGGGACACCGATTTGATCCAATACTCCAAAGACAACCTGCTTAGCGGCAGCGTCTTCAACTTCAATCAAGCGCCCATTGTGTATAAGCAAGAGCCGCTTCAACCTGGGGCGCCAAGCTTCGGTTCTTCTTCCCAGACCTGTCCGAACCCCAATAACGGCGGCTAGTGGAAGTGATCCCATCCCGAACGTTCGAGCGGAGTTCCGTTCCATACGACGCCCAGGTCGGCGCGTAAGACGCCGACCCGAAGGAGCTCGTGATTAAAGCGCGCCGCGTAGCGCGCGGCAACGTGACGATATGCGCGAGCTCGAATCGCCGCGATCAGCTCGAAATCCTCACCCCCGGCGAGGCCGAAACGCTCCGGATTCTCACCCTGCGCTTCCGCCACGGAGCGAGCGGACCGCGCTAACGGGACACATTCCACAGTCGCGCCGCAACCGCTAGCCGCCGCCAGACGGCTCAAGTCGGTAGACAAACCATCGGAACAATCAATCATTGCCGTAACGTTGCGGTTGGCGGCGAGAAAGCGGCCTTCGGCGACGCGCGCTTGGGGATGGCGAAACGCTCGTAACGCTTCTTCGCGCAGCTCGCCGTCGATGAGTTCGGGGTCGCGCGTGAGCTCGAGACCCGCGCGCGCAGCGCCGAGCTTGCCCGTCACCGCGACGACGTCCCCTGGGCGGCCACCCGCGCGCCTCTTTACGTTGGAAGTGCGAACTTCTCCGACGACCGTGATCGCAATCGTCAGCGCAGGCGCGCGCGACAGGTCGCCGCCGACCACCACCAGCTTGCCGCGCGCCGCGCACGTAGCCAGACCGCGATAGAGCTCGACGATTTCGTCGAGGGTGAGCGTTTCGGGAAAACCCAGCGCGACCGTTGCCAGCACCGGCTTCGCGCCCATCGCCGCGAGATCGCTGACGTTTGCGGCCATCGCTCGCCAGCCCACATCTTGCAGCGTCATCGCATCGCGGGTAAAATCGACGTTTTCGACCAGCATATCGCTCGAAATCGCGCTGCGGTGCGAACGCGACGGTTGCCACAACGCCGCATCGTCCCCGATGCCGGTCGTGAACGGGCGAATCGCTTCGAGTATCTGCTCTTCGTTCACGCCAAGAGCGCGCGAATGCGGCGCAGCTCCGCCGCGGGATCCGGCGCGTCGAAGACCGCCGAACCCATCACCAGCGCGTCCGCGCCGGCCTCGACGAGCTGACGCGCATTCTCGGCGCCGACGCCTCCATCCACTTCGATCAGGCATTTCGGATTGTGCCGGTCGACCAGCGCGCGCGCTTCGCGTACTTTTTCGATCGCGTGCGCGATGAACTTCTGCCCGGAAAACCCTGGGTTTACGCTCATCACGAGCACGGTCGCGCAATCCTCGATCACGTCCTGCAGCATCGTCACCGGCGTCTGCGGGCAGATTGCGATCCCGGGTTCCACCCCCGATTCGCGCAGATGCACGAGCAATCGTTGCGCGTGGCAAGTCGCTTCGAGGTGAAATGTGATGCGATCGCATCCGGCGGCGCGAAAATCGTCTACGTAGCGCTCGGGCTCCACGATCATCAAGTGCGCGTCGAATACCAGCGGCGAGAGTTTGCGGAGATCGCCGACGATCTTCGGACCCCAGGTGATGTTCGGTACGAACCGCCCGTCCATGATGTCGAGATGCAGCCATTGCGCGCCGGCATCCTGCACGCACGCGATCTGTTCGCCAATCCTCGCGAAATCCGCTGACAAAAGTGACGGCGCGAGTATGGTCACTGCACTATCTCCGGCTCAGCGCGAACGGACGTTGGGGTATTGCGTCGAGACTTCGCAACTTTTTCGGGCCAGCCATGGATGGCTGTTTCAAAACTTCGTTTTCCCGAAAAAGTGCGAGAGCAGGAGCGGCACATGGATGTGCCGCGACGAGCGCTCTCGCCGCAGCATACCCATGGTGCTTACGAGCGAGTCAAAAATGCTAGGCGGCGGTTTTCTTGCGGCGTTTCGTC
>DATHOO010000232.1:0-7956 GCA_035484815.1 Candidatus Acidiferrales bacterium
CGTTCCTTCGATCGAAATGCGATTTGTGCCCGTCGATTGTTGCACACGCGCTCGTTCGCTCAAGCGCAAGCCGGCGCCTCGCTGAGAATCGCGAGCGGCGCGAGTGTGTATGGGGAGCGCAACCTAAAGGTCTCTGCCGTCCTTACAAGATCACGGATAGCGTCTTTGCCTTACGGAGCGAATCATGCCATCGAATGTTTCGACGCCCTTTACCGAAATGTGGTTTGCATCGGGGGAACGCCTTGGGTACGATCCTAAGACGCGAACGATCGATCCGGCGGCATCGCAAAAGATCTTCATTCGCGTGGACGGCGACGTTAAAGACGCCGTTACCTTCTTGCCGGGCTATCCCGACGGATCGATCGGGTGGGCGAGGCTTCTTCCGTACCTCCCCGATGCCGCCGCGATGCCGAAGCTCTTCGTCGAGTACCTTGGCATGGGCGACTCCGATAAGCCTCGCGACTACGCGTATTCGACCGCGGAAAGAACGGATCTCGTTGAAGCGATCTGGCGCTACTTCGGCGTCGCTTCCACTACGCTGATCGCTTTTGATTTTTCGTCGCTCGTCGTACTCGAGCACTTGGCACGACGGCTGGAGCAGCGTTCGGCGGGACCTGCGATTCGCGGCGTCGTTAGCTTCAACGGCGGCCTTTTCACCGATGGACATTCGCACCCATGGTTTACGACACCCGTGCTGCAGCGCGTGCCGGTCGACCGAATACCGCAACTCGCGAAGCCCCCGTTCGGCACCTTTAAACTGACGGCGCGGGTCATGTGGTCGAAGCATTATCGCGCGTGGGAAGATGACGCCCGCGATCTCTACAGCGCGCTGAGCCGCCGCGACGGTCTCTTCTTCCTTTATCGCGCCGCCGGGTTTGTTTCGGACCATCGCGCGCAAGGGTCCCGGCTCGACTTCGGCCGTATCTACGACGCATATCGCGACGAGATTCCATTCTTGGTCGGCGGCAGCGACGAAGACCCATTCGAGCATCGGCAGGTGACGCTTGCGCAAGAACGCCTCGGCGCGAAAGGAGTCGCGATCGCGCATCTTCCCGGGGGGCATCTGACCACCAACGAGCAACCGCAGGCGCTCGCACGGCTTATTGCGGACTTTTACGATACGACGGCGAGAAACAAGCTGCCAACGCAGAGCAGAAGCACGGCGTAATCGAACTGCGACATAAAGCCGCCGGTCAACGACATCGTGATGACGTAGATGCCGGTGAGCAAAGCCGCTGCCAGGCAGAATAAGCGGCTGAGAATACCGAAGGCAAGCGTGACCGTGAGCACGGCCTCATAAACGGTGGCCGCCACCGCGAGTAACGGCGCCGCCGCGAGCGGCAGTAACCCATTTAACGCGTGCGTGTACGCGACGAAGTTCTTCCAATTTCCCCACGAAACGCCGGGGCTGCCATAGTGTCCAAGAAGACCGAATCGATCCGCGATAGAGTATGCGAAGTCGACGGCAATCCAAAACCGGACCACAGCGTTGACGGATTGAGAACCCCCACGCGAAAGCAGCAGTAGCGCAAAGCCGGCGATCAGAACGATGCGATAGGCGTAGAGAAAGGTCAGCGGTTCGCGGCCGAAAACGTGCGCCTCGTACCAAATTTGGAGAACCAGAGCGGTACCGAGCAGTCCCGCGAGACTGCTTTTCAACGCGCTCACGAGCTTCGAATTCCGCTCAACAGCAGGCGTGTGATTCGCTCTTTGTGCTTCCGGAGCGTGCCGCGGTCGGCGCCGGCGATGCTGAAGCCTTTTGCTCGCGCCATAAAGGGGAAGAAGCAGAGCGCTACTGCGCTCGCAAGCAGCGCGGGTCCACCGATCGTCGCACGAGACCGCTTTTTTAAAACATCGTTGAAGATCGCAAGAACCTCGGCAAAAAGCTGCGACGTTGGGGCGAATGGGCCGGTGTGGTGCTCGTCCCGAAGCATTTCCCATTGCAGCAGTCGTACGATGCTTGGTTCGCTCGCGAGAAAATCAACATACGTGTCTACGAACAGCTCGATGGTTGCTTCGATTGACGAGAGCCGGCTTTGCCGGCGGAGCGGTTCGATCGTGCGCTCCCGGAGGCGTTCGGCTGCGCGGTCCACGACCGCGCGATAGAGCAGCTCTTTGGTTCCGAAGAGATAGCTCGGTAGGCCCCGAGAGACTTCCGCAGCTTCGCAGATTTCGGAGATGTTTGCACCATCGTAGCCCGATCTCGCGAACGCCTCCTCCGCCGCATCCAGAATGCTGGAGCGCGACCGAGCAGCGTCCCGTTGCGTTAGAGCCATGGCGAAATGTTAGCATACTGAATGGACGTTCAGCAAGTAACTGTCAGCCGGCAGCTCGTAAGCTTTGCACGTCAAATGCGGATGCGTCACGAACGTAAATCGCGCAATGAGCAACGCAATGAAGCCCGACGAACTCCGCGAGCGCAGCGACGGCCTCAAGCTCTTCGACATTCGCAAGAATCCGGATGACCGGCAGATTCCGGGATCGGTGCGGGTCGAGGGCCAGGCGCTCGAAACCGGCGACGATCTTCCGTTCGGCAAGGACGAAGAAGTCGTGCTCTACTGCGGCAGTGGTAACTCGTGCAGCCGAATTGCCAAGGCTTTGCGCGACCGCGGTTTTCACGCGGTCGCGCTCGAGGGTGGCTACCGCGCCTGGGTCGACGCCGGATTCCCTACGGAAGAACGCTAGCAAGTGTTTATCGCCTGGTGATCGTCACTTCACCGTTGCCGGTCGTGCTATGCCCTCGCATACTCCGAACGTCTTTAACGGTCGGTTTTACGTAAGACGAATCGCCGGCGCCTCTGCCGCCTCCCTTCTTCCGCCGCAGGCTCTTGAATAGCCAATCCTGCCCAGCTTAAAGGCACCGGGAATTGCTTGTGCCAAAACTCGTTTTAGTCTGGAAGCCAACTCTGATACTCGGTCCACTCCGGATCGTCATGCACGCCGATCGTACAAATGCTTTTGAGCTTCTCGTCAACCGGCACGCTATCCGGGGGCGATTTCCTGAGACCGGCAATAGAAGTGCGACGAACACCCCGCCATCCCCAGCCAGAAACGACTCAACTGCGTCCTCGAATCGCTGGCGGTTCTCCGGCGATTGCAGCATGTGGCCGCCCATGAAGCGGGCCGAGATTCGCGTGACCAGTCCTTCTCGCGACGCCGGATCGCGAAAGTCTTCGTTAATACTAACGATGACCGGGTCGCCGTTATCGGTTCCACCCGCTACCATCCAAGTCATAGCCGCCGGCTAAGGAGGCTGGCGCGAGAGGCCGATGCCTTGCGTTCGCGCAAGGGCCGGCTCGATGGCAGCGCGCAGCGAGGATTGCGGCGCGTTCCACGCGTCAACCAACGACTTGAGGATCCTTGCAGTGAAGCCCCAAATATGCCGGCCGTCAAAGTCCAACGAGTACATGGGCCGGCTGTGGGCACCGCTGAAATCGGCATCTTCGCAGATGGCGCCGGGCGCAAGGACTGACGCAAACGGGACGCTTAAAATGCCCGCGATCTCCTCGCCGTCGGGCACAAGGCTCGTATCGTTATCGAGGATGCCCACGATCGGCGTAATGCGAAAGCGGCTCGACAACTGCTCGACTTCGGGGAGTTGGCCGACGACATGTACCCGTTGCGGTTCAACCCCAAGCTCTTCAGTAATCTCCCGCAGCGCCGTCGCTACAGGATCTCCGCCATCGATCGGTTCTTCGATTCCGCCGGGGAACGCAATCTGCCCCGGATGACGCCGCAGATGTTGCGCGCGCTCGACGAAGATCAGGTTGGGAGGAGTGCTTGCGCGCAGCGGCACAAGCACCGCACCGCGCTTTTCAGGGTTCTCCTGGCGCAAGGTAGTAACCACGCTCATGCTAACTTACTTCGGTGCCACCGCCGTGGGCCTCATGATGGTCTTTTACGCCCTCGAGGAGCGAAGTGCCGTTTATACCCTGCTCTTCGCATTCGCGTGCTTTGCGGCGTCGGCCTACGGCTGGCTTGCCGGAACCTGGCCCTTCGGCGTGGTTGAGCTCGTTTGGGGAGGCGTTGCGCTACGAAAGTGGCGATTGCGCTGAGATGTTTGCGGGCACAGGCGTGATCACTTGTACGTGCTGCCGCGATCTTGCCGGTATGGGGCGCGCCGCCACTCCTGGAAGGTCAGCACTCGGCTTTGATCGTGCGCCATGTACTCCCACGGCCCGGTGTACGTGTTTTCTGAGAACACGTCGTTCTGGTGGAATGTAATCGCCTTCTCGATGACCGGCCCCCGGTAGGGCGACCAGCGTGGATACGTCCCCCAGTTTGAGAACAATCCTTGCAAGCCGCACGAAACCGACGGGCTGCAACCGCGAATGTGCGTCGGATCGAGCGAAAAGAGATTGTTGCTGACGACAACGCTCTGCGTTTTCCAGCGGCAGTCTGAATAGTACGGCTCCATACGAATTGTTCCACGGACGCAGGTTTTTAGGTTGACGACGCCCGGATCCACTAAGGTGCAAAAGTGTCCGCTGCTGTTGCCGGGAGAGCCGCAAAAGCGGTCTGCATTTTCAAAGAGGACTACCCCACTCCAATTGTCGACGAATTTGTTATTCGCAACGGTTATCGTGCGGTAGCGTGCAGGTACGCGGGAATCGCCGCCGCTTTCCGATAGATAGATCGCACCGGTTGGGAAACCCGGATTCTTTGGGCCGTCGACCAGCGCGTTACGAACGAACGTGTTGTTCTCGATCCGCGCGTTGTAGGAGATTTCTACGATGATGCCTTCGCCGGTATTTTCCTCGATATCGTTTCTTGCGAAGTCGAAGTCGTTGTTGTCGGTATCGGCCCAGAGCGCGGGACCGCGGTTATCGTGAACCCAATTGTTGGTAACCGTTCCGCCGTTCGTATCCCAGAACTTTCCGCCTCCCGAACATCCGCAGCCGTAGACGTGTTTTTCCCAGTTG
Organism: Candidatus Acidiferrales bacterium; assembly: GCA_035484815.1. Classification (GTDB taxonomy): domain Bacteria; phylum Vulcanimicrobiota; class Vulcanimicrobiia; order Vulcanimicrobiales; family Vulcanimicrobiaceae; genus Cybelea. The sequence continues at coordinate 4,923 of DATHOO010000232.1, forward strand.
TACGTGTTATTCGCGACGATCTCGTTATGGTCGAGAACGACGTCGTTGTCGCCGTGAGACTTGTACGAAGCGAACCCATACTCTCCGTTGTGCGAAAGACAATTGTAGCGCGTGACGCTGTGCGGCCCGAGAAAGACACCCGCGCCGGCATCGTCGATGACGGTGTTATTCTGGATCGACCAATTTCGTCCGGAGTTATGGTTGACGACGGCCTGGCCATTGTTGCTACCGACGGCGCCAAAACGGCGGATAGTGAGGTACTCAACGGTAACGTTGGAGGCGGCAGCCGTAAATGCGTATTGGTTTTTCAGGCGACCGTCGAGCACGGCGTTTGGACCACCAATGAAGACGTCGCCGTCGGCGGCGATGATCTGCCCGTAGGGATTGGAGCCGAACGTGTGTATTCCGCTTGCGAACCAATACGTGGTGTGCGCGGCCGGCGCGAGCGACGAATTGTCGCCCGAGGGGACGATGACCGCGCCTTTTGGAGGTTTCGAAGGTCCGGTCAAGATGGCATGGTTTCCGCAGATTTCGGCTCCGGCGTGTGACGCGGCGTTGCCGCGGTTGCCTGCGAGTGGCGCAAAGCCCGTTAGCGGCGGCATTGGCTGCGACGGCGACGGCGTGCAGCCGACGATGACGAGCAGCGCGAGTTGCACCTCCACACCGGCAAATCTGCGACCGGCCACAACGAGATTTTATGCCCGCCGGCTAGCCCAAGAACCTGCCGTCTGCCGGACCGCACATCGGGGACGGCGTCTGCGCCGCGGTGTCGCTGTGTATGTTTAAGCGATTACGCGACGCGGGTGTACGAGATTGCAAGAGGGGCGGGAGCCGTGGCATGCGCCACTTGAACGGCAAGTAGTAACGCAAATGGGCTCGTTGTCCCAGGGAGACCCTTGAATTACCGCCCCACCGCGACAGTACCACGGCCGGCCGTCTGCAAGCCTTGAAGAAAGCTGAGAGTTTGTTAGCGGGCTGCCGATTCGAGCGTCTGCTTGATGACCTGGATTCCCCGCTCCATCATCTCCGCGGTCGGAAGGGTCAGGCTCTCCGGCAGCAGGTCGGCGACCCAGACGAAGCGCGCACGACCGTCGCGCTCGGGGAAGACCTGAGCCGACCCATTATGGTGGGTGTATGGTCCCCCGACGATCGACCACGCAAGCCGTCGCGCGTCGTCATCGCGATCCAGCAGCACCTCGCGGACGGTGTTACCATTAAAGAAGGTTACGATCCGGTCCTTACCGTCAAGCTTCGTCTCCGTTACGAAACCTGGCGCGAGGCGTTGGTGGAGTGCGCCCCAGTCGCGCAGCGCATCCCAGACGTCCTCGAGCGGTGCATTAATCACGATCTCTTTTCGGATCGAAGCCACTGATGAATCCTTTCGGTAGTTGTTAGCGCGACCGGCTGATCTTAAAGACGATCCCGCATCCGCGATTGCACGGCCCGACTCCGCCGCTGACCGTTGTCCCGTACAGGTTGCCGGCTGCATCGCGCGTCACGCTTCCGTACGGCACTTCACCGTCTTTCTTGCCGCCGGTAAACGTGTGGAGCAGCGATTCGTGGCCGTATGCGTCGACCTCAAAAACGACGCCGCAACTGTAACCGCCGTTGCAACTGCTATCGCCGCCAAACGAGGTCGTGCCATAAACATCGTCCTTTTGGTCGAGAGTCAGGTTCTCCGACGGCACCGCTCCGTCGGGGCTTCCCGCGAAGACGTGGAGCAGCTTGAACTTGCGCCGCGCATTCAGCTTAAAGACCGTACCGCAGCCTGGGTTGCCGCCACGCTTGTTGCAGTTGATGTTGCCGTAGTTTTGTGCCGTTCCATACAGGCTGCCGGCGGCGTCCATCACGAGACCGCCGTACGGATTTCCGCCGTCGGTCTTACCCTTAAAGCGATAGAGCGTCGTCAGCGCGCCGCCGCTACTGAGCTCGAAGACGGTTCCGCAGCCGGTGAGGCATCCGCTGTTTCCGCCGACATAAGTGACGCCGTATAAGTTTCCGGCCGCATCGAGGATGGCTCCCGAATAGGGGCGCCCACCGTCGGTGCCTCCAGAAAAGGAGTAGAGAACGGATTCGTTTCCGCGTTGAGTTATTTTGAAGAGCGTTCCGTAATCGTATTTTCCGCCGTAGGCAGTCGAGCCGTAGAGATTGCCGGCGGCGTCGGAAACGACACCGCCCATCGGATCTTGCCCGTCGCCGTTTCCGCTTCCAAAGTTTCCTTTGAACTGATAGAGCAAACTCTCGTGCCCGTGAGCATCGATCTTGAAGAGTGTGCCGCAGCCATCACCGCCATAGGTATAGCATGCCGAAACGTTACCGCCCACCGCGGTCGTGCCGTAGAGTACGCCGTTGCTCGACAACAGGCGATCGAACGGTTCGCTCGCATCGGGCTTACCGGCGAAGCTGTAGACCAAGCGTTCCTTGCCGGCAGCGTCGATCTCGAACACCGTTCCGCAGCCGTTTTGATAGCCTCCCGGACAATCCGGATGCGCTCCACCCGCGATCGTCGTCCCGAAAAGATCGCCGCTCGCGTCCAAGATAACGCCGGCCTCGGGGCTGGCGGCGTCGGGGCTGCTTTTGAACCGGTGGAGCAACGTTTCGGTGTAACCGGACGACGCGTCATGCTCCACTCCGGTAGCACGAGCGCCATCGGCCGGCAAGAGGTTCGAACTCGGCGCGTTGTTCGAGCAGCCCGCAGCGGCGATCAGGAGGAGGCTCACGACCGCAGACACGCAGAGACGCACGGTTCCCTCCTGCACGTTACTTTACATCGCCTTCCCGTCGAACGTCTGCGCCTGCAGCGCGTCGAGGAAATGCTCGAGAGCGGCGGCCCTCTGGGCGCCGATTTTTTGCGCCGTCTTCGTTATGAGCTTGGGCGGTATGTCACGAAGAAAAGAACGCAGTGCATTCACGGCACGCGCGAAGCTTTCGGCATGCTCGCCCGTAAGCGAGAGCATCCGCGCCGCGCCGATCTCGCCGAGGAAATCGAGCGAATCGGCGTCGTGGAGCACGATCGCTTCCGCCTGCGTGCCTG
>DATHOO010000233.1:0-3863 GCA_035484815.1 Candidatus Acidiferrales bacterium
TGGCTGGATTCGCGTTTGCCCTTATCAACATCAAGAAACGCGTAGGCACGGTGCAAGCTGACAGGGGCATCGTCTAAGCTGCAAGAACAGCCTGCGGCTCGAGAAAAGCCTCCAGCCCAAACGTGCCGTACTCGCGACCGATACCCGATTGCTTGAAGCCCCCGAACGGTGCGGCCGGCTCGTGCGCGAGCGTGTTGACGAGGACTCGGCCGGCTTCGATCCGCAACGCGACCTCGCGCGCACGCTTCACATCCGCCGAAAATACGTACGCCTGCAAGCCGTAGCTGGTGTCGTTGGCGATGGAGATCGCATCTTCAGTATCCCTGTACGTGATGATCGACAACACCGGGCCGAAGATTTCTTCGCGGGCAATCGCCATGTCGTTCGTGACATCGCTGAAGACGGTCGGCCGCACGAACCATCCTGCGCCGATTCCGTCCGGCCGGCCTTCGCCGCCGGCGATCAGACGCGCGCCTTCGTCGGTGCCAAGGCGGATATAACGTTGTACTCGCTCCCACTGCTTCTGGCTGACCATTGGACCGACGGTCGTTAGTGGATCGCGTGGATCGCCCGCCTGCGTGCGCGCCAGTTCTTCACGTACGCGCGCTTCGAACTCCGCCAGTCGGTTTCGAGGTACGAGAATGCGCGTACCCGCGATGCACGCCTGGCCGCTATTCATGAAGCCGGCCTCAATCGCAAGCGGCACGACATCGTCAAAGTTCGCATCATCCAGCACGACCACGGGCGACTTGCCGCCAAGTTCGAGCGTGACGCGTTTTAAAGTATCGGCGGCAGCGCGTAGAATCGTCTTGCCGACGGCCGTCGAGCCGGTGAACGACAGCTTGGCGACATCGGGATGCGAGCTGATCTGGTTTCCGACCGTTTCGCCCCGGCCAGTGACGATATTGAACACGCCAGACGGCAAGCCCGCTTCGTGTAGCGCTTCCGTGATGACGCGGGTCTGGATCGCGCTCATCTCGCTCGGCTTGATAACGGCTGTGCAGCCCGCAGCCAACGCGGCAGCCAACTTCCCGCAGATAAAGCCCGCGTCGCTATTCCAGGGGGTGATCAGTCCGGCGACGCCAAGCGGCCGCATCACCACCTCGGCTGAGCCCGCGCGGCGCGTGAACGCGTAGTCTTCCAACACCTTCGCCGCTTCGAGTAGCACACTGCTCGCGTGCCGCGCCATCCATCGGCCACGCGACACCGGTGCGCCGTATTCTTCCGTGATCGCCTCGTACAGCTCGTCCTCCTTCGCGACGACTGCCGAGTGCATCTGCTTCAGCATCTCGATCCGCTCGCTCTTACCGGTGCGGGAAAACGCCGGAAACGCACGTTTCGCGGCGGCGATCGCGTCGCGTGCGTCTTGCGCGTCGGCGAGCAGCACGCGGCCAATCACCTGTTCGGTTGCCGGATTGAAAAGGTCGAAGAGCTCGTCGCCATGCGGCCTGACGAATGCGCCGCCGATATAAATCTTGTCGATGATCTGCATGGGCTGCTCCCGGAAAGCGTTCTGGATGACACACGATAGACCGGCGTCATTGCGTTGACTAGCCGTACAATCTAGGATGTCACGTTGAGAGATTTGGGATAATGAAAACTTCAGGTATGGGTGTGCTGGAAGCGGTGCTGGCCGTCGCGCGGCATCGCAACTTTCGTGCGGCCGCGACCGAACTCGGCGTGTCGACCTCTGCGCTCAGTCACGCGGTGGCCGGGCTTGAGTCGCGCATCGGTGTGCGGCTCTTCAATCGCACGACGCGCAGCGTGTCATTGTCGGAAGCTGGAGCGCAATTCGTCGACAGCGTCGCGCCCGCACTTTCTACGATCCGCGTCGCGATCGAGCAGGCAGGCAGCTTTCGCGACACGGTCTCGGGCATGTTGCGCATCAACACGTCGGCGGGCGCTGCCAGGCAGGTGATGCCGCTATTGATCGAGTTCCTGCAGAGGTATCCGGAGATGAAGCTCGATATCGTCACCGAGGGGAGGCTGATCGATATCGTCGCGGACGGATTCGATGCGGGTATCCGTCTTGCCGAAACGGTGCCGCGGGATATGATCGCTGTACCCTTCGGCGACACGCAGCGCTTCGCTGTCGTCGGTAGCCCGGCATACTTTGCCCGACACAAACCGCCTCGCACGCCTGGCGACCTGCACGCGCACCGGTGCATCCGAGCGCGAATGCCGAGCGGCGCGATCTATAGTTGGGAGTTCGAGCGGCACGGCGAAGCGGTGAGAATCGACCCAAGAGGCTCGCTGATGGTCGATGAGCCGGGACTTATGCTGCAAGCAGCGCACGCCGGTCTTGGCCTTGCGTATCTGAGCGAGTGGAACGTTGCCACAGATCTGCAGGCCGGCACGCTGCTCCGTGTGCTGGAAGAGTGGACGCCGCCCCTCGATGGTCTGTGTTTGTATTATCCGGGTCGCCGTCATATGCCGGCCGGATTGCGCGCGCTAATTGACATGATCCGCGAACATGCCGACTCGCGGCGGCTGCGCCGGGAGCGCGCGTCCTCGAAGGGAAAGGCGCGCAACGTGCGACGCTAGTGCCGCGTTCTAGATTTCGATTTGTCTCGCGATCTCGATCACCCTGTCGGGTGGGAGATTGAGTCGATCGACGATTTTTGCCGAATTGCGGTATAGACATCAGCGTCAAAATGCCGATCGCGCTTGCCGGCGTGAACCGACCGCCCATGGCCTGAACGACGGTTTGCAGCGTATACAGCGGACTCGTGCCGAGGTCGCCGAAGACCACGCCGAGTGCAGCCAACCCGACCCACTTTGCCGGGTGCCCGGTGGTCGTGGCTGAGGGCATCGAATCGCTCGTCGTCATGGACTTGGCCTAATCGTGCTCCGTCGCCAACTCCATTGCATACTCCGCGGCTGAGAGCAGGTGCGATGCCGTGGTTTCCCCTGGACGCATGCGTACGATCCACCCGGCGCCGTAAGGATCGGTATTGATCAGATCAGGCGAATTGGCCAACAGAGCGTTAGCGGCGGTGACGACGCCTGCGATTGGACTATGGATATCGGATGCGGTCTTGACCGATTCGACGACCGCGTAGGCCTCGCCCTCGACGACGCGGCGCCCGAGCTTCGGCACCTCGACGGAAATCAGATCGCCCAATGCTTCCTGTGCGTGATCGGTGATGCCGACCTCGATCGAGCCGTCCGGTAGCGAGCGCAGCCATTCATGAGTTTTGCTGTACTTTAAATCGGGAGGAATGTCAGTCATGTTGCAGGCCCCTGGTGCAGAGCATTGTGTTAGATTGCACCATTCCTGCCGTCGTTTCTTGTGAGATTCCACTCGGCTTGTTCGGAACTGCCTTTCGCCGTCCGTCCTTTTGACTCGTCAACACCATGCAGCGCAACGTTACGCGTCTCGACACCTTTATTTACCTTTCCGTCGGTGAACCCGGACAAATACGGTGGTCATGAGCTCTCCGTGTTTCGATCCCGCCGCCGAGAAGTATGTGAGCCTAGCCACGTACCGCCGAAATGGCGCCGAAGTTAAGACACCCGTATGGATTGCCAAGCTGGCCGGGCGTTATTACGTGTTCAGTGCAGGCGATGCCGGTAAGGTGAAGAGAATTCGCGCGACGCCGCGAGTGCGACTCGCACCGTGCGACGTCCGTGGCGAAGTGCGGGGTCCTTGGATCGAAGCCCGTGCCCGTATAGTCGCGGATCCGACATTGATCGTAGAGGTGCGAAGGGCGTTGCGGCGCAAATATGGCTTACTGATGCGTCTCACTGATGTCATGGCCACCATGACCGGACGAATCCGTCGACGTGCCTATATCGAAATTGAGTTGGCGGATTCGTACTCCTGACCGGAGTTCTCGCAAAGCGAGCGTGCCCTCCCCGCT
>DATHOO010000234.1:0-5974 GCA_035484815.1 Candidatus Acidiferrales bacterium
GCCGCGACGGTTGCCGACGCATTGCTGGCGAACTGCCCACGGGTTCGGATCCTGGCGACCAGCCGCGAGCCGCTGCGCGCCGTAGGCGAGAAAGTCTATCGGATCCCATCGCTGAGCGCAGGCGATTCCATCGCGCTCTTCACCGATCGCGCTCGTGCCGTCGACCATCGCTTCGCGGTCACCGATGAAAACGCACCGGCGGTTGCCGAGCTCTGCCGGCGTTTGGATGGCATGCCGCTGGCGATCGAACTGGCCGCTGCTCGCGTGGACTCGCTCTCGATCACCGCGCTCGTGGAAAAGCTCGACGCACGTTTTCGCGTGCTCGCCGGCGGCGCGCGTACCGCGATGCGGCGACAGCAGACCATGCGCGCGACCATCGATTGGAGTTACGACTTACTCTCTGCGCCGGAGCGGCGGCTCTTCGAGCGCCTTTCGGTCTTTGCCGGCGGTTGCACGCTGAGCAGTGCGCAAGCGGTCTGCGCCGGCGAGGACGTCGTGGCGGCCGGCGTGTTCAATCTCATCTCCTCACTGCTCGACAAGTCGATGGTCGCCGGCGAGTTTGATGGGCTTGAGCCGCGGTATGGACTCTTGGAGTCGTTTCGCCAATACGCGTATGAAAAGCTCGTCAGTCGCGGTGAAGAGCAGACCGTGGCGCAGCGTCACGCGCTTGCATATCTCGAGCTGGCCGAACAGCTTGATCGCGCCTACGATACCGAGCTTGAAGATGTCTTGCGAGAGCAGGCCCGGCAGGAGTTAGATAACTGGCGGGCCGCGCTCGAATGGTCGCTGAATGCACGCGGCGACCTCGGCTTGGGGCAACGCCTGGCGGGCGAGCTCTACGCCGCGTGGACCTACTTCGCGCGCCGCGAAGGGCGGGGGTGGGTCTCGCTGGCGATCGAATGCATTGACGAGAGAACCCCGTCGAAGGTGATTGCAAAGCTTAATTATACGCGAGCGAGACTTGCTTCGGAGTTCCGCGAAGTTGAAGTTGAGCTTACGAGTAGTCTGATCGCCCTAGAGCGGTACCGCGATCTCGGCGATGACCTCGGAATCGCGCGTGCCCAGTGTCAAGCGGGCGGTGCACTCGTAACGCGTCGGCGGCATGCTGAGGCTGAGCCGCTGCTGCGCGAAGCTCTGGCTGCAGCACGCAAGCGGGGCACTAGTAGATTACTCGCTATCGTACTCACCGCAGTCGCTGCGGCCCACCTTGTCAATGGCAACCTCGCTGAAGCACGTAGCTACACGGCCGAGGCAAGAGCCGTTTATGAGGCATTGGGCTGCAAGCGCCACAGCGCCAAAATCGTTGCGTTTCTTCTCGCCAACCTCGCGTTTCGTGCGGGCGACGCCGAGCAGGCTCTCATTTACGCGTCTGAAGGGCTCGCCGCTTTTCGCTCGCTCGGGTACACTCAGCAGCATCCTTCACTCCTCTGCAACATGTCGACGTATCTCATCTCTTTAGGTCGGTACGATGAGGCGGAGGCTTATGCTCGTGAGGCGCTCAACCTGCAAAGCGAGCAGTATGGCGATCCCGAGTCGGTCACACTGGCGTTGCAGAGCATCGCATCGGCGGCAGCGCTACGGTTGTATGACAGTGCTGCGCACCGGCGTGAGGCATGTATACGTGCCGCGCGCGTCTTGAGCTTCACCGACGCTCACCTTCCCCCGGTTGAAAGCCAGTTAAGTATCGAGCGGCGAGGACACGACTTGGTCTTGGCCGCGCTACGCGACGCGCTGGGCGCCGAAGCGGTCGCAGACCTCATCGCCGAGGGTGCGCTGATGACCCAAGAGCAAGCCATTGCAACAGCGGCGGAAATCTAGGGGCTCGCGAATGGGCGAGCGATACCCTGGAGTTGCCGGAGCTGCATCCGCAGGGCTTCGGGCGGGCGTGACCGGACGCGCAGCCAAGAGTCGCGTGGTCGAGCTAGAGCCTGTGGAGCTTCTCGCGGAAGGCACCGTCCGGCCCGACTGCCTCGATCTTTACTCTTCCATCGCCGAATGAACTCTCGTACGGGTAGAAAGCTGGGAAGGGTGGACTGAGTCCTCCTCCAAGTGCGGATATCGTTCCTGAGATTTTAGCGGTCCCTGATGTTATGGTGAACGACTCCCCAAACGTCCACATGCAATAAAATTCGCAAAAATAATAATTTCCGTTGGCGGTAAAGGTTCCGGGATAGGGGCCCGCTGCGGTTCCGCTCGCTTTAAAGTCACAACTCCCGAATAGCCCGGAATGGCTCCTTTTGCAATGGCCCTTAGACTCTGCAGCGAGAAGTTCAATTCTCGCAGAGTCGGGTTTTAAGGCTTCAAGTGAGCTGCGACTTGCGGAGGCGATCACGTCGGTGCGCCTCGCGTTCAGCGGCGCCTGCACATCCGAATTTGGGAACTGTAATGGACCGCCACAGTCCACAAGCATCGCGGCCGCAGCGCAAACGCTCAAAGCGTAATGCTTAAGTGAGATTGTCTTCATACTGACGCTCCTTTACAAGCACGCAACGCGCTTGGCCTTGAACCGCGTTAGTTACAATGGCGGCGGCACGCATTTGCCGGCGGTAACGCGACACACGGAAATGACCGTGGGATAAGTACCGGCAGCAAACGGCGACCCTTTTATTTTCCTCAGCGCACCGCTGGGGGCAATCCTGTAAGCAGAAACGTCATTCGAGCCATTATTTGAAAAATATGCGAACCTGCCCTTGGAATCGACTACTCCGAAAGCGGGATTAGAGGTGTTATTACCGTCTTTAAATGGCGACCCTGCCACCGGCGACAGCGCGCCTCTAGTCGAGTCAATGGTGTAAGCAGAAATATTGGAGAAGGTTTTGAGAGAAGAGTTGGGCGCATAGGCGAACCTGCCGGTAGGAGCGATTGTCAGACTTTCAGGAACGTATCCCTCTGCAAATGGAGACCCCGGCAGCGGCTTCAACGCACCGCTGGCCGCGTCAATGGTAAATCCGTAGATGTTGTCGGATCCGTAACTAGCGACATAGGCGAACTTGCCGTTGGGATGCACCGCTACACTACGGGGGTTGAAGCCGGCAGCGAATGGCGAACCTTTGATCGGCGTCAGCGCACCGCTAGTCGTGCTAATCGTATAGGCGGAGACGTTACTCGAGGCATAGTTAGCCACATAGACGAACTTGCCCGTAGGATCGACCGCTACCGAGAAGGGTTCGAGGCCCGTCTTAAATGGCGAGCCGCTCACCGGCGACAGGGCGCCGCTGTTCGCGTCGATTGAATAAGCAGAAACGTTATTGGATCCAAAGTCGATCACGTAAGCGAACTTGCCCGATGGTTCGACTGCGACGCCGATGGGGCTGCTGCCCGTGGCGAACGGCGAACCTTTCACCCTTCTTAGTGCGCCGCTCATTGCATCGATAGTGTAGGCAGAAACGTCGTTGGAGCCAAGGTTGGCAGTATACGCGAACTTGCCCGTCGGGTCGATCGCGATTCCCCAGGGGTCAGTACCCGCCCGGAACGGCGAGCCCGCAAGCGGTGTTAGCGCGCCGCCGGGCGCGATTGAATAAGCCGAAACATTCATGGAACCGAAGTTCGTAACGTAGGCAAACTCAACGGCGACGTCGCGGCCACTACGCTCACGCTCGACCGGCTGGATAGCGTATGGCGAGGCGGGCGGCAACGCTTGCGCGCCCGACGTCGTGCGGGAGCATCCCGCGATCAGCGCTGCGAGCACGGGAATCGCCGAACGATTCGCAGCCGCTAAAGATAGGCGCATGGTGCCGAGTCTCCCTTCCGTAGGTTTCACGTTCAGAACGCCCCGATGCCGCTGGGGGTCCCCCAGCCGGTTGGGCCGGAGTAAGTCCCGAACTCATCGGTTCCGGCAGTGCAGAGGTAACTGCCCCGTAAGCGACGAGGGCAGTCATTGCTGCCGCTACTGATGACGTGCAGGCCCTCTTGCTTCTTTTTACTTACCGTCCAGAGGATTTTTCCGCCGTCTTGTTTGGCGGCGTTGCCCGCAAGCGCGAACACGCCGGCAACAATAGGCGATGCCACGCTGGTCCCGCCCGCGGCATACCAGCCTCCGACGCCGTACGTATCATATGAGGCAACGTTCCAAGCGACGGCCGCCACGTCGTTGGTTGTCCGTCCCGAGCAGCCGGGGTCGTGTTGCCAAGACGGCTTGGCGACGTTCATTGCGCAGCCGCCGCCCGTGTCCGACCAGACGACTTCGGCATAAATTGAACCGCTTCTCGATAGGATCGTGCCGCCGACGGAGACGACGGTCGGAAACGCCATCGGCGCTCCGACGCCGTAGGCATCATCCCACGCGTTGGCAACGTAGGTTACGCCCGGGGTGTCGAAGTCATTTTGGTCAAGGCAGCTCGTGATCGGATGGCATAGCCAACTGTTGGTGGTGATGTGGGCACCTAGCGTCACGGCGGCCGCTTCAGCCTTATCGAGATTGGCAATGTCAAAGGTGTTCGCCTCGATCAGATAGATCGTGCAGTTCGGACAGCTGGCCGAAACCATCTCGACGTCCAGATCGATCTCTTTGCCCCAGCTCATATTGCCTTTGGGATAATGACTCTGTTGCCCGTCCTCATTGTATTTGTAGAGCTTCGCCTTCGGCAGGCCGTAGTGGCGACGGTACATGGCGAGGTCTGAGGCGACATTGGGGTTGTCGTACGCATCAACGATCGCGACGATCTGTCCCGAGCCTTTGCTCGACGAGGGCAGGTTGTAAGCCGCCTCGATATCTCGGGCACCCCATCCTAGCTCTTTGTCTTGAGGGCTTTTGTTTAAGATGAGTAGCTCGCACTGCGCCTTGCCGGGCAACGCTTCCGGACAAGCGCGATGAGCGAGGTGCCGCACCTGCCACTGCGGGGCTGGATAGGATTGCGAGGCGTATTGCTCTGTCATTACGGGTACGCTGGGACCGCCGGCATTGCAACCCGCGATTGCAAGCGCGACAGTAAATGGCGCGAGCAGTTTCAGGCGTCCCAACATCAAAGCTCCTTCGCACGCGCGGCAAGGCGACTGCCTCATCGCACCGCTATCATGTCAGCGCACCGACGGCGCGAACAGATACAACCACCCGCACAACCTGCCGGCGCTAGGCTTCTGCGGGTAGCCTGAGGCTCGGCCCGAACGTGATAGCTGTCGTGGAAAACGAGGGCCGAACAGCCGGCCCGCCGGAATTTGGGACGCTCTTACGGGGCTTCCGGCTCACCGCGGGACTCTCGCAAGAGGCCCTGGCCGAACGTGCTGGGATGAGCGCGCAGGGAATCAGAGCGTTGGAACGTGGCTATCGCCGCACGCCGCAACGTGGGACGCTCGCCCTCCTGTCCGGCGCGCTGGCACTCAACGACGAGCAACAGCAGGAGCTTGAAATCGCTGCGGCGCGGTGGGTGCTGCTGCGCGTCGAAGGCAAAGCCTCAGTCACCGTCGGCCCGTGGCCCGACACACTCTCCGCATACCTCCCGCTCTCGTTGGCCAGGTTCGTCGGACGCGAACGGGAGCTCGACGAGATCGCAACGCTGGTACGCGAACACCGGCTGGTCACGCTTACGGGCAGCGCTGGGGTCGGCAAGACCCAGACCGCGTTGCAGGTCGCGACCGCGGTCGCCGACGCGAGTGCAGCATGGTTCGTCGGACTCGCACCGATAAGCGATCCTTTATTGATACCGGCGGCGATCGCTTCGGCGTTGCGCGTTCAGGAAGTCCCGACTCGCCCGTTGCTCGAGACGCTGCTGGAGTATCTCAAGCACAAGACGTCGTTGCTGATTTTCGATAACTGCGAGCACGTCGTTGCACAGGCCGCGACGGTTGCCGACGCATTGCTGGCGAACTGCCCACGGGTTCGGATCCTGGCGACCAGCCGCGAGCCGCTGCGCGCCGTAGGCGAGAAAGTCTATCGGATCCCATCGCTGAGCGCGGGCGATTCCATCGCGCTCTTTAGCGATCGTGCACGAGCCGTCGACCATCGCTTCGCGCTCACCGACGACGTTGCACCGGCGGT
>DATHOO010000235.1:0-3779 GCA_035484815.1 Candidatus Acidiferrales bacterium
CGACGCTTTGTTTGTCGATGCCGTCGACGTGCACTTTGTTGGTGCCTTCGACCGAGAGCGTGATGCCCTTGGGCGGATCGAATACGACGGGGTGCGAGTAGCCGAGCGTCAAGTTCAGCTTCTCGCCCGCCTTAGCGGCACGATAACCGACGCCTTGAATCTCGAGGCTCTTGCGGAATCCCTTGCTGACGCCTTCGATCATGTTCGAGATGAGCGTGCGCGTGAGGCCGTGCGCGGAACGATGCGGCTTGCCGTCGCCCTTGCGTTCGACGATGACCTTGCCGTCTTCGAGCTTCACGCCGACGACCTGCGACAGGATGTGCTGCTGCAGCTCGCCCTTGGGGCCCTTGACGCGAACTTCGTCCGTGTCGATCTTAACGTCCACGCCGCTCGGAATCGCGACGGGTAGTTTTCCTATACGTGACATATCACTTCCAACTGTTCCTTATTAATCCTGAGCCATGTCGAAGGACTCTTGTTACCACACGTACGCTAGGACTTCGCCGCCGACGCCGGCCTTTTTGGCCCGCTTACCGGACATGATGCCCTGCGGAGTGGACATGATCACCAGCCCGAGGCCGCCGAGCAGGCGCGGGATGTCGGTCTTGCCCGTGTAGACGCGCAAGCCCGGACGCGAGATGCGGCGCAGGTTGGTGATGACTTTTTCTTTTTCCGGCCCGTACTTGAGCGCGATGCGGATGATGCCTTGCGGACCTTCCTCGACGCGTTCGAAGTTCTCGATGAAGCCTTCGTCCTTGAGGATCTTCGCGATCGCCGCTTTGGTCCGCGATGCGGGAATATCGACCACCTTGTGGTTGGCCGTATTCGCGTTGCGGATACGCGTGAGCATATCGGCGATGGGATCGGTTACTGCTGCCATGTTATTTCAAACGCTCCCTTACCACGACGCCTTGGTCACGCCCGGAACGACGCCTTTATGCGCGTTCTCGCGGAAACAGATGCGGCACATCGCAAACTTCCGCAGGTAGCCGCGCGGGCGACCGCAGGTTTTGCAACGATGGTAGCCGCGCACCGCGAACTTCGGTTTGCGCTCCGACTTGACGATCAAACTCGTCTTAGCCATTACTTGGACTCCTCTTTTTCGTTCTTCGGGGCGCCGATCAGGCCCGAGTTGGACGCCTGGCTCTCGCGCAATGGAAGACCCATTGCAACGAGGAACGCGGTGGCTTCTTCGTCGTTCTTGGCGGTGGTCACGATCGTGATGTCCATGCCGCGCGCCTTGTCGACCTTATCGAAGTTGATCTCCGGGAACACGAGCTGATCGCGCAGGCCCATGTTGTAGTTCCCGCGGCCGTCGAACGACTTGGCCGGCAGTCCGCGGAAGTCGCGGATACGCGGCAGGACGACGTTGAACAGCTTGTCGAGGAAGACCCACATGCGATCGCCGCGCAGGGTCACCTTCGCGCCGATATTCATGCCTTCGCGCAGCTTGAACGCTGCGATCGACTTCTTCGCCTTGGTCACGACCGGCTTTTGGCCGCTGATCGCGACGAGCTCGTTGAGCGCCAAGTCCAACGCCTTCGCGTTGATGATGGCTTCGCCCACGCTCATGTTCAGCACGACCTTCTCCAGTCGCGGAACTTCGTTCACGTTGGCATAGCCGAAACGATCCTGCAGCGTTTTGCGGACTTCGGTCTGATATTTCTCTTTTAAACGTGCGGCCATTTTGCCTTACGCTCCCTTTGCCGATTCGCGGGCCGGCTCGCCGCACTTCACGCAAACGCGATGCGGGGCGCCGTCCTTGGTCTTGCCGCGACGCAGACGCGTGGGCGACTTGCACTTTTCGCAGACGTACATCAGCGAGGAGACCGGAAGCGGCGCCTCCTTCTCGACGATGCCGCCGCTCTGCCCGGCCGCACCCATGTTGCTCTGCTGTTGCGCGCCCGGCTTGGTGTGGCGCTTGACGATGTTGAGGCCTTCCACGATGGCTTTGCCGCCTTCGTGGTTCACCGACTTCAGCGTCCCGCGCTTGCCTTTTTCCTTACCACGGCGAATCATCACGGTATCGCCCTTGATCAGGTTCGCTTTCGCACCCATTACAGCACCTCCGGCGCGAGCGAGGCGATCTTCAGGAAACCGCGGTCGCGCAGTTCGCGCATGACGGGACCGAACACGCGCGTGCCGCGCGGGTCCAAGTTATCTTTTTCGCCTTTGATGATCACGCAGGCGTTGTCGTCGCTGCGAACGACCGAGCCGTCGGCGCGACGGACCGGCGCGCTGGTGCGCACGATCACGGCCTTGACGACTTGACCCTTCTTCACGGCGGCGCCCGGAATGGCGCTCTTGACCGCGCCGACGATGATGTCGCCGACGTGGGCTACTTTGTGACGGCTGCCGCCCGAGACGTGAATCACGAGCAGTTCGCGCGCTCCACTGTTGTCGGCTACCTTGAGCCGGCTTTCTTGTTGAATCATTGTCCTACTTCGCTCGCTCGACGATTTCCACCAAACGCCAGCGCTTGTCGCGCGACATCGGGCGGCATTCCATGATGCGAACGACATCGCCGATGTTCGCCTCATTCGCTTCGTCGTGCGCCTTGAAGCGCGTCGACTTGCGCACGATCTTGCCATACGTCGGGTGCGGTACGCGCGTCTCCGATACGACGACGATCGTCTTGTCCATCTTGTTCGAAGCGACGCGCCCTTGCTTGACGCGGCGTCCCGTCGCTCTATGCTGCTCCATGTTGCTCCTGCGCCATACGCTTCTCGGAAATAACGGTCTGAATCTGGGCGTAAACGCGGCGCATCTCGCGAACTTTGCTGAAGTCCGTCAGATGGCCGGTGCGCAGCGCGAACCGCAGATTGAAGAGCTCCGCTTTGGTGTCGCGGGCTTTCTGCTGGAGTTCGGCCACGGTGAGGCCGCGCAGTTCCTTAAACTCATTCTTTTTCATGTTAGCTTTCCTCGCGCGCCACGAACTTGGTTCCGATCGGCAGCTTTGCAGCGGCCAAACGGAGCGCTTCTTTTGCGACGCTGGTCTCGACGCCCGAAAGCTCGAAGAGAATGCGTCCCGGGCGCACGACGGCGACCCAGAACTCCGGGTTACCCTTACCGGAACCCATGCGCACTTCGGCCGGCTTCTTGGTGGCCGGCTTGTCCGGGAACACCTTGATCCACACTTTGCCGCCGCGCTTGATATGGCGCGTCATCGCGATACGAGCGGCTTCGATCTGACGGGCCGTCATCCAGCACGGTTCGAGCGCTTGCAGTCCGTAGTCGCCGAAGGTGAGCGTGCTGCCGCGAGTCGCACGCCCGGTCATACGACCGCGCTGCACCTTGCGCCACTTAACGCGTTTTGGGGTCAACATTACTCAACAACCTCCCCTTCCGGGAACAGGACTTCGGCATTGGAGCCCGGCGCGGTTTCCGCGACGACTTCACCGCTCGGCGTTTCGATCGGCGCGGGTTCGACGGTCGCCGGCGATTCCGCGGGTGCCGCGTTGTGCGCGAGCACTTGGGTCTCTTCGGGAACCGAGGCTTCGCTCAGCGATTGCGCTTCGCTCTCGTGAACCGGTGACGGAACGATCAGTTCGGCGCCGGGTTCGCCCGGTTCGCCGGCCGGGATCGCACGCGGCGCTCCAACCGGTGCGCCCGGTGCGGCGCCCGGACCGCGTCCGCGACCGCGTCCGCCGCGCTCGCGACGTTGGAAACCGCCGCGATCGGCGCCGCCGCCGGCACCCATGCGGTTTTCGCCGCGCGGCTGATCCGGCAGCACTTCGCCGCGATAGATCCACACCTTGACGCCGATGCGTCCGAAGGTG
>DATHOO010000236.1:0-3882 GCA_035484815.1 Candidatus Acidiferrales bacterium
TATTCGTTGGCTGGCCGCTGACGTTGACGCCGTAGGCGTACACGGGTTCGTGCACCATCGTCGATCCGACGTTGTACGTCCAGACCTGTTGCAACGAGCCGACGTTATTCGGTCCGATCGTCGATTCGTTCGGGTTGTAACCCGAGCGATTCAAATCAAAGCCGAACGTAGCCCAATCGGTCGCGGACGCGGGGGTAGGCGTGGGACTCGGTGCTGGGGAGGGCGTCGCTCCTTGGCCCGTTGTTCCGGCGGCGTAGTGGTTCTGAACTTGCACCGCGGTCAACACCTTGCCGGCGTACACCGCCACTTCGTCGATCGTTCCTTTGAAGGCTGGGTCACTGTGGCCGGCGTCGTCGGCAATCGAAAAGCCGTAGCCGCCGCCATAGTCCTTGAACGTGCCCGACAACGTCCCGCTGGCGTTTTGAACGCCGTTGATGTAGAGGCGCCCGGTTGTGCCGTCGTAGGTTCCGACGACATAGTACGCCGTGTTTGGTGAGAGTTTGATCGTCGAGCCGACTTCGAGTACGCCGCTGGACGTGTAGAATTGCGCGAGAATCTGCCCGTTTGCCCGGAAGAACAACCCATAAGGCGCGTACGACGAATCGGTTCCGTACCCAACCGCGAAGGTGTAGGTCGCGGGCGTTGCCGCGAACTGCAGCCAGGCCTCGAGCGATACCGCCGAAGCGGGCTGAAGCTTTGTGGTCGCCGGCACGGAAACGGTGCCGGCCGCGGCGCTTCCGGGGAAGCTCATGGCCGTATCCGCATAGGCGGGAAGCAGGCCCGTCTGACCGGTTGTCACCGAAGATCCGATCGATCCATTGAGCCCGTTTCCGCTGGCGTCGGCCGCGACCGCTCCGGTGTCGTCCAGGTGATAGTACGCCGTCGGTCCGTCGCCCAGTATGACGGTCGGGTAGTTGCCGTTGGCAGTTGGCATTGGCGACGGTGTGGCGGTCGGCGCGGGCGTCGGCGACGGGGTCGGAGTCGGCGGCGGCGTCGCACCGATCGTTCCCGCGTTATAGTGATTGGCCACCTGCGCCGCCGTCAGCGTTTGGTTCGCGTAGATGGCCACCTCGTCGAGCGTGCCGTTGAAGGCGGGATCCTCGAGTTGCGCGTCGTCGCCGATGGCCGGTCCATATTTCGGAAGGTATCCCGTGAGCGTGCCGGATTTGGTGCCGGTCGCGACCAGTGCACCGTTGATGTAAAGGCTTCCGGTCGTCCCGTTAAACGTGCTGACGACGTGATACGTCGTGTTGACGGCCAATGCAGTCGGACTCTTGACTTCGAGCACACCGGCCGTCGTATAAAATTGCGCGACGATGGTCCCGCCCGCCGAAAAGAAGAGGTCGTACGGCGCGTAGGCGCGATCGCTGCCGTACGCGACGGCGACCGTATATGTCTTCGGCGTCTTGGCAAACTGCAGCCAGGTCTCGAGCGAGACGTTCGTCGTCGCTTCCATCGCCTTAATCTCCGGGAAGCTCACGATGCCGGCAGTCGTTGCGGTGCCGGGAAACGCCATGGCGGTGTCGCTTCCGCCGATCAATCCCGTCACGCTCTGTTGGACCGACGCGCCGACGCTGCCGTTGTAGCCGTTGCCGCTGCTGTCGGCGGCAATCGCTCCGGTATCGTCGAGCCGGTAATAGCCCGTCGGATGGTCCGCGAGTATGACGGCCGCGTAGTTCGCCGATTGGTCCATCGCACGGCCGTGATGACGCGCGACGGCCGAATTTGGCAGAAGCGACGTTGCGTGCTGGCCCACACACGCGCTAACGAAGGCCAGCACTGCGAATAGAGACGTCCGTTTACCTACGTTCGCCACCGTACAAGCGTACCGCCGGTGAAGCTCGTGTTACAGAGGAGTGCGGCCCAGCGGCTGGGCCCTTAAGCCTATCCGGCGGATCCTAGGCTATCCTAACGGGAATGGAGCACGGTATTGTCATCCTGAGCGGAGGCGCGGAGCGCCGTAGTCGAAGGACGGCACGACAACTGTTGGACCATAAAACGTGAAGGGCAGATGCCCTTTGCGGCCTCTGGATTCGCGCGGTTCGCGCGCTCGACCAAGGGCGTAGGTTTTTCGAAGTCAAGACGTTGAGGTTCGCGCCCGCTCGCCCTTCGACTACGGCGCTGCGCGCCTCCGCTCAGGGTGACAAGCGCTGCACGCCTCCGCCAACCAGATGACACAAAAATGATTGCCACTTCAGGCCGTCCCTAGATCGCGCAGGTAAGCCCTAACGCCGCAGCGGTCGTTAGCGGTTTTCGAACCAGCCCGACGGTTCGACATCGAGATTGACATTGATCTGTTTGACTTCGGTGTACGCGTCGTACCCGTAGGTGCCGAGCTCGCGGCCGATGCCGGACTGTTTGTAACCGCCCCACGGTGCTTCGTTGTAGGTCGGATGATAGGTGTTGATCCAGGTGATGCCGGCGCGCAGCTTGCGGATGACGCGGTGGGCTTTGGCGATGTCTTGCGTGAAAACTGCCCCGGCCAAACCGTAGATCGTGTCGTTAGCGGTCGCAATCGCCTCGGCTTCGTTGTCGAAGGTCTGCACGACGAGCACCGGGCCGAAAATTTCCTCGGCGACGATGCGCATCGCCGGCGTCGTCTTGGCAAAGATGGTTGGCGCGATGAAGTTTCCGCCGGCGAGCTCGCCGCCGAGCCGTTCGCCGCCGCAAAGCAGCTTCGCGCCTTCCTCAACTCCGGCCGCAATATAGGCCTCGACGCGCTCGCGATGAACCGGCGAGATGATCGGGCCCATCTCGGTTTGAGGATCGAAGCCGTCACCAACGCGAATCTTCTGCGCGCGCTCGACGAGCCGTTCGAGAAACCGATCGTGCAGCGAGCGTTGGATCACCAATCGCGAGCCCGCCGAACAGACCTGCCCGGCATTGGCGAAGATGCCGAAGAGCGCGTAATCGATGGCCGTGTCAAAATCGGCGTCGGCGAAGACGACGTTGGGCGACTTCCCGCCGAGCTCCAGCGAGATCTTCTTGAGGTTCGAGGTCGCGGCTTGCATGATGCTGCGCCCGGTTTTGGTGCCGCCGGTAAAGGCGACTTTATCCACCAGCGTGCTGGCTGCGATCGCGTGGCCGGCCGTTGCCCCCGGTCCGGTAACGATGTTGAGCACGCCCCGCGGAAACTCGAGCTCTTCGAACAGCTGCGCCAGTCGAATCGTTGAGAGCGGCGTCAGCTCGGCAGGCTTGAGGACGCACACGTTTCCGGCGGCCAATGCCGGCGCGAGTTTCCAGGTGGCCATGAGGAGCGGATAGTTCCACGGCACGATCTGTCCGCAAACGCCGATGGGTTCGCGAACCGTAAAGGTCTGCGATGGCGCGGGCACGTCAAAGGTTTGGCCGTGCGGCTTCGTTGCGAGGCCCGCGTAATAACGGAAACAGTTGGCCGCGTCGATCGCGTCGTACTCGGTTTCGCGCAGCGGCTTGCCGTTGTTGAGCGTATCGATGCGCATGAACTCGTCGCGGTGCGCGTCAATCGCATCGGCTACCTTAAAGAGGAGCGCGGCGCGCTCGGCAGCACCGAGCGAGCTCCACGGGCCTTCGTCGAACGCCTTTCGCGCCGCGACAATCGCGGCTTGCGCGTCGGCGGCTCCCGCTTCGGCGATCGTCGCGACCTTCTCCCCATTAGACGGATTGAAGAGCTCGCGCGTCGCGCCATCCTCCGCCAGCCGCCATTCGCCGTCGACAAACATTGGAATCACGCCGTTGATGCGTGGAAGACTCTTGAGGATCGCTTCGGCTCGTGATGTGGAATCCACGGTTTGCATTGGTTTACCTCTCTGTTGTCCTTCGACTACGGCGCTCTGCGCCTCCGCTCAGGATGACAAACTGCAATTGCTCCGCTCAGGATGACACCGGGAGTTTAGGGTGACG
>DATHOO010000237.1:0-17719 GCA_035484815.1 Candidatus Acidiferrales bacterium
AAAATGCCGCCAAGCGCGGGGCCCAGCGCCGGACCCATGACCGCGCCGATGGTGAAGATTCCTTGGCTCACGCTGAGGCCTTCGGGTGGAAACGTATCGCGCAGAACCAGCTGCCCGGTCGCCAGCAAGCCGCCTCCGAAAGCCCCCTGAATGACGCGCCAAAACGTAAGGGTTCCGAGCGAGGCCGACATGCCGCACATCACCGAGGCCAGCGTAAAGCCGGCGATCGACGCGACGTAGTAATTTTTACGGCCGAACCGGTCTTGGAGCCAGGGCGTCAATGGGATTACCACGATGGCGGCGATGGTATAAGCCGTTATGACCCAGGTGGCTTCCTGCTGGCCCGCACCGACGTTGCCCTGAATCGTCGGCAGCGCGACGTTCGTGATCGTCGAGTCGAGCGTCTGCATCAAGGTGGCGGCCATCACAGCTGCCACGATCAGCATCCGCCGCGTGCCGAACTCTACGACATCTGCCCTTTGCGCATCCACGTGGACGACGAGGCGGGTTTCGGCCCTTAGTGATGCAGATTCGAGGTAAGCGTGAACGAGGAGCGGCGGGCGGTCTCGTTACCTCGTCGGGCCCACCGGGATAGCTTGCAGAGGACGAGGTCCTATGGCTTACGAGGTTACTAAACGGATCAAAGGACACGACTACCGTTACGTCGTGGAGAGCTACCGCGATCCGGAAACCAAGCGCCGAAAGACGAAGTGGACCTATGTCGGCGCACTCGACGGCGATGGTCTGCGAGCCCCCGTCGCCCGGACGCGCAAGCACGTGACGAAGGGCGACGTCGTAGCAGCGGTTGCAAAGTTGCTGGAGTTCCGCGACCCCGAGCACGTTACGGTGTCCGTCATCGCGAGAGAAGCCGGCATATCGCGAAGCACGTTCTACCGCTACTTTCCGGACGAGCGAAAAGTGTTTAACGCCGCGCTGCTAAAGATTTGCGACGACTTTCTGCTGTCGCTGCCCTCCCTTGATACCTCGGTGCGAACGATTGAAGAAGCGCGCGCGACATTCCGCCGGTGGTGCGAGTCGCGCTTTTCCTTGGTCGGGCGCCAGCGCGCAATCCTGCACGCAATCTCACACGGTTATCGCGGCAAAATGCCGATTCGGTTTGAGCGCTCGCTGCTGGCGGTAAATGCGCTCGACTCTCTCGAGGCTTTTTTGAAAAGGCTCCAGGTCGCGGGCATCGCGGTGATACCCGATGCGGCGGGAACGTCGCGCGCCATTCTGGGGAGCCTCGTTGCTCTTAGCATGATCCCGCGCTTCATCAGCCCCGAATATGCGTACTTCGTCCCGGAGTTCGAGGATCTCCATGCGATGTTCGAACGCGTCATATTCAACATCGACCGTACTAGGTAAATGCACACATAATCATCGGCAGGTGGCTAGCTCGTAATCACAAACGCGACCGCGTCGTCCTTGCGACGAAAGTCGGCGGCGACATGGCCGAAGGCGAGCTAGGGGCGAGGCCCGCGCAATTTGCTCTTGCCTGGCTCATTGTGCGGCCCGGAATGACTCCGGCGATTGCAAGCGCGATTGTCTCACTCGACGCCGCCTCAGCACTCGAGCCGGCGTACTCATAGTCATAAACCGAAGTTTTGCTCACTTTTGCTGGCCAGACAGCGCTCACGTGGAGTGCTACGCTCGTACACCGGGCTGTCGAGGAGAAAAACATATGACAAATGCCAGAAGGGGCGGCGAGGCGGTAGCAAGTTGATATGAAAAGAGATCTTTTTATGGCGGCGGCGGCAGCTGCGGGCGTCATCGCGATTAGTCAGCCTTTGCTAGGTAGATCGGAAGCGCTAGCGAGGCGCGTGCGCGTTGACGCGAATCTGGAAGCAACTGGCTGGCGCGAGTCTATATGTGAAAGTGCCGTCGTATGGCTCGATACGGAAAGCGGCATCTATTATCATAAAGGTGATCGGCGCTACGGGCGCACGAAACACGGCGCTTACGCTTGCGAAAAAGAAGCAGCTAACGCTGGTAATCGCGCGATCGTGGCTGGCCAGTAACAGCGTCGCCGAAACCCGGAGCATTTATTCTGAGATATCTCATCGCGAAGGAGAAGGTACGTTATGTCCCATCATTACTCGGGTCCAAACCTTGGGTTTCCCGGCGGGGACGCCCGCTTAAACTGTACGGATCTGTATGTGTTCCCAAAGCGTGGGGATGCCAGCAAAACGATCCTGCTGTGGAACTCGCACCCGTCCGTCGGCGTGAATCCGCCAGGCCCTACGACGACGAATCCGTTCGTGACCACCGCGTTGTATGAGGTGATGATCGACACGAATGGTGACGTAATTGCCGATATCGCCTACAGCGTGCGTTTCGCGGCGTCCAAGGCAGGGGGACTCATCGCAAGCGTTCGTCGGATTGACGGTACGAAGTCGGAGCGGACGGGCGACGAAGGGGTAGTTATCGTCGAAGGAGCGGCCGTCTCGACGGGGCGCCAGCCGACGATTACGAACGCCGGCGACTACCGCTTCTTTGCGGGTTGGCGCAGCGATCCGTTCTTTTTCGACGCGCAGGGCGCCATAAACGGTATGAAATTCACCGGCCACGACTTCTTCGCCGACAAAAATGTCGCTTCCATCGTGCTGGAAGTGCCTACTGCTGAACTCGGTTCTAAGATGAACCTCTGGGCCCGCACAATGGATGGGGCATCCGGAAGTTACACGCAGGCAGACCGAAACGCTCGGGCGTCGCAGGAACCCTTCCTGGCAGCGGACGAGAAGAGTGCATACATTACCGGTGAGCCGGTGCATGACGCACGGTTCGTCCCCGTTTTCGCGCACTCGCTGCAGCACACGGGTGGTTACACGCCGGAGGATGCGACGCGGGTGGCGGCGACCCAGTTGCCCGACGTGCTGCCGTATGAGCCGGGACGCGAAGTATCGTACCCGACCAACGGCCGGGCATTGACCGACGACGTTGAGGCATACTTCCTTCCGGTGCTCACGAATGGAAAGGTGACGGGAGACGGTCTCAAACCCCACACCGATCTGCTTGCCGAGTTTCCATACGCCGGACCGCCGCACAATGCGTGAAGTGAAAATGCGAGGAGCTTAAACCATGAGTACATTTACGACCAAAGATAAGACGCAGATTTATTACAAGGACTGGGGAATGGGGCAACCTGTCGTCTTCAGTCACGGCTGGCCACTGAACGGCGACGCTTTCGAGGACCAGATGTTCTTTCTGTCGTCGCATGGATACCGTTGTGTCGCCCATGACCGTCGCGGTCACGGTCGCTCCGACCAGCCGTGGGACGGCAACGATATGGATACCTACGCCGACGACCTTGCCGAGCTGGTGGCGGAGTTGGATCTAAGCGAGGCGGTCCACGTCGGACACTCTACCGGGGGCGGCGAGGTCGTTCGCTACATCCGCCGTCACGGTTCCAAGCGCGTCGCCAAGGCCGTGCTGATCGCTGCGGTCCCCCCCATTATGCGCAAGACGCCGGCCAATCCGGGCGGTTTGCCGATGTCCGTCTTCGATCAACTCCGGGCCGGAGTACATGCGGACCGATCGCAGTTCTTCAAGGATTTGAGCGCACCGTTCTATGGAGCGAACCGCCCCGATTCCAAGGTTTCGCAGGGCCTGCGCGACTCGTTCTGGATGCAAGGCATGCTAGCGGGATTCCCAGCGGCGTACGATTGCATCAAGGCCTTCTCGGAGACTGATTTCACGGAAGATCTCAAAGAAGTAGACGTCCCGACGTTGATTATCCAGGGGGACGACGACCAAATCGTTCCGTTTGCCGACGCCGCCCTCTTGCAAGCAAAAATGGTCAAAGGCGCGGAGCTGAAGATCTACAAGGGCGCGCCGCACGGTCTCTGTTCAACGCACAAAGATGCAGTCAACGCGGACCTCCTCGCGTTTATCGCGGCGGCGGTACCCGTGTTACAATAAACCCGATCGATCGGCGGCTGACGATGCGCAAGGTCTTCGGCATCTATGCGTTCTTGCTCGCGTTCAATGCCGGAGCCTGGGCCTTGGCTTTATGGGCCTTTTGGCCGCGTCCAATTCTGCTGGGGACGGCCGTGCTCGCGTATACGTTCGGCTTACGGCATGCGGTGGACGCCGATCACATCTCCGCTATCGACAACGTGACGCGCAAGATGATCCAAGAGCGCAAGCGCCCGGTGAGCGTCGGTTTTTACTTCTCGCTCGGGCACTCTACCGTCGTGGTGGCGCTCTCGCTTGCCATCGCGATAGGCGCCGCAGTCGTGAAGGGTCACCTGCCCGATCTGCAGCGCGCCGGCGAGCTGGTGGGGACCTCCATCTCGGCCGGCTTTCTCTTGCTGGTCGCGGCGATCAACATCGTCGTGCTCGTCGACATCGCGGCCGCGTTCCACAAGGCGCGCCGCGACCAAGTCTACGAGGATCGCACGCTCGACGCAATGCTCGACCAGCGTGGTCTCATGGGCCGATTCTTCCGGCCGCTGCTGCGAATCGTGGATTGCAGTTGGAAGATGTATCCGATTGGCGTGCTCTTCGGACTTGGTTTCGACACCGCCAGCGAAGTTGCGCTGCTCGGCATCGCTGCCGTGGAGGCCGGCAAAGGTCTGCCGGTTTTTGACATCATGCTCTTTCCCTTGCTTTTTACGGCCGGGATGTCGCTACTCGATACAACCGACGGCGTTCTGATGCTCGGCGCCTACGGTTGGGCGTTCGTCAAGCCCG
The DNA here is from genome assembly GCA_035484815.1 of Candidatus Acidiferrales bacterium. Lineage (GTDB taxonomy): Bacteria > Vulcanimicrobiota > Vulcanimicrobiia > Vulcanimicrobiales > Vulcanimicrobiaceae > Cybelea. The sequence continues at coordinate 4,693 of DATHOO010000237.1, forward strand.
TGCGAAAGCTCTATTACAATATGGTTATCACCCTCATATCGGTGCTCGTGGCGCTGGTCGTCGGCGGCATCGAAGCCGCCGGCGTCTTCGCCCATCGGCTGGCGCTCAATGGCGGAGTTTGGGATGCGATCCGCGGAGCTAACGACAACTTTGGGGTGCTGGGCTTTATCATCGTCGGCGTCTTTGCCGCGAGCTGGATCCTATCGGCCGCGGTATACAAACTGCTCGGATACGACGAGCTTACCGCAACTTGACCTCGCCGAGCTCGTTGCAGCCGTTCGGCGTCGTCGAGGGGCGGCGGAACTCGGCACGCGAACGTGTCATCGGCGTGATGAGCCGACCACCCCATCCGGATGCGTTCCTATTCGGGCGCGAGCGCGAGCTTCGCGTCATTGAGGAACGGCTCGATAGCGTGAGCGACAAAGGCGGCGCTCTGCTCATTCGAGGCGAGGCGGGAGTTGGGAAAACAGCAATTTTGGAGGCCGCAAAGCTGCTAGCAGGCTCGCGAGAAATGTCGCTTCTAGCCGCTACCGGCGTGCACTCAGAGACAAATTTGCCGTTCGCCGGTCTTTACGAGCTCCTTCGACCGATAGTCGCGCGGACCGAGCGGTTACCCGGTCCCCAACAATACGCACTTCGTGCAGCCTTTGGGCTTGCCGAAGTTCCGGCCGCCGAACTTTTCTTAATTGCATTGGGCGCACTCGACCTTTTGAGCGAGTTCGCCTCCGAGCGCGCGCTATTGGTGGTTGTCGATGACGCGCAATGGCTAGATCGATCGACCGTCAACGTTCTTGCGTTTGTTGCGCGCCGGTTGCAGTCTGAACCGATCGTGTTGCTTGTCGCAAGCCGCGATCTTCCCGAAACGCTCTTCGCGGACGTTATCCCAGAGCTGCACGTCGAGGGTCTTGACGAGATTGCATCGCGTCAGTTACTCCAGGCGAACAATCCCAATCTCTCAAGTGAGATTCGCGATCGACTGCTGCGTGAGTCGGCCGGCAATCCATTGGCGCTGGTCGAGCTGCCAAAGGCAGTCGGGCTCGAGGCATCGAGCAGTGGCGTGCTCCCGGCACATCTGCCACTCACGACGCGGCTAGAACGCGCTTTCGCTTCGCGCATCTTGGAACTGCCGCTTACGACGCGACAAGTGTTGCTGATCGCTGCGATGGATGAGGGGTCAAACCTCGCCGAAATCTTGAGCGCCGCGAGCTTGCTTAGCGGCGAGGAAGTGTCCCTCGAGGTGCTGGTGCCCGCGCTCACGGCGAGATTGATTTACGGCGATGTAGTCAGCGTTCAATTTCGACATCCGCTCGTCCGATCCGCGGTTAGCAGCACGTTTAATGTCGTCGAGCGTGCTGCCGCGCACGTTGCACTTGCAGCCGTGCTGAAAGACGATCCCGACCGCAGCGTTTGGCATCGAGCAGCCGCTACTATCGGACATGACGAAACGGTCGCGCAGGCTCTCGAATCAATAGCTACCCGCGCCTTGCAGCGCGGTGACGTGCGTGCAGCGATTCAGGCTCTCGACCGCGCCGCCGATCTCAGCGCCGATGCGATGAGGCGAGCACGGAGCCTGCTGAAGGCATCGGAGCTGGCGTTCGAAATTGGCTGGAACGACTTTGTCGCAAGCCTCCTTCAAAAAGCGGAAGTGCTGGAACTCTCGAGGCCCGACCAGGTTAGGTTGATGTGGTTCCGTGAGGCGGCGCATCGGAGCATTTCCGGCGGGGACGCCCTTAGGGAGATCGCAGACAGCATCAAAACCGACGACGACGTCGACCTCGCGCTGGATTTGCTCTCCGGCCCTGCGACGAAGGGCTGGTGGGCCGAGCCCGACGAGGATATTTGCAAGCACGTGATCGGAGCCGTCGAGCGCATGCGAGCCTCATCCGAAGACGACCCGCGATTCGTCCTCATCGTTGCCATGACCGACCCGATCGATCGCGGAGCATTCGTAATCGAGCGGCTGCACCGCTTCGCGGCAAACCCTCCCGAAGATGCGCGGACCGCACACCTCTTAGGCCTGGCGGCAATTCAAATAGGCGATTTCGATTTGGCCGAGCGTTTTTTGAGCAGTGCGATCGCCGGCCTTAGGAACGACGGCAGACTGGCTCTGTTGGCGCACATGTTGGTTCTACGGGCATGGAGCGCGATCTTTCGCGGCAATCGCAACGTCGCTATCGCGGATGCCGAGGAGGGCACGCACCTTGCGCAAGAGACGGAGCAACCGACGTACGTTTCTCTCGCGCGAGCTGCCGCGGCGATGTCTGCGGCGTTGCGCGGCGATTACGAGTCAGCGGAGGCGCTCGCAAACGATGCGGAACGAATCGCTGCGCCTCTTGGCATTCTGCTTGCCGAAGTACAAATGGCGAGAGGGCTAAATGCGCTGGGGGCGGGACGCTACGACGATGCGTACCGCCACCTTCGCCGGATGTTCGACCCGCTGGACAGCGCTTATCATCCGATGCGGCACTGTTACTTCATCGGCGATCTCGCCGAAGCAGCGCTGCAAAGTGGACACCGCAACGAAGCCACAGCGTTACTTGCAGAGATGGAAAAGCTTGCCTGGCGCACGCCCTCGCCGCAGTTTCAACTCGCCATGCTCTACGCGCGCGCCATGCTCGCGGACGATATGGAAGCGCCCCAGCTTTTCGAAGCGGCGCTCGCCGGTGGAGCGGGAAACTCGCCTTTCACACTTGCGCGCGCACGATTGGCCTTCGGCGCGTGGCTTCGGCGAGCTCGACGTGTGAGAGAGGCGCGTCCATTATTGCAGGCTGCGATGGAGGCTTTCGACGCGCTGGGCGCTTTGCCGTGGAGCGAACGAGCGCGTCAAGAGCTCCGCGCCGCCGGCGCCTCAACTCAACGGCGGATCCCAGAGCGCCAAGAAGCGTTGACGCCCCAAGAGTTACAGATCGCGCTGATGGCCGCGGAAGGCTTAACAAACCGCGAAATCGGTCAGAAGCTGTATTTGTCGCATCGAACGATCGGATCGCATCTGTATCGAATCTACCCGAAGCTCGATATCACGTCGCGGTTTCAGCTACGCGATGCGCTGGCAAGCGAGGGAGCGGGAAGTCAAATGCAGTCATCTGACTGATGCCGGGGCGTGCTGCCGGCTCGTACCATCAGCCCATGAGCACCACCGACTCGCAATCCGAGTTAGCATCATTTCTGAAAACGCGCCGGCGGAGTATCCCGCCCGACAGCGCAACCCTTGGATCGTGGGAGCGCTTGCCGGTCAGGCGCGGGCGTCGCGTAACTCAGGAAGAAATCGCCGAAGCCGTAGGCATCAGTCGCAATTGGTATCGTCGCCTTGAGAGCGCCGACGCGCCGCGCGCATCGGCGAAGTTGCTGGACCGAATCGCCGCGGCGTTCCAGTTCACTCCCGAAGAGCGAACGAACCTTTTCGTGTTAGGCATCCCCGAGCTCGCGCAGATGCGCTCGACCTAGTCCGAAGCGCCTTAGGCAACTTCGAAGATTACTTCGAGTTCGACCGGCGCGTTAAATGGAAGGCTTGCGACGCCGTATACTAGTCGGACGGGATTCTTCGCGCTGCCAAACACATCGCGGAACAACTCGGAAGCTGCATCGGCGACCTTCGGATGCTCGACGTGATCTCCGGAGGTCGCTAGCATTACGCCGAGCCGCACAACGCGTTGAACGCGATTTAGCGATCCAAGATGCTCCTTAGCAGTGACCAGGGCGTTTAATGCGGCGAGACGCGTCGCGGCTCGGCCCTGCGTCGTGTCAAACTCGGCGCCGATGCGCCCGCGGTAGGTCACATCGCCCCCGAGCACCGGCAATGCACCGGTTAAAAAGAGTAGATTTCCTGTTTGCACCGTCTCGACGTACTCGCCGAACGGCGTCACCGGCGGAGGAAGCTCGAGCCCCAGTGAAATCAGCTCCTTGTCGGCATCGTTTGAACTTACCATGCCCGAATCTTAACACTTGCGATGACGCATTTCGGGAACTTAAAAGTGCTCATGCACACAATTAGTGACCCGACAACGGATGCGAGTCGTGCTAAGGTCGGCAAATGAACGCAAAACCAACCATCGTAATTGTCCATGGCGCTTTCGCCGACGCGTCCAGTTGGAACGGAGTCATCGAACGGTTGCAGGAGCAAGACTATGACGTCATCGCCCCGCCCAATCCGCTACGCGGCGTGCAATCCGATTCCGCCTACATCGCGAGCTTTGTCAATCAGATCGACGGGCCCGTGCTGCTCGTCGCCCATTCGTACGGAGGGGCCGTGACGAGTAACGCTGCGGCTAAAGCCTCAAACGTCGTCGGCCTCGTGTACGTCGCAGCGCTGATTCCCGAGGAAGGCGAGCGCCTCGCCGACGTGCATTCGAACGATAGCATCCTCAATCCGGTGCTTATCGAGCGTCAGTACCCGACCGGCTCCGATGGAGCAACGGCACCCGAGTACACGATCGATCCAGCCCACTTTCACAGAGCATTTGCCGCCGACGTGCCCGAAGAGCGCGCCGCACTGATGGCTGCCGATCAGCGTCCTATAGCCGGCAATGCATTCGCCGATGCTTCCGGGCCGGTCGCCTGGAAAACGCTGCCATCCTGGGCAATAATCGCTACGGAAGATGTCGGTGCCGGTAGTGACATCGTTCGCTCGATGGCGCAACGGGCTCGCGCGAAGGTCACCGAACTGCGGGGTTCACACGCAATCATGGTTTCGCAGCCACAGGCCGTGACCGACGTGATCTTGGAGGCGGCGAGATTCGTCCGCCAGCCGGCCGTTCAGACCGTTTAAGCCGAATTCGTTCTGTTATCGTGGATAGCAAAGTCGTAATAGTAACCGGCGCTTCGCAAGGTATCGGCGCCGGGCTGGTGCGCGGGTTTAGAGATCGAAACTACAGCGTCGTTGCCACCTCGAGGTCGATCAAACCGTCGAGCGATCCAGGCATCGTGACGATTGCCGGCGACATTTCGAATCCCGACGTTGGCGAACGAGTCGTGGGCGAAGCCGTTAGGCGATTTGGGAGAGTAGACTCCCTCGTAAACAACGCCGGTATATTCATCGGTAAGCCTTTCACGGATTATACGGAGGCGGATTTCGCGAACGTGATTGGCACGAATCTCGGCGGCTTCTTCCGCGTGACTCAGGCGGCGATGGCCCAAATGGCCCGTCAAAAGTCGGGGCACGTCGTCAATATCACAGCCAGCTTGGTCGATCATCCAAACTCGCAGATCCCGGCCTTCCTCGCTTCGGTGACGAAGGGTGGCCTCAACTATGCAACGACAGCGCTCGCGATCGAATATGCTTCACGTGGTATTCGCGTGAACGCAGTCGCGCCAGGAAACGTCAACACACCGATGCACCCGGCCGCGACCCACGAGGCGCTCGCGAAATTTCATCCACTCGGCCGGATGGCTCAGGTCAGCGATATCGTCGAGGCGGTGCTGTTCCTCGAGTTTGCGGAATTGGTGACCGGGGAGATTCTACACGTCGACGGCGGCCAAAACGTAGGCCATTAAGGGGAGATAATGCGACAGAAATTCAAAACTATCGCGCTTGTGGCAATTGCCACGCTTGCAGCATCGGCGCTCAGCGCGATCGGCTCTGCCAAAACCGCCGGCCACCCGAGCGCTGTAAAGGATATCGTACTCGTTCACGGCGCCTTTGCGGACGGATCGAGCTGGTCGAAAGTCATTCCGCTGCTACGCGCGAGAGGATTTACCGTTACGGCCGTGCAGAATCCACTGACGTCGCTCAAGGATGACGTTGCGGCAACGAAGCGTGCCATCGATAATCAAGATGGGCGCGTCTTACTCGTCGGTCATTCCTGGGCCGGTGCCGTGATTACTCAAATAGGAACCGACCCGAAGGTGGCAGGCCTGGTCTTCGTAGCCGCCGGCGCACCGAACGCGGGACAGTCGTTTAATGAGATGTCAGAAGGATACCCGACACCCCCCGGTATTGCTCGTGTAAAGACCGATGCCGCCGGCTTCCTGTCGATGCCGCCGTCCGCAATCGCCTCGGACTTTGCGCAGGACCTACCATCCAGCAAGACGGCCGTAATGGCGGTAACACAAGGCCCCATCGCGGCTGTCTGTTTTAGTACCAAGGTAACGGCCGCGGCCTGGGAGACGAAACCCTCATGGTTCATCGTTGCAAAGCAGGATCGCATGATCGATCCGAATCTCGAGCGGACCCTCGCCCGAAAAATCAAGGCACGAACCCTTGAGCTCGACTCCAGTCATGCGGTGATGCTTTCGCGACCGCAACAGGTTGCGGCGTTCATAGCAAACGCCGCCGCAAGCCTGTGAGCGAAACCTTATTTCACGCGCACTTGCATGGTTTTCTCAGCGGTTTGAGAGCTGGCAGGATCGCTGGCGGAGATCTTCAGGCTAATTGCCTGCAGCCCAGGCGGCGCAAAGAGCGTCACCTCTAACCTAAAGTTTCCTGCTGGGCCGGCGTCGGCGGTGCCGTTGTAGAGCCCAGTGTACGAGGGCGTGGCTCCGATCGTGACCTTGACGTGCCCGCGGCTGACCGTGTTTCCTGCGATCGTGAAGGAACGGTTGACTGCTCCGCCCGGCACTGGCTGGCTGATGGTCAAGTGTATCTCGGCCGGCCCGGACCGAATTACGTTGAAGGACCACGAGCGGTCGAAGGTTCCTCGACCGCCGCTTCGTCCGGTAACCCGCACCTTGTGCGAGCCGTAATCCAGCGGCGCCGGCGGCTTATAGGAAAAGCGCGTCGATGAAGTCGCGCTGCGATTCGTGACATTGTTACCGTCGAGGTAAATGCTCAGACTACCAGCGTCAACGTTATAGGTGAACTCGGCCGAGATCGTTGCAAAACGATCGCGCACGTTCGAGCCCGGCGAAGGTTGCTGGTTACGCAACTGCACCGATTGCCCCGGCGGTACCGGTGCGCCGAACACGGTGAACGACCACGAACGCTCGAAGCCGACGCCGCCCGCATCGTGCCCGGCCACCCGGACGTCGTGCGAGCCCAGGAGCAGCGGCGCTCGCGACGTGTAGGAGAAGCCGCTGGGCGTAATATCGCTGCGCGGTGTCACGTCGTTACCGTCGAGCCGAACGCGGACGCTGCCGGGATTGACTCGGTGCGAGAACTGGGCCGACACCGTGACGAACCCGCTTTGCACGCGTGCTCCCGGTGGCGGCTGCTGTGCGCGCAAATATACCATGCTGGCCGGCGGTGGTGGTGGTGGCGGCCGCACCGGTGGCGGAGGCACGGCCGGGCCGCCGGTCGGCATGTTGATCGTTACGACGCGCGTCGCCTGATCCCAACCGACCACCGCGCCAAATGCCTGCGCAACGAAGCGAAGCGGAACGTAGGTCGACGCGCCGATAATAAACGGCGCGACGTCCAGCGTCTGCGACTGCCCGTTAACCGTCGCCTGCGTCGAACCAATTCGCAGTTGCACCGTGGTGTTCTGTTTCGTCGCGTTGATCGTTCCGGCCGAATAGACGACCGACGCGCCCATGTGCTCAAAGACGCCACGCAGCGGAACGAAGACGCGCCCCTCGCGCACGATCGGCGCAGGACTGAGATAGAGCGCCTGCCCGTTGAGCTGCACGGTGACGGGCTGCGCAAACACCGTTTGCGGCGAGCCCGTCAAAATCAGTGTGGTGGTGATTAAGGCTGCGGCCAGCACGCGGGGAAGCGTCAAAATCACGGCCCGACCCTCCTATTCGAACCTTTGCGTTCAAGCGCCGGGCTTCCCTTTCGATCCCTCGGAGGTCGCACGGAGAGAAGGCCCTTGCCGGCACACACGGAACGCAATCTGCGAGGTGCCCAATGCGATCCTTGTTTCGTGTTACCCTCGCCGTCGCTGCGGTCGTTGTATCAACTGGTTGCAGCGGTTCGAGCATCACTCCATCGGCGCACACGTCGTCGGCGTCGTTTAGCGCCGCGTTCCCGGGTGTCCTGACGTGGCACAACGACGCCGCGCGCACCGGCCAAAACTCCCACGAGACCACGCTTACTCCCGCGAACGTGAGGCCGCGATCTTTTGGTAAGCGCTTTGCACGGCGCGTAGACGGCATGATCTACGCTCAGCCGCTCTACGTACCGCACGTGTCAGTGCCGGGCAGCGGCGTCGTCAACGTCGTCATCGTTGCCACCGAGCACGACAGCGTCTATGCTTTCGACGCTGCGGGCCGGAGCACGCGACCGCTGTGGCACACGAGCTTCATCGATCCGGCTCGCGGGATCACGACCGTCCCCTGCACCAACGCTCGGCAGCCGGAGTGCGATCCGACCATTCTGGTTCCGGAGCACGGCATCACGGGAACGCCGGTCGTAGATCCATCGACCGGCACGCTACTCGTCTACGCGAAGACGCTCCAGCGGGGAAAGTACTTCTGGCACCTCCACGCGCTCGACGTCCGAACCGGAGCGGAGCGGTCCGGGAGTCCGGTTGCGATTCGCGCCACGGCGCCCGGGTATCCGAACGTGCAGTTCGACCCCGAGCGCGGGTTCGGCAGATCCGGTCTCGCGCTCGAGGGCGGTATCGTGTACGTGTCGTTCGCTTCCAACGATGATGCGCGCGGTTGGATGATGGCGTACGACGCGCACACGCTCGCGCAGCGGTTCGTTTTCTGCGTCACCCCGACGGGCAATCTCGGGGGGATCTGGATGGCCGGCGCGGCCCCGGCGATGGATTCGGAGGGCAACCTCTACGTCACGACCGGCAACGGCTCGTTCGACGCCCATCGGGGTGGTCCAAACTACGGCATGTCGGTGCTCCGCACGACGCGCCGTTTGTCGGTAGCCGATTACTTCGCTCCATTCAACGAGCACATCGAATCGCGCCGTGACCTAGACTTCTCGTCCACTGGCGTGATGCTGCTTCCCGACACGCAAGGACCGCACGAGGCGGTGACGGCCGACAAAAAGGGCTGGATCTTTCTCGTTGACCGCGATCACCTGGGCGGGTTCAATCATGGCGAAAACAGCGTAATCGAACAACTCGATGGCAATCTCGGCGGCGGCCAGATGTACAGCGATCCCGCGTACTTCAACGGCGCGGTCTTCGAAGCGCCTCCCGGCCAAAATCTGCGGCGTTACGTTCTACACAACGGGCTTTTGTCGAAGGATCCGGTCTCCCAGAGTCGCGACTTCTTTCAGTATCCGGGATCGACGCCGTCGATCTCTTCAAACGGCGATGCGAACGGCATTGTCTGGACGCTGGCCGTGAAAGTGCCCGGGAAGTACGCCGGAGGCGGACCTCCAGCGAGGCTGCGTGCGTATGACGCTCGCAATGTTGCCGTCGAACTCTACGATAGTGGGCACGCCCCGGCGCGCGACCAAGCGGCACCCGGGATTAAGTTCTCCGTGCCGACGGTTGCTAACGGCATGGTATACTTCGGCACGCAAACCGAGCTGGAAGCATACGGCCTGCTGAAGTAGGGCGCCTGGGTTTGCTAGAACGGGAAGTCGCTTTTCGTTAGGCCGACGTTTGTTTTTAGATCATCGACCGATTCGTCGAGGACGATCTGCGTTCCGGAATACATAATCTGCCGAATCGGCCAATGCGTATCCTTCGAAAGATAAACGATCTGGTCGCTGATGCCGTGGTTCGACGCCGGTTCGGCAACGCTGAGCTCCAAACGGTCGGTCTCGATCCCTCCGAGTTTACCGCCATCGGTCTGCGTGAGCTTTCCAGGGATGGTCCCGTAATCGTCGATGATGCGCGGCAGTAGACCATCGGGAATTGTGACGCCGCGCAGCGAGACGGCGCGCGGATCGTGCAGGTCGACTTTCAGATGGAAGCCCGAGAGGATGCCACCCAAATGGCCGCTCACCTGGTCGCCGCCAATCCATACGCCGCCCGACCCCTTTCCGTCGCCGTCGAGGATCAGCGTCTTGACGTAGTGCGGATTCATAAACGAATACTGATAGACGCGGTCTTGCGATTGCGTTCCCTTCGCTTCGTGAACGCGAAGAATGCACGTGTAGTCAGTGACGCCGGTATACGCTCGGTCGAAGGCCGCGATCGCGGGCGCTTGGTCGGCCGCGCTTGCCGCGAGGCAACTCGTGCCTACCAGCGCGCCGAACAGCGACAACGAAGCTTTAAAATTCACGGTACCTCCTCAAAAATTGCCGCTGATCGCGAGGCGGATTGCGTACTTTTGTGCATGACCAGCGGCGACGCCTGTATTATCGGTCAGAATTGTAAGAAAACCTTAAATTTAATTGCATCGCGGCAATCAGGTGATTGTCGGCTTCGACAAGCTCCACGACCGGGCCCCTTGTCAAGGCAATGCGCGGAGGAAGTAGTGTACGGTGCGACAGCTTGCGCACGTCATTGCGAGTTGGGGCGCGCGCAGGGCAACGAGGATCGTTCCGTGTCCGGTGCCCGTGATCAGGAATGCTTCGCCACGATTGGATCCAACGTGGACCGAATTCGTCAACGTAAACCAATGGTATGCGATCTTAACGATGCCCAACTTTTTGACCGGCGCCACCACGTCGGCGACCTGGCCGTCGAATAGTGGAACGACGTAGGTATCGCCGACGTGAACTTGATCGAAGGCGTGTTCCGGCGTAGCGGTGAGCACGCGGTGCCCTGCGGCAGCTAACAGGCAGGTGACAAGCAGTGCAGTCGCAGCCCAGCGTATAGAGTGAGAAAGATGTTCGTACCGCTTGCGTTTGGCGCCTGCAGTTGCGCGATCGAGAAGCACGTTAGGCCTGCAGTTCGAGCGTCGTGTAGGGCGTGACCTTTGACTGCTTCTCTCCGGCGCTCATTTCCGTTCGCGCTTTCAGCAAATTCCCTGATCGTGCCGCCGCATTTTATTTCGCATCCCATGTCGTTCCGTCTGTAAATGTGACGGCCGAGACGACGCAAGATGTGGCCGTGGTGCTCGGCAGTCGAAGGTTATGATTGATGGCGACGCCAGGACCGAATGTTCCGACGTCCTTAACCTTTGCGCCGTCGTCGAGGGTGAAGATGACCCGCGAGATCGGTTCGGTAGCAACGTCGGAGAAACGCACATGTAGCGCAGATGCGCCGCCAGCATTAGTGGGCTCGTCATTATTACTCCAGACGGCGACGGGCTTCGAGACTTCGCAACTTGCGAGTTGAATCGGTGCCGCCGAAGCGAGTCCAATCAGCGAGCTTAGGATCAGAGAAGGTAACACGTTAGCTATTCCTTTGTAAAGTTTGGTTGTGATTCTGTTACGTTTGTAGTGAGCGGTCAGTGAGCGTTGCAGTATTGCGTGCGATTTGCACGCTGCGGTATCCGAGAACGCTCAGTAACTTGCTGTCCGGTACCTTTAATGGGCCTGGTTTGTCCGCCGTGCCCGGTGCCGGCTGCGGATATGCGGTGGAAGCGGCGGTTGCGAACCGGATATTGCCATCAGTGTGCTGGACGATCTGATGGATGTGCCCGTTCAAAACGGTTACCGCATTGAAGCGACGCAGCGCCGCCAGGACGCGCGAGCCGTCTTCAGTGGTCCAGCCCCACGGCGGAAAGAGTGCGTATAACGGTACGTGAGCGAAGACGACGATTGGGGTTGAGCTCTTCTGTGCCGCCAGGTCCTTCTCGACAAAATCAATCTGCTCGGTTCCGAGCTTCCCGTCGATTTCGAAGTTGAAGACGTTGACCAGCGAGAGAAAGTGCGCGCCGCCTTGGTCCCACGAGAACCATCCTTTTGGGGCATCGCTTCGGTGAAAGGCCGCGAAGAACGCGTCTGGAGTGCCGATGACGTCGTGTTCTCCGGGGAGGACGACGAGCGGAGCCTTGAGCGTGCCGAGGATTTGCTTCGCGGTATCGAATTGTGCGGGCTTGGCAAGATGGGTTACGTCGCCGGTGTGAACGACAAAGGTCGGTTGCACCGGCATCGCGTTGATCGCAGCGACGGTCTTTTGAAGCGTTCCCGCAACGTCCATATTTTCCGGACGCGCAAAGCCGATGTGGCTATCGCTGATTTGAACGAACGAAATGGCATCATCTGCAGCCAATGCTTTTTGAGCATTGAACAGGCCGCTGCTCGACAAGGACCAGGCGATCCCGGTCCCGGTCCAAGCAACGTGTTTGAGAAAGTCGTCGCGTTTCATATTTTGGGCTCCTTTACTTCGACGCAGGCAGTACGACGATGGTCGCCTTCATGTATGGATGCAGCTCGCAAAAATAGTGGTAGGTGCCGGGGTTGTTAAAGACGTGCTGCCACGTGCCGGCGGTGTCGAGTCCTTCGGAATCGAACGATTTGTCGGTCGCGGTCACCGTGTGCGCTTCGTCGTCGTCGTTGACGAAGGTGACGCGGTCACCGACGTGGATGGTCAGGGCCGGCGGATGGTACTTAAAATCTTTGATGTGGACCGTGGCAACGGCCGGAAGCAGCGGTGGAACGGCGGCGTGGGCGGCGGCGGTCAGGGCGAGGGCGAGCAACGCGCCCTGGAGAGGAGTGAAAATCTTGTTCATGTGGGTGCATATGCCGCCGCCGGCATGCACGGATGGGTCGGGCCATCCAAAACTGCCCTCGGCGGCATATCAAGGTCGTGAAACCCACGGGGCCGTATGTCAGCGATTAGATGGACGAGCTCGTCGAGGCCTTTGCCACGCGCAAGCCCTCGGGCCTCGATCAGATATACGCGCTGTGGTCGCGTCTACTCTTCAGCGTTGCTCGCCATGTCATTTCCGATAGCGCACTCGCCGAAGACTGCGTGCACGACGCGCTCGTGCGCGTATGGCGTTCCCCCAACCGTTTTAGCGGGAACCGGGAAATGTTAAAAGCATACTTGGTTACCTGCGTGCGCAACGAGTCGCTCGGGATGGTTCGACGCGAGGGCCGAAGAGACGCACGTGAGTTGAAAGCGGCTCGCCTTGCGCCCGTAACATCGGTCGATCCCCCCGTGGTCGATCCGGTTGAGGCGCAACGGCTGCAGGCCGCCCTCGGGAGGCTTCCCGAGGAACAGCGGGCCGCGCTCACACTCGCATACTATGGAAACAAGACCCACGTCGAGATCGCGCAGGAGCTGAACGTTCCGCTGGGCACGATCAAGAGCCGCATCTCGATGGCCATGCGCAAGTTGCAGACGGA